>NZ_WBKT01000199.1 GCF_008868175.1 Micromonospora sp. AMSO31t
GATCCACTCCACATCGGGAAGGCGGGCGAGGTGCGGCTCAGACGGTCAGGCCGGCGTCGGTGAGGATCGGGCCGGCGAGCAGCAGCGCGCCGGCGCCCAGCGCGGCCAGGCTGACCAGCAGGAACACGGTCACCCAGAACAGTGGCGGGAACGGGGTGAGCCGGGCGAGCTGGTCCGCGTCGGACTCGGGCATCCGCCCCCGGCTGCGCAGCCGTTGCAGCTCGATCACCGGGCGGACGCCGCCGAAGAGCAGGAACCAGACCGACGTCCAGGCGAACGCCGCCTGCACCTGCGGCGAGGCGTACCAGGAGACGGCCAGCACCACGCCGCCGGTGACCAGCAGCGACAGCACACCGAAGACGTTGCGGATCATCACGAGCATGGCCAGCAGCAGCACCACCGCCACCCAGAGCAGCAGGGTGATCCGGTTGCCGGCGAGCAGCCACGCCCCGGCGAGACCGATCAGCGACGGGGCCACGTATCCGGCGAGCAGGGTGAGGATCATTCCCGGGCCGGAGGGGCGGCCGGCGGAGAGGGTGAGGCCCGAGGTGTCCGAGTGCAGCCGGATGCCGCGCAGCTTCCGGCCGGTCAGCAGGGCCACGAGCGCGTGGCCACCCTCGTGGGCGATGGTCACGGCGTTGCGCGCGATCCGCCAGGGCAACCGGGTAGCGACCACCACCACCGCGACGACGGCGGTGAGCAGCACCAGCAGCGGCGGCGGGTCCGGCTGGGCGCCGAGCAGCTTGTCCCAGAGGGTGGTCAGGCCGTCGATCAGGGGCATGGGCGGGGAGCCTACCGGCCCGAGCTGTGTCGTTCGACCGATGCAGCCTCGTAAGCTGTGAGACTGATCGGGTGGCGATCGGGTCGGGAGGTGAACGCCGGTGAGTGCCGCTCCGCTGGAGCCCTTCGCACGGCACGTTGGCCTCTGGACCGAGGCCGACTACCTCGCCCTGGGCGAGACGCCGGACCGGATCGAACTGCTCGACGGGAGCCTGATCGTGAGCCCTGCACCGAGCCGACGGCACCAGCGGGTGACGCGACGACTGGCCAACAGCATCGAGGCGGCAGCGGAGCCGGAAGGGCTCTCGGTCTACGACGCGATCAACGTCCGTCTCGGGGTAGACCGGGTCGTCATCCCGGACCTCGTCGTCACGGACGCCGACGACGAAGGAACGTTTCTCGACGCGGACCGGGTGTTCCTCGTCGGAGAGATCGTGTCGCCAGGCAACGCCGCCGCCGACCGGCTGCTCAAGATGCAGCTCTACGCGATCGCCCGGATCCCGTGGTACCTGCTGGTGGAACAGGACGGTGAGAGCCACTCACTGCGGCTTCACCGGTTGGACGGCGCGCACTACGTCGAGGACCGGGTCGCCAAAGCGGGTGAGACGCTGACCCTCACCCAGCCCTTCCGCTGGTCGATCGACCCCGATTCCCTTCGCTGAACCTTCCCGCCCGGGCCGCCGAAGCGACGACGATCGTCTATGAAAAATTCTTTAAGTCCTCTTGCGATCTAGGGCGCTTACCTCCAAAGATAGGCGTCAATCATTGGACGTCCCTGGAGGCATCGATGGCACGTACCAGACTCTCCGTGCGCCGGCTGCTCGCCGCCGGCCTGACCGTCGCCGCCACCGCGGCGGCGGCCCTGTTCGCGACCGCCGGACCGGCCGCCGCGGCCACCACCCCCGGCATCGACGTGTCGCGCTACCAGGGCAGCATCAACTGGACCAGCGTGCGGAACGCCGGGATCCAGTTCGCCTTCATCAAGGCCACCGAGGGCACGAGCTACAAGGACCCGAACTTCAACGCGAACTACGTCAACGCCTACAACGCCGGGGTCATCCGCGGGGCGTACCACTTCGCCCGGCCGAACATCTCCGCCGGCTCGACCCAGGCCAACTACCTGGCCTCCAACGGCGGCGCCTGGTCCGCCGACAGCCGCACGCTGCCCGCCGCCCTCGACCTGGAGGGCAACCCGTACGCGGGCGGCTACTGCTACGGCCTGACCACGACCGGCATGCGCAACTGGGTCCAGGACTTCCTCAACACCTACCGGTCCCGCACCGGCCGGTACGCCGTCATCTACACCACCACCAGCTGGTGGAACCAGTGCACCGGCAGCTGGACCGCGCCGTGGGCCAACCACCCGCTGTGGGTCGCCCGGTGGTCCAGCACGGTGGGCGCCCTGCCGGCCGGCGCCCCGTTCTGGAGCTTCTGGCAGTACACCAGCACCGGCGCCGTCTCCGGGATCAGCGGCAACGTCGACCGCAACTACTGGAACGGCGACCGGACCCGGCTGATCGCCCTGGCCAACAACACCTGACCAGCCTGACGGTCGCCAGTCGGCGGCAGCGGGATCGGCTACGACCGAGGTCGATAGCTGGTCCGGCTGCCGCCACTGCCGTTCTGACCGCCCGGGTCACACCCTGCGTCGCGAGCCGACCGGCACGGCAACCGCGCCCCGCCCGGCCAGGGTGGTCCGGCGGGCCAGCCGCCACGTCGCCACCCCCGCAACGGTGAGGGCGACGACACCGAGCACCGCGACCGGCGCCGAGAGACCGGCGCTGATCAGCAGCAGGACCACGTCCCCGAGGGCGACCAGCATCCACAGCGCCAGCCGGGGACCGGTGTCCTTGCGTCGGTAACCCATGTCGTACCTCCTTCCGTCGTCGAGGGTCTCCATACCCCCGAGCACGGAAGGCCATGCGAGTCAGTTTCGCAACGGCGGGATTACCGGATCAGTTCGACCGGTCGGGCTTGAAGCCCTTGGTGATGATCTCCCAGCCGGCCAGGTTGGCCTCCCAGGCGTTCGCCGGGACCTCCCAGCGCAGGGCGTAGCCCCGGTTGCTGGCCGTGGCCACGCCCCGGTTGCGCACGTGGAAGCGGGTGCCGCCGTTGCGTGTCTCCAACCAGTCCCAGTCGGCGCACGTGCGGTAGTAGCCGTCGCAGCGGGTGATCCCGACCAGCTTGTAGTTGTCGACGTAGTTCCGGCGGCTCGACTCCTGGGCCTGCCAGTCCGCGTACGCGTCCTTCTTGGGCGAGTCGGTCCACTGGATGAAGAGCACGCGGCGCGCCTCGCCGACCTCGTAGAGCACGACCTGCCGGTTGCCGGGCCGGGCCTGCCAGCCGTTGGGGACCGGAACCTGGAAGCCGTTCGAGCCCTTGTAGTAGTGCCAACCGGCGGGCAGGGTGCCGGCGGACGCCGACGCCGAGGGAGTCGCGGACGGGGTGGGACTGGGCGCGGCGCTGCTCGGCGCGGCCGAGGTCGGCGCGGCGCTGTTCCCCGGCCCGGGCGGAGCCGCCGCCGGGGAGGTGGCGGCGGCCTGCTGGCCACCGCCGTCCCTGTCATCATCACCGCGGTTGAGCAGCGGCACGGCCACCGCCAGACCGACCAGCAGCACCAGGACCAGCGCGCCGATCAGCAGGTTGCGCCGGTTGCGCTCCGGCTTCGTGCCCGGGACCACCACCGCCCGACCCGCCGACGGCGCCGGGCTGACCGGCTCGGCCAGCACGGAGGTCGGGTTCTTCGGCGGAGCCGGCGGCGCCACCACCGGTTCGCCGTCCAGCCGCGTCTCATCGAGCGCCGGATCGGCACCGTCCACCCGGGTCACGTCGACTGCCGGCGGGGCGTCGAGCTTGGTGGTCGCCTCGGCGACCGGCGGGGCCACCTTGGCGGTCGGCGCGGCGTCGGAGCCGGCCGGCACCTTCGCCGTGGCGTCGGCGACCGCCGCGGCACCGGCGACAGCAGCCGCGGACGTACCCTCGTCGGGCTTGCGCGGCGCCGGCGGCGCCGGCCGCTCGGCCTGCTCGTCGGCTGGACGCGGCGCCGGCACCAGCGGCGGGCGCGGCCCGCGGGGACCGTTCGGCCCCGGCCGGCGTACGCCGTCCAGCAGCGAGATGCCCTTGGCCCGCCGCCCCGCGGCCTTGCGCAGCATGCGCTCCGCGATCTCGGCGGTGATCCGCTCCTCCGGGTCCTTGCGCAGCAGGCCCTGGAGCACCGGCTTCAGCGGCCCGGCGTTCTTCGGCGGCGGCAGCGGCTCGGTCGCGAGCGCGGCGAGGGTGGCGATCGCCGACGGCCGGGCGTACGGCGACTTGCCCTCCACGGCCGCGTAGAGCGTGGCGCCCAGCGACCACAGGTCGGCCTCCGGGCCCGCCGTGCCGTCCTTGGCCCGCTCCGGCGCGATGTACGCGGGCGAGCCCAGCACCATGCCGGTGCGGGTGACGTTCGGGTCGCCCGGGATGGTGGCCAGGCCGAAGTCGGTGAGCACCACGCGCCCGTCGTCGCCGAGCAGCACGTTGCCCGGCTTCACGTCGCGGTGCATGATGCCGGCCTTGTGCGCGGCCTTCAGCGCGCCCAGCACCCCCAGACCGATCTCGACGGCCTTCGCCGCCGACACCGGGCCGTCCTCGGCGATGGTGTCCTGCAACGACTTCGACGGCACGTATTCCATGACGATCCACGGATCGCCGTCGGTGCGCAGCACGTCGAAGATGCGGACCACGTTGACGTTGTTGAGCCGGGCGATGGCCCGGGCCTCCCGCAACGAGCGTTCCCGCATCTCGCGGCGCTCCTCCGGGGTGAGGCTGGGCGGCGGGACGAGTTCCTTGATCGCCACGTCGCGGTGCAGTACCTCGTCGCGCGCCTTCCACACCCGACCCATGCCGCCCTGGCCGAGCGGCGAGATGAGCCGGTACCGGTCGGCGACGAGTTGGGGAAGCGCGCTAGACATCCCGGAAACCGTACCCGGCAGCCCGGACTCGTACACCGGCGGCACGCCACTGTGCGGTGAAGGTCAAGTTCTGGACGCGTACCCTGTCGGCATGTCTGCCGAAGAGCCGCTGTTCCGGATCGTCCGCGGCGTGCCCACCGCCGAGGAACTGGCCGCCCTGGTCGGCGCGATCGTGGTGCGGACCCGACCGGCCGCGGCCCCCGCACCGGCCCCGGTGTCGCAGTGGGCGCGCAGCGCGCGCCCGGCCGGCGCGACGCCGGCCGCCGGCCCCGGCGCGTGGCGCGCCTCCGGCCTCCCCCGCTGACCTTCCCGGGTACGCACCCCCGCATCAGGACTGCCGGGATCCGCGCCGAGCGATTAACCTCACTCAGGGAAACCGTGCGGTGACGGGCAGGGAGGGTCGATGATCCCGGAGGACAACCAGCCGGCCGGCTGGCTGCGTGACTACGGCGGCATCGAAGCCGACATCCGACGGATGCGCGAGTTCGCCGACCGCCTCCAGGACGAGGTCACCCGCAACTACGCGCCCCACCTGTCATACATCGCCGACGACATGAAGGCCCCGGTCCCCAACCCGGCCGACGCGTTCATCGAGCTGGTCCGGTTCCTCCAGGCCCACCACGAGACCCAGAAGGCCGCCGTCACCATGGTCTGGGACCTGGCCCCGGCCACCGGCCGGCTCGCCGGCGCCGCCGGCCACATCGCGACAACCTACGGCGACTCCGACGCCTTCTCGTCGGCCCGCGTCACCGACGTGGAACGCGCGTTGGCCACCCCGTCCGCGACGACCGCCCGCCCGGTGCCGCCGCTGACCGATCCCACGGCAACCGACCAGGGCCGGGTGGTCCTGCCGTGATCGACCGGGGCAGCGGGCGCACCTCCGGGCTCACCGACTGGCGCCTCATGGACGTGCTCAGCATGTGGGCGTGCCTCCAGGACCAGGACACCACCGGCCAGTGGAAGCAGGTCGCCGGCTGGCGCAAGGTCTGCGACCTCGCCCTGGCCCACGTCAGCCGGTTGCGCGAATACCGGCGCGGGCTCGCCGAGGCGTGGCCGCCGGAAACCAACGCCGCCGCGCGCGCGTACCTCGGCGAACTCGACCAGCTCATCGACCAGGTGCAGCGCACCCACGACGCCGCCGCCGCGAACTACGACGCGCTCGCCGCCGCCACCCGCGCCATCGGCAGCACCCGCGCCGAGCTCAAGCCGCTCTTCGACGAGTACGCGGAGAAGGTGCGACAGAAGCAGGCGTACGAGGCGGTGCTCGCCGACCCGAAGGCCGTGGCGGGGAGCCGGCTACCGGAGAAGCCCCCGGTGACGGACGCGGACCTTGAGCAGCTGAACGTGCGGGCGCGCGGGCTGATGACGGGGCTGAGCGGCGAACTCCAACAAGCCCAAGTCATGCTCCGCCAACCCCCACCCAGGCCAGTTCCGAAGGTGGACGAAAATATCCAGACCTCAGGCGTCGATGGCAGCGCACCTCTGATTCCGCCAATCGTTCCTGTGCCGGTGTCTATCCAAAAGCCATCTTCTATCACTAGACCGAGTGCCACCGCAGCGCCAACAGCGATGCCTCAAGCATCCGGTGTCGGCCCGATCTTGGGTGGAACGGGCGCTGGCCTGGCATCAGCGCCGCCCCTGACCGTCACGCCTACTCCGTCCACATCTGCAAACATTCCGCCGACGACCGGTGTCACCGGACCGCCGCCTCCAGTAGCCGGAGGAGCGGCGTCATTTCCTACGCCAGGATTTCGTCGTGGCGAAGTCGCTCGCGGCAGCGGAGGCGAGCGGTTTACACCGCCTACTCCACCCTCGCGGTCGGTGCCGTCGGGCGGCCTAATCGGCGGTCCCTACTCAGGATTAAGCCAGCCGTCCAGTGGAGCTTCACCTCGTCGAGTTAACCCCGTCGGCGGCGTGATTGGTGGCGGCGCAGCCGGCACGGCTCCAGCCGGCGCTGCAGGCTCCCGACCAGGTACAGGTCGATACTCCCAACACGGCAACATGGGTGGGCTGCACCCCATCGGCGGCAGTCCTGCTACATCCGGAACCAACTCGCTCCCCCCGTCCGGTCGACCTGGGCGGAGGTCTGACGACGAGATCAAAGGACGCGACTGGGACCCACATAACCCTTGGAAGACTGACGAAGGGGTGACTCCCATTGTCCGGGCGCCGGAGGAAGAGGGGCCAATTGATCCAGGCCCTGCAATCGGATTTGACAGGTGAACCTGACGTGGCCGCGCGTCTCTATTGCCATGGTTGCGCTCGCGGCAATAACTCTCGTCGCGCCCAGCCGATCTGAGGCCGACCCTAGTAGAGGTCCTCAATGGCACGTCGGGTACCTGCGAATAGGCGCAGCGCATGCCGTGAATGAGGGAGACGGGGTTGTAGTTGCCGTACCGGACAGCGGAGTTGATCCCCACCCTGACTTACGCAACAACGTTCTTGCTGGAGTCGATGTCATTCCAGGTGGCGTAGGCGATGGCCGACGCGACGAAGACGGGCATGGGACTGGGATGGCTGGGTTGATCGCCGCTCACGGCCATGGCGACAGGGAGGGGGCTATCGGCGTCGCCCCCAGAGCCAAGATATTGCCAATCTACGCATCCCCACCCCATCAGGATGGTGATTCGGAGGCACTGGCGGAAGCCGTCGAGTACGCAGTGTCCCGCCACGTAGACGTGATCAGCATCTCGGCCGCTGGCGGGGCAGGAACACGGCTCCAACAGGCTGTCAAGGAAGCGATTCAGGCAGACATCGTCGTTGTGGCCGGGGCAGGCAACACGACGAGGTCATCGCTCGTTGGCTATCCCGCCAGCGAGCCGGGCGTCATTGCTGTCGGGGGTGTCGACAGCCACGGAAACCATGCAGCGATTTCCGTCACCGGGCCGCAGATCGACGTGGTAGCGCCGGCGGTGGAGATCTACAGCACCGGAATCAACGGCGGTTATCGCGTCGGCACCGGTACCTCCGACGCCACTGCCATCGTGGCTGGTGCCGCTGCACTGATCCGTTCCAAGTTTCCCAACCTCCCCGCGCAAGAGGTTGCTCACCGCCTGACTGCCACCGCGATCGACAAGGGTCCACCCGGCCGCGACGACGAGTACGGCTACGGCGTCATCGACCTGGTCGCCGCCCTCACCGCCGACATCCCCCCACTCGGTTTCGAAACGCCGTCGATCACCGCGCCGCCGGCGACCGCGGCCGAGGAGGAGAACGACGGCAACTCCACCGCACGCGGCCTGGTGACGCTGGGCGTGCTGCTGGCGGCCGGCGGTGGTTACCTGGTCTGGCGCCGCCGCCGACGTGGTGACGACCCGCCGCCGCGGATCAGCCGGTAGCGTCGGTGGGATGTCGACCTCCGTGCCGCTGCGCCTCGTGCTCGCCTCGCAGAGTCCCGCCCGCCGCAAGCTGCTCCAGGCCGCCGGGATCGAGCCCGACGTGCTGGTCAGCGGCGTCGACGAGTCGCAGGTGGTCAGCGACCGCGCCGAGGATCTGTGCCTGGAGCTGGCCCGGCTGAAGGCGCAGGCGGTACGGGGCCGGCTGCGCCCCGACGCGGACGAGCGGACGCTGGTGCTTGGCTGCGACTCGGTGCTGGCGTTCGACGGGGAGATTCTGGGCAAGCCGGCGGATGCGGCGGACGCTACCCGGCGGTGGCAGCGGATGCGCGGGCGCAGCGGGGTGCTGCACACGGGCCACTGCCTGCTCGACGCGGTGCACGAGGCGCGCGCGGAGGGGGTCGCCTCGACCACTGTGCACTTCGCCGACATCAGCGATGCGGAGGTCGCCGCGTACGTGGCGACGGGTGAGCCGCTGGCCGTGGCCGGGGCGTTCACCATCGACGGGCTGGGTGGGGCGTTCCTGACCGGCATCGAGGGTGACCCGGGCACGGTGGTGGGGCTTTCCCTGCCGCTGCTGCGCGGTCTCCTCGCCGAGTTGGGCCTGAACATCACCGACCTGTGGACGAAGGTCGCGCCGGGGGGCCAGGAAATCGAACATCTCGGCTAACGTCCGATCATGAGCACGAAGCCGTTGCCGCTGACCCCGGAACTCCACGCGTACCTCGTGGCGCACGGATCCGCCCCCGACGAGATCGTTCGGGAGCTGGCCGAGGAGACCCGCGCCGCCCTTCCCGCCCAGGCGGACATGCAGGTCGCGCCGGAGCAGGCCGCGTTCCTGACCTTCCTGACCCGGCTGCTCGGTGTCCGGCAGGCGGTGGAGGTGGGCACGTTCACCGGGCTGTCCTCGCTGGCCATCGCCCGGGGCCTCGCCGAGGGCGGTCGCCTGACCTGCTTCGACATCTCCGAGGAGTACACCGGCGTGGCCCGGCGGTACTGGGCCCGCGCGGGCGTGCAGGATCGGATCGAGCTGCGGATCGGCCCGGCCCGGGACACCCTCCGGGAGTTGCCGCAGGAGCGCTACCTGGACTTCGCGTTCATCGACGCCGACAAGGTCGGCTACCCGGTCTACTGGGACGAACTGGTGCCCCGGATGCGTCCGGGTGCGGTGATCGCGGTGGACAACACGCTGCGCGGCGGGCGGGTGCTCGCCCCGCAGAACGCCGACGACCGGGCGATCGCCGCCTTCAACGACGAGATCCTCGCCGACGTCCGCGTCGAGGTCGTCATGCTCCCCATCGCCGACGGCGTGACCCTGGCCCGGGTGCTCTGAACCAGCACGCCGACGTGGCGGTGTCCAGCAGGCTCGGACACCGCCACGTCGCCGAGCTGGAGTCGATCAAGAGGTCGCGGCGGGGAGCGGGGTGCGGTCGTCGGCGGGTGAGGGCACGCGCAGGACGCGGCCGAGGCGCACGGTGAGCAGCATGGCCGCGGCGATGAAGCCGGGCAGGAGCAGGAAGGCGAGGTGCGGGCCGACGCCGTCGGCCACCCAGCCGAGCGCGACCGGCGCGATCCCGAAGCCCACCCCCATCGAGTACGACGCCCAGCCGGCCGCCTTGTCCGCGGCCGGTCCGGCGGCGGCGAGGGCGATGGAGATCGCCAGGGGGTAGTGCAGGGCGTTGCCCAGCCCGAGCACGACCAGGCCGGTCACGGCCAGCCAGCCCACCGGGGCGGACCAGAACAGCGCGAACCCGGCCAGGGAGACGCCCAGCGCGGCGAGCAGCAGCGGCACCGGCGGCCAGCGCAGCGCGAGCCGGCCACCGGCCAGGCGGCCGGCGAACATGCCGCAGACGATCGCCGCGACGGCCGCCGACGCTCCGCCGGCGCCGAGGCCGGCGTGGGTACGGAGCACGTCCGCGGTCCAGAGCGACAGGCAGACCTCGATCGACCCGGTGACCGACATGAGCACCCACGCGATCCAGTAGGCCCGCGGCAGCCGCCCCGAAACGGCGCGCTCAGGCGTCCTACGAGCGGGATCGTGGACAGTTTCCGTTCGCGGCGAACGGTAAGTGTCCAAGATCGGGCGCGCGGCGGGAGCGGGCGGCGGGGTGGACGGGGTGGCGGCCGGCCGCAAGTACCGTAAGGCCGGTGCCCCGCCTCACCCGTGACCGGACGACCTGGCTGACCTACGCCCAGCTGGGCCTGTGGGGCTTCTTCCTCTACGGGTTCGGTCCGGTCGT
>NZ_WBKT01000200.1 GCF_008868175.1 Micromonospora sp. AMSO31t
CCTCCCCCACCCCCCACGCCGTGGTGAGTTGATGTGGTCGGGAGCGGCCCGGCGAGCACCATGCCCGCCGGGCCGTTCCCGTCAGCTCGTCAGCCAGCGGTGGATGCAGGTGAGGAGGTCCTCGGCGTCGACCGGCTTGGTGACGTAGTCGCTGGCGCCGGAGGAGATGCTCTTCTCCCGGTCCCCGCGCATCGCCTTCGCGGTCACCGCGATGATCGGCAGGTCCGCGTAGCGGGGCATGGCGCGGATCGCGGCGGTGGCCGCGTACCCGTCCATCTCGGGCATCATGACGTCCATCAGCACCAGGTCGATGTCGTCGTGCCGCATCAGCGTCTCCACGGCCTGGCGGCCGTTCTCCGCGTAGACCACGTCCATGCCGTGCAGTTCGAGGATGTTGGTCAGCGCGAAGACGTTGCGGGCGTCGTCGTCGACGACGAGCACCTTGCGGCCGGACAGCTCCCGCGCCACCGGGTCACCGACCGCGCCAAGGTCTGCGGCGGGCGCCGTGAACGTCGGCACCCGCTCCGGGGCGTCGGCCGTCAGGTGCAGCACGATCCGCTCCCGCAGCTCGTCGAGGCTGCCGAGGATCTCCAGCGGGCGGTCCGCGGCCATGCCCTGGAGCAGGGTGTCCTGCCCGGCCGCGAGCGGCTGCCCGTGGTACGCGAGCACCGGCAGGCCGCGCAGGCCGGGGTGCTCGTGCAGCGCCTTGAGCAGCGCGGTGCCGTGCTCGTCGGCCGGGTCGAGCTGCACCACGAGCAGGTGGTGGCGGTGCCGGGCGAGTGTGCCGACCGCCCCCTCGACGTCCACGGCGGTCGACACCTCGACCGGGCCGCCGGTCTCGGCGGCCACCCCGCGGGCCAGCAGGGTGAGCAGTCCCTTCTCGTGCGGTTCGAGCACCAGCACCCGCCGCTGCTGCTGCTCCACCCAGCGCTGGGCCTCCGCCTCGATGGAAGTCGCCGTCGCCGCGGCCGGGAGGGCGGCGCCGCTGTCGGGCAGCGGCGCGGTGGCCGTGGCGGGCAGGTAGAGGGTGAAGGTGCTGCCCTGGCCGAGGACGCTGTCCGCGGTGATCTGCCCGCCGAGCAGCCGGGCGATCTCCCGGCTGATGGACAGGCCCAGGCCGGTGCCGCCGTACCGCCGGCTGGTGGTGCCGTCGGCCTGCTGGAACGCGTCGAAGATGGCGGTCAGGTGCTGCTCGGCGATGCCGATGCCGGTGTCGACGACGCGGAACGCGATGACCGTCTCCGCCGGCGGCATCCCGGCCGGCAGCTCGTCCGGGCGGGCCCGCTCGATGCGCAGTTGCACCCGGCCCTTCTCGGTGAACTTGACCGCGTTGGAGACCAGGTTGCGCAGCACCTGCCGGAGCCGCTGCTCGTCGGTGTGCAGGCGGGCCGGCACGTCCGGGCCGGTGACGAGGTCCAGCTCCAGCCCGCGCGGCGTGGTGAGCGGGCGGAAGGTGGCGTCGACGTAGTCGCGCAGCGTGGACAGCTCGAACGTCTCCGGGTTGATGTCCATCTTGCCGGCCTCGACCTTGGACAGGTCGAGGATGTCGTTGATGAGCTGGAGCAGGTCGGCGCCGGCCGAGTGGATGACGGTGGCGTACTCGACCTGCTTCGGGGTGAGGTTGCGGTTGGGGTTCTGGGCCAGCAGCTGGGCCAGGATGAGCAGCGAGTTCAGCGGCGTACGCAGCTCGTGGCTCATGTTGGCGAGGAACTCGGACTTGTACTTCGAGGCGAGCGCGAGCTGCTGGGCCCGGGTCTCCAGCTCCTGGCGGGCCTGCTCGATCTCGGAGTTCTTCGTCTCGATGTCGTGGTTCTGCCGGGCCAGCAGGGCGGCCTTCTCCTCCAGCTCGGCGTTGGAGCTCTGGAGTTCCTCGGAGCGGGCCTGCAGCTCCTCCGAGCGGGCCTGGAGCTCGGCCGCCAGCCGCTGCGACTCGGTCAGCAGCACGTCGGTGCGGGCGTTGGCGACGATGGTGTTGACGTTGACGCCGATGGTCTCGGTGAGCTGGTCGAGGAAGTCGCGCTGGACCTCGGTGAACCGGCCCATGCCGGCCAGCTCGATGACGCCGAGGACCTGGTCCTCGAAGAGGATCGGCAGCACCACCAGGTGCAGCGGCACGGCCGCGCCGAGGCTGGACGAGACGGTGACGTAGTCGGCCGGCACGGCGTCCACCACGATGGCCCGCTTGCTCAGCGCTGCCTGCCCGACCAGGGAGTCGCCGAGGGCGTACCGGCGACGGGTGGCGTCGTGGCCGTAGCCGCCGACCACCCGCAGGCCGCGGCCGTCGGCGGCCTCGTCGACCAGCAGGAACGTGCCGAGCTGCGCGGAGACCAGCGGGGCCAGCTCGTTCATCACCAGCCCGGCCACCACCTCCAGGTCCCGGTGGCCCTGCATGAGGCCGGAGATGCGGGCCAGGTTGGTCTTGAGCCAGTCCTGTTCCTGGTTGGTCCGGGTGGTCTCGCGCAGCGACTCCACCATCGAGTTGATGTTGTCCTTCAGCTCGGCGACCTCACCGGAGGCGTCGACCGTGATCGAGCGGGTCAGGTCGCCGGTGGCGACCGCGCTTGTCACCTCGGCGATGGCGCGCACCTGCCGGGTCAGGTTCCCGGCCAGTTCGTTGACGTTCTCGGTCAGCCGCTTCCAGGTGCCGGAGACGCCCTCGACCTCGGCCTGGCCGCCGAGGCGGCCCTCGCTGCCGACCTCGCGGGCCACCCGGGTGACCTCGGCCGCGAAGCTGGAGAGCTGGTCGACCATGGTGTTGATGGTGGTCTTGAGTTCCAGGATCTCGCCGCGGGCGTCGACGTCGATCTTCTTGGTGAGGTCGCCCTGCGCCACCGCGGTGGTCACCTGGGCGATGTTGCGCACCTGGCCGGTGAGGTTGTTCGCCATCGAGTTGACGTTGTCGGTCAGGTCCTTCCAGGTGCCGGCCACATTCGGCACCCGGGCCTGGCCGCCCAGCTGCCCCTCGGTGCCGACCTCGCGGGCCACGCGGGTCACCTCGTCGGCGAACGCGCTGAGCGTGCCGACCATCGTGTTGATGGTCTGGGCGAGCACGGCAACCTCGCCCTTGGCCTCGACGGTGATCTGCCGGCTCAGGTCGCCCTGGGCAACCGCGGTGGCGACCAGCGCGATGGAGCGCACCTGGTTGGTCAGGTTGTTCGCCATCTCGTTGACGTTGTCGGTCAGGTCCTTCCAGGTGCCGGCCACGTTGGAGACGCGGGCCTGACCGCCGAGCCGGCCCTCGGTGCCGACCTCGCGGGCCACCCGGGTCACCTCGTCGGCGAACGCGGACAGCTGGTCGACCATCGTGTTGATGGTCTCCTTCAGGGCGAGGATCTCGCCGCGGGCGTCGACCCGGATCTTCTGCGTCAGGTCGCCCTTGGCGACCGCGGTGGTGACCTCGGCGATGCTGCGGACCTGGGCGGTGAGGTTGTCCGCCATGACGTTCACGGACTCGGTGAGGTCCTTCCAGGTGCCGGAGACGCCCTTGACGTCGGCCTGGCCGCCGAGGCGGCCCTCGGTGCCGACCTCGCGGGCCACCCGGGTCACCTCGTCGGCGAACGAGGAGAGCTGGTCCACCATCGTGTTGATGGTGTTCTTCAGCTCCAGGATCTCGCCGTGCGCCGTGACAGTGATCTTCTGCGAGAGGTCGCCCCGGGCCACCGCCGTGGCGACCTGGGCGATGCTGCGCACCTGGTCGGTGAGGTTGACGGCCATCGAGTTCACCGAGTCGGTCAGGTCCCGCCAGGTGCCGGCGACGCCGCTGACCTGGGCCTGCCCGCCGAGCCGGCCGTCGGTGCCGACCTCCCGGGCCACCCGGGTCACCTCGTCGGCGAACGAGGAGAGCTGGTCCACCATCGTGTTGATGGTGCTCTTGAGCTCCAGGATCTCGCCCCGGGCGTCGACGGTGATCTTCTGGGACAGGTCGCCGCGGGCCACGGCCGTGGTCACCTGGGCGATGTTGCGCACCTGGCTGGTGAGGTTGCCGGCCATGAAGTTCACCGAGTCGGTCAGGTCGCGCCAGGTGCCGGCGACGCCGGGCACCTCGGCCTGGCCGCCGAGGCGGCCCTCGCTGCCGACCTCCCGGGCCACCCGGGTCACCTCGTCGGCGAACGAGGAGAGCTGGTCCACCATCGTGTTGATGGTGACCTTCAGCTCCAAGATCTCGCCGCGCACGTCGACGGTGATCTTCTGCGACAGGTCACCCCGGGCCACCGCCGTGGCCACCTCGGCGATGTCGCGCACCTGGTCGGTCAGGTTGCCGGCCATCGCGTTGACCGAATCGGTCAGGTCCTTCCAGGTGCCGGAGACGCCCGGCACGTCGGCCTGGCCGCCGAGCTGCCCCTCGGTGCCGACCTCCCGGGCCACCCGGGTGACCTCGGAGGTGAACAGGGAGAGCTGGTCGACCATGCCGTTGAAGACGGTGGCGATCTCGCCGAGCAGCCCGTCGGCGTCCTCCGGCAGCCGGGTGCCGAAGTCGCCGTCCCGGACCGCGGTGAGACCGGCCAGCAGCTGGCGCAGGCCCGGGTCGGCCACCGGGGCGCCGGCCGCCGGGGTCGTGTCGCGTCGCCGCGGGATCGTCTGGTCGACCACCACTACCGCCTCTGGGACAGCCGGGTGTCCCCCGGCAACGATTGCAACCGCGCAAGTATGCACAGGCCCGCCCCGGCCCGCTGGACGGGCGAGGCGGGTGGCGAGGAAAAGGCACCGCCACCGAGGGGAGTCGGTGGCGGTGCGTGGGCCCGGAGCGAGGCGGCAGCGCTCGCGTGAGCCGGGTGGACGGCCGGGCGGCGGGCCGCCCGGAACGGATCAGGCCTCGGTGAGCTGGCCGCGCAGCTTGGTCAGCGCGCGGGCGAGCAGCCGGGACACGTGCATCTGGGACACGCCGACCCGGGCGGCGATCTCGCTCTGGGTCAGGTTGCCGTAGAAGCGCAGGGTGAGGATCTTCTGCTCGCGCTCGTCGAGGGTGGCGAGCGCCGGGCCGAGGGACGCGCGCAGCTCGGCCAGCTCGTACTCGTTGTCCTCGGTGCCGAGGGTGTCGCCCAGCTCGGTGGCGCTGTCGCCGTCACCGATCGGCGTGGAGAGCGAGACGGCGTTGTAGGCGCGGGCGCCCTCCAGGCCCTCGAGCACCTCTTCCTCGGTGACGTCGAGGTGGCTGGCGATGTCGGCGACCGTCGGGGCCCGGTTGAGGGTCTGGGTCAGCGTGCTGTTCGCCTCGGAGATGCGCAGCCGCAGCTCCTGGAGGCGGCGCGGGACCCGGATGTTCCAGGTGCGGTCGCGGAAGTGCCGCTTGATCTCACCCAGGATGGTCGGGATGGCGAAGCCGGCGAAGTCCACGCCCCGGGAGGCGTCGAACCGGTCCACCGCCTTGATCAGGCCGAGGGCCGCCGTCTGGGCCAGGTCGCCGGCCGGCTCGCCGCGGCCGCTGTAGCGGGAGGCGAGGTGGTTGGCCAGCGGCAGCCACGCCTCGATGACCTGGTTGCGCAGGGCCGGCCGCGCCGGGTGGCCCTCGGGCAGCTCGGCCAGGGCGGCGATCAGCTCGCTGGCCCGGGTCTCCTCGCCGGTCACCGCCGTGCGGTGCACCTCGCCGGTCGTCGTCGGCGCGATGGTCGTCGTGGTCATGCTGCCCTTCCTGTCCTGAGGAGAACGGGTGCCTCCTGAGCACCGGTCGTGCCAGTCACCCTAGACCAAAGGCTGTCACCTAATCAACCGAACGGACGATGGAGATTTCGCTCAGGATCGGACAAATGCGCGGTGGCGCGCGCCACTTCGGTCGTCAGCGGCGCAGCAGCGGCCGGTAGTCGGCTGCGGTGAGCGGCAGCGAGGACACGTTGCCGTCGGCCCGGGGCACCTCCAGCGGCTGCCCGTCCCGGCGGAAGGCGACGCTGTCCACGTCGGGGCGCTGGGTCAGCGTGCAGACGACCTGCCCGAAGGCGAGGACCTCGTCGTTGCGGCCGGTCTCCTCGCCGGCCTGCCGCACGTCGACGGTCGCCACGCTGCCGTCCAGGGTCGCCCCGGCCACCACGACCGTGCCCGGCAGGGCGGTGGCCAGCCCGCGCTCCCGCTCTCCGCTGTCCGGCCCGGCCAGCAGGTGCTGCAGGTGGGTGTCCACACCCGGCAGGCCGTCGGCCCGGCGGGTGACCGCCGCCAGCCCGTCCCCCTGGACGAAGCAGAGCGGCTCGTCCACCCGCCCGTCCGGCTCGGCCGTCGCCGTGCCCGCCGGAGTCGGGAAACCACCGGCCGGCGGCCGCACCGGGCGGGGCTCGTCGTCGACCGGCACCCCGCAGCCACCGAGCAGCGCCGCGGCGAGCAGCACCGGAAGCAGCCGCCGGCTCATCCGCCCGCCCCCGGCAGCTCGACCCGGAACCGGGCGCCCAGCTCCCGGTCCACCACGGTCGCGTGCCCGCCGTGCGCGGCGGCGTGCTGGGCCACCAGGGCGAGACCCAGGCCCGTGCCGTCGGTGCCGGCCCGCGCGTGCGCGGCCCGGCCACGGACGAAGCGGTCGAAGATGACCTCCCGGTCGGCCTCCGGCACGCCCGGCCCGTCGTCGTCGACCTCCAGGACGCCGATCCCGTCACGCATGCCGAGGCGTACGGCGACCGGGCCGCCGCCGTAGCGCACGGCGTTGTCGAGCAGGTTCAGCAGGATCTGCTCGACCCTGCGCCGGTCGACCCGCCACTGCGCCGGAGTGCCGGCCGCCACCTCGACGAGGCTCTCCGGGAGCGCCCGCTCGCGGCAGGCGGCGCGGGCCAGCACGGCCACGTCGACCGTGTCGCGGTGCGCGGGCTGCTCGGTGCGGGCCAACTGGATGAGGTCGTCCACCAGGCGCTGGAACCGGGCCACCTCGTCGGCGACCAGTCCCGCCGCGGTCGCGGTACGCGCGTCCTGGTGCTCCCGGCGGCGGGTCAGCACGCTCGCGGCGGCGGCCAGGGTCTGCAACGGGGAACGCAGCTCGTGGCTGACGTCGGCGGCGAACCGGCGGTCCCGCTCGATCCGCCGCACCAACTGGTCGACCATGTGGTTGAACGAGGTGGAGAGCCGGGTGAGGTCCGGGTCGGTGGTGGGGTCGAGCCGGGTGGCGAAGTCGCCCGCGGCGATCCGCTCGGCGGCGTCGGCGACCGCGGTGAGCGGCCGGACGCTGTGCCGGGTCGCGTACCAGCCGAGGGCCGCGCCGGCCCCGGCCACCATGATGGCCACCGCGGTGAGCGCCAGCCCCACCACCTGGAAGGTGCCCTCGACCTCGCGCAACGAGGTCAGCTCGTAGTAGCCCAGCTCACCGGCGAGCGGGACGCCGACCAGCAGCGTCGGCTGCCCGTCGAGGCGGACCCGCTGCACGGCCGGCTGGCCGGCGGCCACCAGGCGTTGCAGCTCCACCGGGACGGAACCGGCCCCGACGTCGGCGGTGCGGGCGTACCAGCCGTCGCGCAGGTGCAGCAGTGGGCGGCGGCTGCTGCCGGTGTCCAGGGAGCGCAGCACCGCCACCACGTCCGGGGTCCCCGTGTCCAGGCCGGAGCGGACCACCGCGGCGTCGTAGTAGGCGGCCCGGACGGCCGCGCGCTCCCGCTCGTCGAGCAGCGAGCGGCGGGTCAGGTCGTACGAGAAGAGGGCCATCACGGCGGCGAGCAGCAACGCGCCGACGGCGAACGCGGCGGTGACCCGGGCGCGCAGTCCGAGGCGGGTCATCGCTGGAGCTTGTAGCCGAGGCCGCGGAGGGTGACCAGGTGCCGGGGGTTGGCCGGGTCCGGCTCGATCTTCTGCCGCAGCCGGCCCACGTGCACGTCGACCAGCCGCTCGTCGCCGCTCTCGTAGCCCCAGACCCGGCGCAGCAGCTGTTGCCGGGACAGCACCCGGCCGGCGTGCTCGGCCAGCTCGCAGAGCAGCCGGAACTCGGTGCGGGTCACCGCGACCTGCCGGCCCGCGCGGCGGACCTCGCCGGCCTCGGCGCTGATCTCCAGGTCGCCGAAGACCTGGGCGGGGACGGCGTCCGCCACGACCCGGCCGCGCCGGCGCAGGGCCCGCAGCCGGGCGGACAGCTCCTTGATCGCCACGGGCTTCACGACGTAGTCGTCGGCCCCGGCCTCCAGTGCGGCGACGATGTCGTGCGTGTCGTCGCGGGCGCTGACCACCACGATCGGCACGTCGTCGTCGCGGCGCAGCCGGCGGATGCACTCGAACCCGTCGAGGCCGGGCAGCATCAGGTCGACCAGCACGTTGTCGGCCGGGTCCTCGCGCTGCCGGCGCAGCCCCTCCTCCGCGGTCGCCGCCCCGGTGGCGGAATAGCCCTCCTCCTCCAGAGCGAGCAGCAGCGCCAGCCGGATGCGGTCGTCGTCCTCGATCACCAGTACGGCCGTCATATCCGCATCATGACCGCCCACCCGCGAGGCGCCCAACCGCGTCAGCCGTTCCCGGGTTTTGTCATGGAACTGTCACACAACCGCGCGGCGCCCTCCACGGTCGCTGCGCAGGGTGGGAGCCGGACCGGACAGCCGGGTCGGCGAGGGAGGAACCGTGAACGGCAGCACGCTGGTCGGGGCGCTCGTCGTCGGGCTCGCCGTCGGCGCGGTGGGTCGCCTGGTCGTGCCGGGGCGCACGGTCGCGCCGGTCTGGCTGACCCTCGCACTCGGGGTGGCCGCCGCGCTGCTCGGCGCGATCGTCGTGGGCCTGGTGGACACCGGCCCCGGCGGCCGGGCGGTGTGGCCGCTGGTCGTGCAGTCCGGGTTCGCCGCCGTCGCGGTCGTCCTCGCGGTGCTGGCCGCCGGGCGTCCGGCGCCCGGGAAGGAACCGCCGCCCCGACCGGGCGCGCCGCGGAAGGAGGGATCGTGACGGTCGTACCCGCGGAGCACCTGATGCTGCTCATCTGCGACGGCTGCGGTGACAGCGTCACCGGCACCGGCTGCATCCTGCCCGACGCCGAGGTGGTCTGGACGCTGGTGTTCGAGAACGGCTGGGCCGGCTCCCCCTTCGCCTCCGGGCCGCACCACTGCCCCCGGTGCGGCGCCCGGGCGACCATCGACGACGACGGCCTGGGCGTCGACGACCTGGACGAGGTCGGTGGGGCCCCGGCCGTCCCCGAGGCCGACTCCGCCGAACGGGTACGCCGGGCGCTCGCGGAGGCCGCCACGGTGGGCGAGCGGGTGCTGGTCGACCTCACCGAGGTCGAGGTGATCGACCCGGCCGGGCTCGGATTGCTGGTCCGGGCCCACCAGGAGACCCGGCGGGACGGGCGGCGGCTGTGCCTCGTGGCGCCGTCCCGTTTCGTCCGCACTGTGCTGCACACCATGCGGCTGGACGGCGTCTTCGCGGTCTTCGACAGCCGGGCCCGGGCGTTGGGCGGGTCGGTCGGGGCGTCGCCGCGCCGGCCGGAGGCGCCGGTGGAGAGCCTCGAACGAGCCGAAGGAGCCCGCAGCTCGTGATGTCGTGGCCGTACCCCGACTTCCCGTCCGCCGGTGACGGGCCCGCGCCCGACGGCGCGGACGTGCGGCTCGCCGCCCTGGTGACGCAGCGGTTGAGCATCGACTGGACCACCCGGCGGCAGCAGATCACGGTCACGGCGCAGAACCGGGTGGTGATCCTGGCCGGGGTGGTGGCCGACCCGGAGACCCGCCGAGTGGCCGGCGAGCTGGCCTGGGACGTGTCCGGGGTGTTCGACGTCTGCAACGCGCTGCGGCTGCGCTCCGGGTGGCGCCGCGGCCGCTGACCGGTTGCACGGATCGGCGTCCGCCTCTACCCTCGGCGTGGGAGCGCTCCCGAGGCTGCCGCGTCGGACTTTCCGGGCGAGTTCACGACGGGCACCGTCCAACCACCACCCACCAGATGGGACGATCCCGCATGTTCTCGATCCCCCGCCCGTCTCGGCGGCACCTCCTCGTGGGCGGCGCCGTCGGAGCGCTGGCCCTGGCCGCGACCGCCGTCCTGCCCTCCACGAACGCCCTGGCGGCGACCGGCTGCGCCGTCACCTACACCACCAACTCCTGGCCGGGCGGCTTCACCGCCAACGTCACCGTGAAGAACCTCGGCGACCCGGTCAACGGCTGGACCCTGGGCTTCACCTTCCCCGACGCCGGGCAGCGGGTCACCCAGGGGTGGTCGGCGACCTGGCAGCAGAGCGGCAGCGCGGTCACCGCGCGGAGCATGAGCTACAACGGCTCCCTCGCCACCGGCGCGAGCACCACGGTCGGCTTCAACGGCTCCTGGACCGGCGCCAACCCGGCACCGACCGCGTTCACCCTCAACGGCACCGCCTGCACCGG
>NZ_WBKT01000201.1 GCF_008868175.1 Micromonospora sp. AMSO31t
GGCGCGGTCCGGCATGGGGGTGGCGAGCGGCTTCCCGTCCCGCGCCGTGCCGATGTCGAGCAGTCCCTTGTCGGAGGCCGCGCAGTCGACGTTCGCGGTGTACGCGCGAATGTCCGTGAGCCAGAGACCACGGTTCGGGGGCGGGACGTCGTCCGGGTGGGGCACCTCCCAGATCAGGGTGTCGTGCACGACGACCACCCCGTCGCCGGGTTCGGCCCGGGGGCTCTGGAAGGCGTACGCCCAGACGAAGTTGGTGGTCACCCGGAGCACCCGGATCCCCTGGTCGTCCCGGGCCGCGCGGTAGGTGATCCGACCCTTCACCCGGGGCTGGTCGGGCAGCAGCCGGGCCCCGGGCGCGAGCCGGGTCGCGAAGGTGAGGAACTCCACGTCGCTGAGGTCCTCGCGGAGGTGGCGGCGGGCGTCCGGGGCGAACTGCCGCACCAGCCGCTCCCGGTCCTTCGCCGTCATGAAGGCGCGGTCGAGCCGGGCGGTCACCAGGGCGGCCCGGATCTTCGTGAGCGTGCCGGACACCTGCTTCGCCGTGAAGCCGCCGGTCGCCTTCGCCGAGGGCAGCGTGATCCCGGCCGCGCCCTCCGGGAAGGCGCCCGCGGGGGTGCCGTCGAACGGGCCGGCGGCCGGGGGTGGCGATGCCGCGGTGGTCGCCTGGACGCCGGCGGGCGGGCTCACGGTCGGGTACGCCCGGTGCGGGTCGGCCGGGCGCTTGACGTACCGGTATCCGGCGGCGCCGACGTACGCCAGCAGCGCGAGCACCAGCACCGCGCCGACGCCGAGGCGCAGGCCGCGGGCGTGCCGGCCGAACCAGATGCGCAGCCGGGCGGCCGGTCCGACGTGGATCTCCCGCTCCAGTTGGCGTACCCAGTCCGGGATCTCCTCCGGGCCGCCCCCGGACGGGCGGTCGAGCCGCGGTGGCTCGGGGGTGAGGTCGTCGCTGCTCATCGTGCTTCCCGGGCAGGAGTGGGGCGAGGGGCGCATGATCTTGACACTCGGCTCGATCAGGGCGGTATCCCCCGGAGGGCCGATCACCGGCGTCTGGCAGGCTTGGCCGTCGTGAGCGCAGACGGTCTGATCGTGGTCGACAAGCCCGGCGGCATGACGTCGCACGACGTGGTCGCCCGGATCCGGCGGCTGGCCCGGACCCGGCGGGTGGGGCACGGCGGCACGCTGGACCCGATGGCCACCGGCGTGCTGGTGATCGGCGTGGGCCGGGCCACCCGGCTGCTCACCTATGTCATCGGCGCCGGCAAGAGCTACACCGCGACGATCCGGCTCGGCCAGGCGACGGTCACCGACGACGCCGAGGGCGACGTGATCGCCAGCACCCCGGCCGGCACGGTCACCGACGAGGCGGTCCGCGCCGCGCTCGCCGCGCTGACCGGCGAGGTGGACCAGGTGCCCAGCGCGGTCAGCGCCATCAAGATCGACGGACAGCGGGCGTACAAGCGGGTGCGCGAGGGGGAGAGCGTCGAGCTGCCGGCCCGCCGGGTGACCATCTCCCGGCTGGAGGTGCTGGCGATCCGCCGTGACACCCCCGAGGTGGTGGACGTGGACGTGGACGTCACCTGCTCGTCCGGGACGTACATCCGGGCCATCGCCCGGGACGCGGGCCTGGCGCTCGGCGTCGGCGGCCACCTCACCGCGCTGCGCCGCACCGCGGTCGGCGGGTTCACCCTGGCCGAGGCGGCCACCCTCGACGCGCTGGAGCAGCGCGCGCCCGACGTGGTGAACCTGCCGCTGGACGCCGCCGCGGGCCGGTTCTTCCCGCGCCGCGACGCCACGCCCGAGGAGGCCAGGGTGCTCTCCCACGGCGGGCCGCTGGACCCGGTGGGCATCGCCGGGCCGTACGCCGTCTTCGGGCCGGACGGCGGGTTGATCGCTATCGTCAGCGAGCGGGACGGGCGGGCCCGCGCGGAGATCGTGCTGGCCCCCGCCTGACGGCGCGGGCGGACAGGGGAGGAGCGGCATGCAGCGGTGGCGGGGGTACGAGGCGGCGCCCGGCGGCTGGGGGCGTTCGGTGGTCACCATCGGCGTCTTCGACGGCGTGCACAAGGGCCACCAGGCCACCATCGGCCACGCCGTGGCGCGCGCCCGCGAGCTGGGCGTCAAGTCGGTGGTGGTGACCTTCGACCCGCACCCGGCCGAGGTGGTGCGCCCCGGCTCGCACCCGGCCGTGCTCACCGAGCCGGCCCGCAAGGCCGAGCTGATCGAGGCGCTCGGCGTGGACGTGCTCTGCGTCGTGCCGTTCACCCCGGAGTTCTCGCGGCTGCCGGCCGAGGAGTTCGTGCACGACGTCCTGGTCGAGCACCTGCACGCCGCGCTGGTGGTGGTCGGCGACAACTTCCGGTTCGGGCACCGGGCGGCCGGCGACGTGGCGCTGCTGGAGCGGCTGGGCCGCACCTTCGGCTTCGGGGTGGAGGGCGCCCCGCTGGTCGCCGAGGCGGGCACGGTCTTCTCCTCCACGTACATCCGCTCCTGCGTCGACGCGGGGGACGTGGCCGCGGCGGCCGCCGCGCTCGGCCGCCCGCATCGGGTCGAGGGCGTGGTGGTCCGCGGTGACCAGCGCGGGCGTGAGCTGGGCTACCCCACGGCCAACCTGCTGACCCACCGGTACGCGGCCATTCCCGCCGACGGGGTGTACGCGGCCCGGCTGGTGCGCCGGGGCGGCGAGCCTCTGGCGGCGGCGGTCTCCATCGGCACCAACCCGACGTTCTCCGGCCGGGAGCGCCGGGTGGAGGCGTACGCGCTGGACTTCACGGGCGACCTCTACGGCGAGCGGCTGGCCCTGGACTTCGTGGCGCACCTGCGGGAACAACGGACGTACGACGCGATCGAGCCGCTGGTGGCCCAGATCGCCGAGGACGTGGAGCGGACCCGGCGGGCGGTCGGCTGAGCGGGCCGGAGCCGGCGGGCGGGCTACTTCGTGGCCCTTCACCGGGCGGTTTCCCGCCGGGCTGGTAGGCTGGCGGGGACGTCGGCTGACCGACGTGGGGCCTCGCGTGCCTGCACGACGCCGCGGGTGCGAGGAACCGGTCCGTTTCCCGGTCACTCCGACCGATCCGGACCTCACTCAACGTTCCACGAAACAGGGAGAACATGGCGCTCGACCAGGAAGCCAAGGCCAAGATCCGCTCGGAGTACGCGACCGCCGAGGGCGACACCGGTTCGCCGGAGGTGCAGGTCGCGGTCCTCACCAAGCGGATCGCTGAGCTCACCGAGCACCTGAAGGTGCACAAGCACGACCACCACAGCCGCCGTGGGCTGCTGCTGCTGGTCGGCCGTCGCCGCCGGCTGCTCAACTACGTCCAGAAGAAGGACATCAACCGCTACCGGTCGCTCATCGAGCGGCTCGGCCTGCGCCGATGACGTGACGGGGGAGTGGCCACTCGGCCGCTCCCCCGTTCCGGTACCACCAGAAGAACCCGGCCACGCGACCGACCGAGAGGGAACCGGTCAGCGCACCGGTCTCCGGTAGTGGCCCCCGGGCACCCCGGCATCATGCCGGCCACCCGGGCGCTTCGATCGAAGACCGGCCGCCTGAGCAGTTCCCGTGTCGTGGGCCGACGACGCGAAGGAGCACCACAGCACATGACCGAGACCAACCTCGGCACCGAATCCCGCACCGCCGTGATCGACAACGGGTCCTTCGGCACCCGCGAGATCACCTTCTCCACCGGCCGGCTGGCCCGTCAGGCCGCCGGCTCCGTCATCGCCCAGCTCGGCGAGACGGTCGTCCTCTCCGCCACCACCGCCGGCAAGCAGCCCCGGGAGCAGTTCGACTTCTTCCCGCTGACCGTCGACGTCGAGGAGCGGATGTACGCCGCGGGCCGGATCCCCGGCTCGTTCTTCCGCCGCGAGGGCCGGCCCAGCGAGGACGCCATCCTCACCTGCCGGCTGATCGACCGGCCGCTGCGCCCGTCGTTCGTCAAGGGCCTGCGCAACGAGGTCCAGGTCGTCGAGACCGTGCTGGCCCTCGACCCGCAGCACCCGTACGACGTGGTGGCCATCAACGCGGCCTCCATGTCGACCAAGCTCTCCGGCCTGCCGTTCTCCGGCCCGATCGGCGCGACCCGGGTCGCGCACGTCGACGGCCAGTGGGTCGCCTTCCCGACCCTGGAGGAGCTGGCCCGGGCCACCTTCGACATGGTGGTGGCCGGCCGGGCGCTGGCCGACGGCGATGTCGCGATCATGATGGTCGAGGCCGAGGCGACGCCGAACGCCGTGGCCCTGATCTCGGGCGGCGCGACCGCCCCGACCGAGGAGATCGTGGCCAGCGGCCTGGAGGCCGCCAAGCCGGCGATCCGCGAGCTGTGCCGCGCGCAGAGCGAGCTGGCCGAGGTGGCCGCCAAGCCGGTCGCCGAGTTCCCGGTCTTCCTGGACTACCAGGACGACGTATACGAGGCCGTGGCCGAGGTGGCCCGCGCCGAGGTCGCCGAGGCCCTCAAGATCGCCGGCAAGGCGGACCGCGAGGAGGCCCTGGACCGGGTCAAGGCCAAGGTCGCCGAGGAGCTCGGCGGTCGGTTCGAGGGCCGCGAGAAGGAGCTTTCCGCCGCCTTCCGGTCGCTGACCAAGTCCGAGGTCCGCAACCGGGTGCTGCGCGAGCAGGTCCGCATCGACGGCCGCGGCCCGCGCGACATCCGCCCGCTGACCGCCGAGGTCGGCGTGCTGCCGCGGGTGCACGGCTCGGCGCTGTTCGAGCGGGGCGAGACCCAGATCCTGGGCGTCACCACGCTGAACATGCTGCGCATGGAGCAGATGGTGGACACGCTGTCCCCGGAGAACCGCAAGCGCTACATGCACAACTACAACTTCCCGCCGTACTCGACCGGTGAGACCGGCCGGGTCGGCTCGCCGAAGCGGCGCGAGATCGGCCACGGCGCTCTCGCCGAGCGCGCGCTGATCCCGGTGCTGCCGTCGCGCGAGGAGTTCCCGTACGCCATCCGGCAGGTCTCCGAGGCGCTCGGCTCCAACGGCTCCACCTCGATGGGCTCGGTCTGCGCGTCGACGCTGGGCCTGCTCTCGGCCGGTGTGCCGCTGAAGGCGCCGGTCGCCGGCATCGCCATGGGCCTCATCTCCGACGAGGTGGACGGCAAGACCCAGTACGTGACGCTGACCGACATCCTCGGCGCCGAGGACGCGTTCGGCGACATGGACTTCAAGGTCGCCGGCACCCGGGAGTTCGTCACCGCGCTGCAGCTCGACACCAAGCTCGACGGCATCCCGTCGGACGTGCTGGCCGCCGCGCTGCAGCAGGCGAACGAGGCCCGGCAGACCATCCTCGACGTGATGCAGCGGGCGATCGAGGCTCCGGCCGAGATGTCGGAGTACGCGCCGCGGGTCACCACGGTGAAGATCCCGGTCGACAAGATCGGCATGGTGATCGGCCCGAAGGGCCAGACCATCAACGCCATCCAGGACGAGACCGGCGCCGAGATCTCCATCGAGGACGACGGCACCATCTACGTCGGCGCCACCAACGGCCCGTCCGCCCAGGCGGCGGTGGACCGGATCAACGGCATCGCCAACCCGACCCTGCCGAAGGTGGGGGAGCGGTTCCTCGGCACGGTGGTGAAGACCGCCGCGTTCGGTGCCTTCATCTCGCTGCTCCCGGGCCGCGACGGCCTGCTGCACATCTCCAAGGTGGGCGACGGCAAGCGGGTCGAGAAGGTCGAGGACTTCCTCAACGTCGGTGACCGGGTCGAGGTGGAGATCGCGGACATCGACGCCCGCGGGAAGATCTACCTGGACAAGATCCGTCCGGAAGGCGCCGAGGCGCCGGCCGCCGGCGAGGCCGCCGGTGGCGGCGAGCGGCCGGGCGGCCGGGACCGCGGCGGCGACCGTGGCCCGCGCGACCGTGGCGACCGTGAGCGCGGCGACCGCGACCGCGGCGGCCGGGGTCCGGAGCGCGGCGAGGGCGGCGAAGGCGGCGAGGGCGGCGGCGACGGCCGCCCGCGGCGCCGCACCCGGCACAGCTGATCCACCCACCGGCCGGGTGACGCCCACGGCGTCGCCCGGCCGGTGACTGCTGCAGCCACGGCTCCAGCTCCGGTACGGCGTCGGCCGCGCCGAGCTGAAGCCGTCGGAGCTGTCGCTCGTCACCACCGCACCACCCACCCCTCGTCGAACTGAGAGCAGGTTCCTCGTGAGTCGGACCCGGCGTTCGTCCTCCCCGGCGGCTCGACGGGGGGTCACGTCGTCCGGGGTCGCGCGCCCCGCGGGCGGCGCCGCCCGGGCGATCACCCGCACGCTCAGCGACGACCCGCTGGGCGGCACCGTCCGCCGCACCGTGCTCCCCAGCGGCCTGCGCGTGCTCACCGAGGCGATCCCGGCCATGCGCAGCGTGTCGTTCGGCATCTGGGTGGCGGTGGGCTCCCGCGACGAGACCGGGCCGCAGGCCGGCGCCGCGCACTTCCTGGAGCACCTGCTCTTCAAGGGCACCAACAAGCGCAGCGCGCTGGAGATCTCCTCGGAGATCGAGGCGGTGGGCGGCGAGACCAACGCCTTCACCACCAAGGAATACACCTGCTACTACGCCCGCGTGCTGGACGAGGACCTGCCGCTGGCCATCGACGTCATGTGCGACCTGGTCGCCGACTCGGTGCTGGCCGCCCCCGACGTGGAGACCGAACGCGGGGTCATCCTCGAAGAGATCGCCATGCACGACGACGAGCCCGGCGACGAGGTGCACGACCTCTTCGCCCGTGCCGTCTACGGCGACCACCCCCTCGGCCGGCTGATCTCCGGCACCGAGGAGACGGTCACCCCGATGACCCGGCGGCAGATCCAGAGCTTCTACCGCCGCCGCTACACGGCCCCGCAGATCGTCATCGCCGCCGCCGGCAACCTCGACCACGCCGCCGTGGTCAAGCTGGTCCGGCAGGCGCTGCGCGGCACCCCGCTGGACACCGACCCGGCCACGCCGGCCCCGCACCGGCCAACCACCCCAGCGGTACGCACCAAGCCGGCCGCCACCCTGGTCGAGCCGAAGGAGACCGAGCAGGCGCACATCATCCTCGGCTGCCCCGGCATCGACCGCGTCGACGAGCGGCGCTTCGCCCTCGGGGTGCTCAACAACGTGCTCGGCGGCGGCATGTCGAGCCGGCTGTTCCAGGAGATCCGCGAGCAGCGCGGCCTGGCCTACTCGGTCTACTCCTACGCCAGCCAGTACGCCGACAGCGGCCTCTTCGCCGTCTACGCCGGCTGCGCGCCCGGCAAGGTGGACGAGGTGCTGGACCTGACCCGCGCCGAGCTCCAGCGGGTGGCCGCCACGGGGATCACCGAGGCCGAGCTGGCCCGGGGCAAGGGGATGAGCAAGGGCTCCTTCGTCCTCGGCCTGGAGGACACCGGCTCCCGGATGAGCCGGCTGGCCAAGGGCGAGCTGCTCTACGGCAACCTCATGCCGGTCGACGAGCTGCTGGCCCGGGTCGACGCGGTGACCCTGGACGACGTCAACGGCCTCGCCGCCGAACTGCTCGCCCGGCCGATGTCCCTCGCCGTGGTGGGCCCGTTCGACGAGTCCGCCTTCGCCGCGCGCTGACCGGTCCCGCTCCCCGGTGCAGTCGCCGGGCTGATCCCGGCCGGTCCGTGGGGAGGGCCGCGTCCCGATTGGGATAGGTTGTGCCCCGTGACTGACGAGCAGGAGAAGACCCCGGCCGGGTCGGTGCGGGTCGGCGTGCTGGGCGCCCGCGGCCGGATGGGCCTGGAGGTCTGCAAGGCCGTCGACGCGGCCGGCGACCTCGACCTGGTGGCCACCATCGACCAGGGCGACGACCGGTCCGCCGTCGCCGGCGCCGAGGTGGTCGTCGACTTCACCACCCCCGACGTCGTCATGGACAACCTGCGCTGGTGCATCGACCAGGGCATCCACGCGGTCGTCGGCACCACCGGCTTCACTGAGCAGCGGCTGGAGCAGGTGCGCGGCTGGCTGGCCGGCACGCCCGGCGTCGGCGTGGTGATCGCCCCCAACTTCGGCATCGGCGCGGTGCTCATGATGCAGTTCGCCGCCCGCGCGGCCCGGCACTTCGAGTCAGTCGAGATCATCGAGCAGCACCACCCGCGCAAGCTCGACGCGCCCAGCGGCACCGCCACCCACACGGCCCGGCTCGTCGCGCAGGCCCGCGCCGAGGCCGGTCTCGGCCCCACCCCCGACGCCACCAGGGACGAGGTGCCCGGCGCGCGCGGCGCCGACATCGACGGGGTACGCGTCCACGCCGTCCGCGCCACCGGTCTGGTCGCCCACCAGGAGGTGCTCTTCGGCACCACCGGCGAGACGCTGACCATCCGGCACGACTCGTACGACCGGGCCTCGTTCATGCCCGGCGTGCTGCTGGCGGTACGCGAGGTGCGCCGCCGGCCGGGCCTCACCGTCGGCCTGGACGCCCTGCTCGACTGACGTCCCCCGCACCCGCGGCCGGCCATACCCCTGACGGCGGCCGGTCCGCGGGTCCGCAACGGCGATCAAGCGGCGCGGCCCCGGGCGGGTGCAGGCTGTGCACATGACCCAGACGGACGGACTCACCGGCCTCCTCGACTGGCTCCAGGAAGCACTGGACGACCCGGAGGCCGGGCCGGCGAATCTGGCCGCCCGGGCCCACCTGTCCCGGTTCCACTTCGACCGGCTGGTCGCCGCGGCCACCGGGGAACCGCCGGGCGCGCTGCGCCGCCGCCTGCTCCTGGAGCGCGCCGCGCACCGGCTCACCACCAGCGACCGGACCGTCCTCGACATCGCCGTCGAGGCCGGCTACGGCTCGCACGAGGCGTTCACCCGCGCCTTCCAGCGGTCGTACGGCATCGCCCCCACCGGGCTCCGGCGCCGCCCGCCGCTGACCTTCCGCGAGCTGGAGCTGCCCTGCCCCAGCGGCGTCCACTTCCAACCGCCCGGCGGCCTGCGGCTGCCGGCGGCACGTCAGGAGACTCCCATGAACGTTCTCCAGCACCTGGTCGACCACCACGTCCAGACCCTCACCACGATCATCGAGCGCGCCGGGGGCCTCGACGACGAGGTGCTCGACCGGCCCGTCACCGTGTCCGTGGAGACCATCGACGAGCAGCCCACGCTCCGCTCGCTGATCAACGCCATGGTCACCCAGGAGGAGCACTGGCTCTCGGCGCTGCGCGGCGGCGAGTGGCCCGACGAGAGCGACCGGTCGGCGTCCGGGCTGGCCGCCCGGCACGCGGTCGCCGGGCGCGACTGGCGGGCCTTCGTGGCCCGGACGCTCGCCGCCGGCACGCTGGCGGACACCTTCGTCGACACCACCTGCACGCCGCCGACCACCCACACCCTGGGCGGCACCATCGGCCACGTGATCACCTTCGCCGCCGTGCGCCGCACCCTGGCCATCGGCGCCCTGCACAGTGCCGGGATCACCGACCTCGGCGCCGGCGACCCGCGCCCGTTCCTCGACGCCGCCGCCACCAGGCCCGCCGGCTGACGACATCGCCGAGGTCGACCGACTCAGGCCCCGAGGTCGCGCCCTTGATCGACGCCAGCTCGCCGAGGTCGCGCCCTTGATCGACGCCAGCTCGCCGAGGTCGCGCCCTTGATCGACGCCAGCTCGCCGAGGTGGCGGTGTCCGGCCCCCGCCGATACCGCCACCTCGGCGATCCGGAGTCGATCATGGCGATGCCGGGCCCGGTGGCGCCGGGGGCGACCCGGCAACCGGGCGACGCGCGATTCAGCGAGCGGGCGTTGTCGCGAGCCGTGTGCGGGTGGTGGCTTCGGCCCGGGCGAAAGCGATGGCCCGGTGGGCGGGCCGGCCCTAGGCTGACCGCCATGATCGATTCCGGGCAGCGTGACCGCGCCAGCCGCCGGGTGACCCTGCGGCCGGTGGACGACGACAACTGGCGGGCGGTGGCCGACGTCGCTCCCCGCGACGACCAGCGCACCTTCGTGCCGGCGCTGGCGGCTCGCTACCTGGTGCTGACCATGCGCTCGGACGTCTGGACCTCACTCGCCGTCTACGCGGACGAGACGGTGGTCGGGCACGTCATGTGGGGTGTGGACGATGACGACTCCCGCTGGATCGGGGGCATGGTCATCGACGCGGCCGAACAGGACCGCGGCATCGGCCGCGCCGCCGTGAAGACCCTCACCGACTGGCTGGCCGAGGCGGGCCACCCGGTCCGCCTCAGCTACCACCCCGACAACACCCCCGCCGCCACCCTCTACGGCCGCCTGGGCTTCCACCCGACCGGCGCCATGGAGGACGACGAACTGATCGCC
>NZ_WBKT01000202.1 GCF_008868175.1 Micromonospora sp. AMSO31t
CCACCACCCCCAACCACCTGGAGTCCCCCATGCGTGACGTGGTCGAGATCGGGCTGGGCAAGACCGCGCAGCGCGGCTACCACCTGGACGACATCGCCATCGTGCCGAGCCGTCGCACCCGGGACGTCGACGACGTCTCCACCGCGTGGCAGCTCGACGCCTACCAGTTCGGCATCCCCTGCGTCGGGCACCCCTCCGACGCGACCATGAGCCCCGCGTCGGCGGTGCGGCTCGGCCAGCTCGGCGGCCTCGGCGTGCTCAACGTCGAGGGCCTCTGGACCCGCTACGAGAACCCGGCCAAGGTGCTGGAGGAGCTGGCCGGCCTGGACGAGGACGCCCGGGCCACCAAGCGGCTCCAGGAGGTCTACGCGGAGCCGATCCGCCCCGACCTGATCGCCGAGCGGGTCCGCGAGCTGCGCGACGGCGGCGGCACGGTCGCCGTCCGGGTCTCCCCGCAGCACACGCTGGCCCTCGCCCCGGTGATCCTCGACGCCGGCGTGGACATCCTGGTCATCCAGGGCACCATCGTCTCCGCCGAGCACGTCTCCACCACCGACGAGCCGCTGAACCTCAAGGAGTTCATCGCCGACCTCGACCTGCCGGTCATCGTGGGCGGCTGCACCGACTACAAGACGGCGCTGCACCTGATGCGCACCGGCGCCGCCGGTGTCATCGTCGGCATCGGCGGCGACGACTGGTCCACCACCGAGTCGGTGCTCGGCATCCGGGTGCCGATGGCCACCGCCATCGCCGACGCCGCCGCGGCCCGCCGCGACTACCTCGACGAGACCGGCGGCCGGTACGTGCACCTGATCGCCGACGGCGACATGCAGACCTCCGGCGACATCGCCAAGGCGCTCGGCTGCGGCGCGGACGCCGTGATGCTCGGCGAGCCGCTGTCGCTCTGCGAGGAGGCCCCGGCCGGCGGCGCCTGGTGGCACTCGGCCGCCAGCCACCCGTCGCTGCCGCGCGGCGCGTTCGAGGTGGCCGGTGAGCCGCTCGGCTCGATGGAAAAGCTGCTCTTCGGTCCGGCCGACGAGCCGGACGGCCAGCTCAACCTCTTCGGCGGGCTGCGCCGGGCGATGGCCAAGTGCGGCTACCGCGACCTCAAGGAGTTCCAGAAGGTCGGCCTGGTCCTCGACCGCTGACCGGGTGAGCGACCGACGGCGCGGGTGGGCGTTCCGATCCCACCCGCGCCGTCGCGCGTCTAGGCTCGGCGGATGACGCGGGGCCGGCGGTGGGGCGTGGCGGTGCTCGCCGTCGCGTTGCTGGCCGGCGGCTGCACCGGGGACGACGGGCGGTTCCACCCGGGCGCGGCGGACGTGGGCGACCCGTACGTGCCGGGGTCCGGCAACGGCGGCTACGACGTCGGGCACTACGCGCTGAAGGTGCGCTACGACCCGGCCGACGACAGGCTCACCGGCGAGGCCGTGCTGACCGCCACCGCCACCACGGCGCTGTCCCGGTTCCAGCTCGACCTGGCCGGCCTGACCGTCGACCGGGTCCGCGTCGACGGCGCCCCGGCGAAGCACCGGCGCGACGGGGCCGAGCTGGTCGTCACCCCGGCGCACGGCCTGCCGGCCGGGCAGCGGTTCAGCGTCGAGGTGACGTACGGCGGGGTGCCCGAGCCGCTGCCCAGCGCCGAGCTGGGCGACGGCGGCTTCCGGGCCACCGGGGACGGTGCGATCGCGCTGGGCCAGCCGGAGTCGGCCAGCACCTGGTACCCGGTCAACGACCACCCCTCCGACAAGGCCACCTACGAGATCCAGGTGACCGTCCCGGACGGGCTCGCCGCGTTGAGCAACGGGGTGCCGGAGGGGAAGGAGAGCAGGGGCGGCTGGACCACCTGGCGCTGGTCCGAGGGCAGCCCGATGGCCAGCTACCTGTCCACCCTGGTCATCGGCGACTACCGGGTCGCGACGGGCACCCACGCCGGGAAGCCGATCGTCACCGCCGTCGCCGCGACCCTGCCCGCCCACGGGCCGGCCGCCGCCTCGGTGGCCCGCACCGGCGAGATCGCCGACTTCCTGGCCGGCCGCTTCGGGCCGTACCCGTTCGACGCGTACGGCGGGATCGTGGTGGCCGACGACCGGATCCGGTACGCGCTGGAGACCCAGTCCCGGCCGGTCTACGGGCCCGGCTTCTTCCGCGGCACCCGCCCGAACACGGAGGTGGTCGCGCACGAGCTGGCCCACCAGTGGTTCGGCGACAGCGTCTCGGTGGCCCGGTGGAGCGACCTCTGGCTCAACGAGGGCTTCGCCACGTACGCGGAATGGCTCTGGGCGGAGCACGACGGCGGGCGCGCCGTCGAGCGGGCCTTCGCCGACCGGTACGCGGTCACCGACTGGCGCAGGCCCACGGTGGACCCGGGCCGCGCCGCGATGTTCGGCGACGCGGTCTACCAGCGTGGCGCGCTGGCCGTGCACGCGCTGCGCCGCGCCGTCGGCGACGCGGCCTTCTTCCGCATCCTGCGCGGCTGGCTGGCCGAGCGCCGCAACGGCACCGCCACCACCGCCGACTTCATCGGGTACGCCGAGCGGACGGCCGGGAGGCCGCTGCGTCCCCTCTTCGACGCCTGGCTGATCGGGGCGAGCCCGCCGGCCCTGCCGTGACGCGGACGTGATCGATCCTGGGTAGGCTGCCGCGGGCGGAGCGGCCCCGGGCAGGGCCGCCACGGTTCGGGTCCGGGAGGGATCGAGGCGATGGCGCGGCGCGGCGGACGACGACGGCTCGGGCTGCTGCTCTGTGGAGCGGTGCTGCTCGCCGGCTGCGGTACCAACGAGCCGGACCGGGCGGCACCCGGGCTCGCCGCGCCCAGCCCGACGGCCGGGCGCAGCTTCGCGCCGGGCGCCCCCGGCGCGGGCGACCCCTACTTCCCGAGCTACGGCAACGGCGGCTACGACGTCGCCCACTACACCGTGCGGGTGCGCTACGACCCGGCGACCGACAAGCTCACCGGCACCACCACCCTGCGGGCCACGGCGACCGCCAACCTGTCGGCGTTCAACCTGGACCTGGCCGGGCTGACGGTGCGGTCGGTCAGCGTGGACGGGGCGAAGGCCGGCCACAGCCGCACCGGCGACGAGCTGGTCGTCACCCCGGCCACCGGCCTCACCTCCGGCAACGGCTTCGTCGCCGAGATCCGGTACGACGGCCAGCCGGCCGCGCTGGACAACGACGTGCTCGGTGAGAGCGGCTGGCTGCACACCGCCGACGGGGCGATCGCGCTCGGCCAGCCGGAGTCGGCGAGCACCTGGTACCCGGTCAACGACCACCCCTCCGACAAGGCCACCTACGACTTCGAGATCACCGTGCCGAAGGGGCTCACCGCGGTCAGCAACGGGGTACCGACGGGGCGGAGCACCAAGGACGGCTGGACCACCTGGCGCTGGTCCGAGAGCGCCCCGATGGCGAGCTACCTGACGGCGGTGGCGATCGGGAAGTTCCGGGTCACCACCGGCGAGCACAAGGGACGGCCGGTGTTCAGCGCGGTCACCACCCAGGTGGCCGACGGCGCGCCGGACCGGTCGATCGCGCGGACCGTCGAGGTGGCCGACTACCTGGAGAGCATCTTCGGGCCGTACCCGTTCGACGCGTACGGCGGGGTGGTGGTCGCCGACGACCGGATCCGGTACGCGCTGGAGACGCAGAGCCGGCCGGTCTACTCGGCCGGGTTCTTCCGGCAGGGCGACAACACCGGCGTGGTGGCGCACGAGCTGGCCCACCAGTGGTTCGGCGACAGCGTCTCCCTCCAGCGCTGGCAGGACATCTGGCTCAACGAGGGGATGGCCACGTACGCCGAGTGGCTGTGGGCCGAGCACGGCGGGGAGTCGACCGTCCAGCACACCTTCGAGCAGAAGTACGGGACCACGTCGAGCCAGGTCTGGCGTACGCCGCCGGGTAAGCCGGGGGTGGCGAACCTGTTCGGGCGGTCGGTCTACGAGCGGGGCGGCATGACCGTGCACGCGCTGCGGGTGGCGGTCGGCGACCAGGCCTTCTTCACCGTCCTGCGCACCTGGGCGGCGGAGAAGAGGAACGGCAACGCCACCACCGACGAGTTCGTGGCGCTCGCCGAGCGGGTCTCCGGCAAGAAGCTCGGCAAGCTCTTCGACGCCTGGCTCTACGGCACCGAGCGCCCGCCGGCCCCGAAGCCGCTCTGAGTCAGTTCTTCACCCGCAGCGAGGGGTGTGCGGCCAGGTACGCGTCGGCGCTGCCGCCGCGCAGCGCGGCGAGGAACTGGCGGCCCTCCGGGCGCAACTGCTCGCCCCGGTAGGACGCGCCGCTGCCCACCCCGGCGCCGGGGAGGCCGACCAGGACGAACTTCTCCGCCGGCAGGCCGCCCAGGGCGTACGCGAAGTCGACCAGCCGGCGGCCGCCGCCGACGTACACGAGGGTCCTGCCCAGTGCGGCGACCACCTGCTCGACCCGGTCCGGGTCGCGGGCCAGCTCCTGGTCGAGGATCTTCCGGGCCAGCGCCCGGATGAGCTGCTGCTGGTGCCGCTGCCGGGTGTAGTCGCCGCCGGCCGTGTAGCGCTGCCGGGCGTAGTCGAGCGCCTGCCAGCCGGTCAGGTGCCGGTTGCCCGGCTGGTAGACCATCTGCGGCCCGGTGTAGGTGCTGCCGGCCCGGTCCCGGTAGCGCCCGTCCGGCCGGCGGTGGATCGAGGCGACCCGCTGGTCGACGTAGAGGTCCACGCCGCCGAGGGTGTCGACCAGCTTGTCGAAGCCGCCGAAGGTGAGCACCGCGCCGGCGTCGATGCGCAGCCCGGTGTACCGGCTGACCGTGGTGCGCAGCAGCTCGTACCCCTGGGCCGTGCTGGGGTGCTTCTTGTCGCCGGGTACCCGGCTGCCGTAGCTCATCGCGTGGGTGAGCTTGGTCCGGCCGCCGCGGTAGCCGGCCTTCGGGTAGGCCGGGATGTCGACCACCAGGTCGCGGGGGAGCGAGAAGAGGTACGCGCGGCCCAGCCCGGCCGGCACGTGCAGCACCAGCACGGCGTCGGCGTGCGGCTCCCAGCCCGGCACGCTGATCCGGGTGTCCACCCCGACGAGCAGCAGGTTGAGCGGCCCTTTCAGGTCGGCGCCGGGCGGTGGGGTGGGGCTGGAGGTGGCCGGGGCCGGCGTGGTCGGCGCCGCGGTGGACGGGCTCGGCGTGCCCGGCCCGGCGACCGGGCCGGGCGACGGGCGGGAGACCAGCCGCGTGGTGACCACCGCTCCGGCGGCGACGAGCACCACGGCCACCAGGGCGGCCAATCCCAGCAGCAACCGTCGACGCGTCATCGTGGTCTCCTTCCCCCGTCTTCCACTCGACGCGCGACGGAGGGCTGTTGGTTGCGCGGGAATCCCGTGTCATCGAGCGCTCTGCATGATCTGCGAAAAACTCTCGCTGGCGCTATAGCTACCGGTCGGTAATGATGCGTGCATGCGGTACGACGTGGTCGTCATCGGGTCGGGTTTCGGCGGCAGCGTCACCGCGCTGCGGCTGGCCGAGAAGGGTTACACCGTCGGGGTCCTGGAGGCCGGCCGGCGCTTCGCCGACGACGAGTTCCCCCGCACCTCCTGGCGGGCGAGCCGCTTCCTGTGGGCCCCGAAGCTCGGCTGTTACGGCCTCCAGCGGATCACCCTGCTCCGCTCGGCCGACCGGAAGGCCGGCGGCGGGGTGCTGGTGCTCGCCGGCGCCGGCGTCGGCGGTGGCTCCCTGGTCTACGCGAACACGCTCTACGAGCCGCTCGACGCGTTCTACGCCGACCCGCAGTGGCGGGACATCACCGACTGGCGCGACGAACTGGCCCGCCACTACGACCAGGCGAAGCGGATGCTGGGCGTCACGACGTACCCGATCCACACCGGGGCGGACCGGGCCATGCGGGCGGTGGCCGAGCGGATGGGGGTGGGGCACACGTTCCACTCGACGCCGGTGGGCGTGCACATCGGCCGTCCCGGCGAGCGCGTGCCCGACCCGTACTTCGGCGGGGTGGGGCCGGACCGGACGGGCTGCAGCCACTGCGGCTCGTGCATGACCGGCTGCCGGCACGGCGCGAAGAACACCCTGGTCAAGAACTACCTCTGGTTGGCCGAGCGGCTCGGCGCGCAGGTCCACCCGCTGACCACGGTCACCGCGGTGCGGCCCGCCGCCGAGGGCGGCTACGCGGTGCACACCGAGCGCACCGGCGCCTGGGTCCGCAAGCGCCGCCAGGTGATCCACGCCGACCAGGTGGTCTTCGCCGCCGGCGCGCTGGGCACCCAGCGGCTGCTGCACGAGATGAAGGCGACCGGGGCGCTGCCCCACCTGTCGCCCCGGCTCGGCGAGCTGACCCGCACCAACTCGGAGGCCATCCTCGGCGCCTCGGTCGGGTCCGGCCAGGCCCGGCGGCGCGGCCTCGACTTCACCGAGGGGGTGGCGATCACCAGCTCGTTCCACCCCGACCCGCAGACCCACATCGAGCCGGTCCGCTACGGCAAGGGCTCCAACGCCATGGGGCTGCTCCAGTCGCTGCTGGTCGACGGCGGCCCGCACCGGGTCCGGCGCTGGCTGGGCAGCATCGTCCGGCAGCCCGGCCTGGCGGCCCGGATGCTCTCGGTGCGCGGCTGGTCCGAGCGCACCGTGATCGCCCTGGTCATGCAGTCGGTCGACAACTCGCTCACCACCCGCTACCGGCGCGGCCGGTTCGGCCGCCGGCTGGTCACCGGCCCGGGGCACGGCGCGCCCAACCCGACCTGGATCCCGGCCGGCAACGAGGCCGTCCGGCTGCTCGCCGAGGAGATCGACGGCACGCCCGGCGGAGCGGTCACCGAGCCGTTCAACATCCCGATGACCGCGCACATCCTGGGCGGCGCGGTGATCGGCGACAGTCCCGAGCGGGGCGTCATCGACCCGTACCACCGGGTGCACGGCCACCCGGGGCTGCACGTCGTGGACGGCGCGGCGGTCTCGGCGAACCTGGGCGTGAACCCGTCGCTGACCATCACGGCGCAGGCCGAGCGGGCCATGTCGTTCTGGCCCAACCGGGGGGAGGGGGACCCCCGCCCGCCGCTCGGTGCGCCCTACCGCCGGCTCGCCCCGGTGGCCCCGAAGCAGCCCGCCGTCCCGGCGCACGCCCCCGCCGCGCTGTGCCCCTGAGCGACGCGGCGCGCGACACACCGGGGCGCGGCCCGCTACGGCGGTGACTGTCGGTAGGGTTGCTGCACATGAGCACGCCTCGCCCCGTCCTCGTGGTGGACTTCGGAGCCCAGTACGCCCAGCTCATCGCGCGCCGCGTCCGCGAGGCGAAGGTCTACTCGGAGATCGTCCCGCACTCCATGCCGGTGTCCGAGATGCTGGCCAGGGACCCGGCCGCGATCATCCTGTCCGGCGGCCCGTCCAGCGTCTACGCGCCCGACGCCCCGCAGATCGACGCCGGGATGTTCGACGCCGGCGTCCCGGTCTTCGGCATCTGCTACGGCTTCCAGGCCATGGCGCAGGCGCTCGGCGGCACCGTGGCGCGCACCGGCAACCGGGAGTACGGCGGCACGCCGCTGCACGCCCGCCCGGAGGCCGGCGTGCTGCTCCGCGACCTCCCCGACGACCTGCCGGTGTGGATGAGCCACGGCGACTGCGTCACCGAGGCACCGGCCGGCTTCGCGGTCACCGCCGAGTCGGCGGGCGCGCCGGTCGCCGCGTTCGAGGACCTGGCCGGCCGCCGGGCCGGGGTGCAGTTCCACCCGGAGGTCGGGCACACCGCGCACGGCCAGGAGATGCTGGCCCGCTTCCTGCACGACATCGCCGGCATCGAGCCGACCTGGACGCCCGAGAACATCATCGACGACCAGGTTGCCCGGATCCGGGCGCAGGTCGGCGACAAGGAGGTCATCTGCGGCCTGTCCGGCGGTGTCGACTCGGCGGTCGCCGCGGCGCTGGTGCACAAGGCCGTCGGCGACCAGCTCACCTGCGTCTTCGTCGACCACGGCCTGCTCCGGGCGGGCGAGGCCGAGCAGGTGGAGAAGGACTACGTGGCCGCCACCGGGATCAAGCTCAAGGTGGTCGACGCCCGCGAGCGGTTCCTCGGCGCGCTGGCCGGGGTGACCGACCCCGAGCAGAAGCGCAAGATCATCGGCCGGGAGTTCATCCGGGTCTTCGAGGCCGCCGCCCGGGAGATCGCCTCGCACGGCGACGTCGAGTTCCTGGTGCAGGGCACCCTCTACCCGGACGTGGTGGAGTCCGGCGGCGGCACCGGCACCGCCAACATCAAGAGCCACCACAACGTCGGCGGGCTGCCGGAGGACCTGAAGTTCGCCCTGGTCGAGCCGCTGCGCACGCTGTTCAAGGACGAGGTCCGCGCGCTCGGGCTGGAACTGGGGCTGCCTGAGGCGATGGTCTGGCGGCACCCGTTCCCCGGCCCGGGCCTGGCCATCCGGATCATCGGCGCGGTCGACGAGGAGCGCCTCGCCGTGCTCCGCAGGGCCGACCTGATCGCCCGGCAGGAGCTCACCGCGGCCGGCCTCGACCGGGGCGTCTGGCAGTTCCCGGTGGTGCTCCTGGCCGACGTGCGCAGCGTCGGCGTGCAGGGCGACGGGCGCAGCTACGGGCATCCCGTGGTGCTGCGCCCCGTCTCCAGCGAGGACGCCATGACCGCCGACTGGTCCCGGCTGCCCTACGAGGTGGTGGCCCGGATCTCCACCCGGATCACCAACGAGGTCGCCGAGGTCAACCGGGTGGTCCTGGACGTGACCAGCAAGCCGCCGGGCACCATCGAGTGGGAGTGACGCCGGGTCAGGCCGCCGGCGGCGTCGGCGGCTGAGGCGCCGGCCGGGGCGCCGGCTCCGGCGTGGCCGGCGCCGCGTACGGACCCGGGGCCGCCGGCGGGACCGGCGGCCAGCCCGGCGCGGTGCCCGGGGGGTGCGGCCAGGCGGGCGCGCCCGCCGGCTCCTCGGGCATGAGGAACCACATGATCGGGTACGCCAGCGCGGCCAGCCCGCCGGTGAGCAGGGTGGCCACCGCGAAGGCCACCCGCACGAGGGTGGGGTCGACGGCGAAGTAGCGGCCGAGGCCGCTCGCCACGCCGGCGAGCATCCGGTCGGTGACCGGCCGGCGGAGCTGCTTGTACGGGGCCTGGGAGGGGTTCGTGGAGGTCATGTCTCCACGGTCCCGCGCGGTCCGGCGGGCGACCTCGGTGACCGCCCGGACTCCTACCCTGACCCGTCCCTGAGGCGCCAGCAAAGAGTCAGGAATCTGACTCTTTTCGATGCCGGTCCCGCCATCCGGGGAGAATTTCCTCCCGTGACCACCTTGCTGGAGCCGCTCCGCAGGATCGCGGCATACGCAGTTTGTGCTGATTCAGACGGCCGAGTGTTGCTGGTCCGCGCATCGGAGCGCTCCGGCACCCCCGGCACGTGGTCGCTGCCCGGCGGGGCGGTCGACCACGGTGAGGACCCCAAGCACACCGTCGTCCGGGAGACCGCCGCCGAGACCGGCCTCTCGGTCGCCGTCGCCGCCCTCCAGGACGTCCTCGCCGACATGCGGGCGCTGCCCGAGCGCGGCATCACGATCCACACCGACCGGCTGCTCTACACGGTCTCGGTGCGGGGCGGGACGCTCGCCGACCGGGTCGACCGCCCCACCGACCTGGCCCGCTGGTTCACCCTCGACGAGGCCCGGGAGCTGCCGCTGCGCTCGTTCGCGGCGCGCGCCCTGGGCCTGCCCACCTCCAGCGACGACATCGTGCCGGAGGAGGTGCCCGAGTTCCCCTCGTTCTACGCCGTCCCCGGTCCGGACGGGCTGCACCGGGCGCAGCGCTTCGCCGCGTACGCCGTGGTGACCGACCCGGAGGAGCGGGTGCTGCTCACCCGGGTCTCCGACGGCTACCCGGGCGCCGGCTGCTGGCACCTGCCCGGCGGCGGCACCGACTACGGCGAGCAGCCGGGCGCCGCGCTGATCCGCGAACTGGTCGAGGAGACCGGGCAGACCGGCCGCCTGGTCGAGCTGCTCGGGGTGGCCAGCCACCGGGACGCCGCCTCGCTCGGCCCGGAGGGCTACCCGATCGACTGGCACGGTGTCCGCGCCTTCTACCGCGTGGTCGTCGACCAGCCGGCCCCGCCCACCGTGGCCGACGTCGGCGGCTCCACCTGCGAGGCCCGCTGGTTCCGCCGCGAGGAACTGGGCGCCCTCCCCACCGACCGCCTCACCGAGGTGACGGCCGAAGCAGTCCACGCCGCCCACCT
>NZ_WBKT01000203.1 GCF_008868175.1 Micromonospora sp. AMSO31t
GGACCCGCTCCAGGTGGTAGCCGTCCAGGTCCACGGACTCCTGGCCGCGCGCGTCGCGGCGCTCGTACACCCGGACGTCGTGGCCCCGTGCGGCGAGTTCGGCCGCCACCCGCGCGATGTGCTGGTGGGTCCCGACGGTGGGACCGTCGACGGACGGGCCGGCGTGCGCGCACACAAGGCCGACGCGCATGGTGCACCTCCATGCGTTCTCGCGAGCGGTGGGTCCTCCGGTCAGAGGGTCCCATTAACCCGGCCCCGGTGCGCCGAAACCTGGCAGATCGGGAGCGGACCGGCGCACCGTCGCACGGATGTGACAGCGCGTGGCCCGGTCGGGTTGGTCACACTCTGCCCCGGGCGGGCGTGCGGCAACCGTGATCCGGGCGACTCCGGCGGCATGACCCGGCCGGACCGGGGGTACGGGCGGAGAATGCCTCTCACCCGCAGCCTCGACGACGCCACCGTCGTGCTCACCGGCGCCTCCAGCGGGATCGGCGCGGCCACCGCGTACGCGCTGGCCCGGCGGGGCGCCGACGTGGTGCTGGCCGCCCGGACCGAGGAGGCGCTGCGCCGGGTCGCCGACCACTGCCGGGAGCTGGGCGGGCGGGCCCTGGTGGTGCCGACCGACGTGACCGACCCGGAGGCCGTGGAGCGGCTCGCGGCGCGGGCGGCGGCCGAGTTCGGGCGGATCGACGCCTGGGTCAACAACGCGGCGGTGGGCACGGTGGGGCTCTTCGACGAGATCCCGGTGACCGAGTTCCGCCGGGTGGTCGAGGTGAACCTGCTGGGCACCGTGCACGGGACCCGGGCGGCGCTGCCCTGGCTCGACGCGGCCGGCGGCGGGGTGCTGGTCAACAACGCCTCGGTGCTGGCCGAGGTGGCCATGCCGTACCAGTCGGCGTACAACGCCACGAAGCACGCCATCCGCGGGTTGGCCGACACGGTCCGGCAGGAGCTGCGGGTCACCGGCCGGGGCCACATCTCGCTCTGCACCGTGCTGCCGGCCAGCATCGACACGCCGTTCTTCCGGCACGCCGCCAACCACACCGGGCGGGAGCTGACCCCGCCCCCACCGGTCTACCCGCCGGACCTGGTGGCCGAGACGATCGTCCGGCTGCTGCGCCGGCCGCGCCGCGAGGCGTACGCCGGGGGCGCGGCCCGGCTCATGGGGCTCCAGTGGCGGCTCGCCCCGGCGCTGGCCGAGCGGGCGCTCGGCTGGTACGCGGCGCGCACCCAGTTCGGCCCGGGCGTACGCCTGGACGCCACCGGCAACGTGTTCCGCGCCGACGCGGCGGCCGAGCGGACCGACGGGTGGCAGGGCCGGCGGGCGCAGCTGATCCGGCTGACGGCGGCGTTCGGGCTGGCGGCGGCCGGCACCGCGGTCGGCACCATGGCGGCGATGAGCCGGCGTTCCCGGACGGACCGCTGATGAGTCCCGCCGACCGGACTGATGCGCGACGGGGGGCCGCCATGCACAATGGGACGATCATGCCGACGGACGTGCGCTGCCTGGTGGAGACCGACGAGTCCTCCGCGGTGGTCCGGCTGACCGGCGTGCTGGATCTGGCCGGGCTGGACGCGGTCCGGGGCGCGCTGCTCGCCCGGCTCTGGCAGCGGCCGGGCGCGACGATCGTCGACCTGTCGCGGGTGCGGATCGCCGATCCGGCGGCCCGGGGCCTCCTCGACGACGTGCACCGCGTCGCCGTCGACTGGCCCGCCGCCGGCCTGCTGGTGTGCGACCCGGCCGGCCAGCCGAACGGCGGTGCGCCGGTCCACCGGTCCCTCGACGCGGCGCAGGCCGCGCTGCGCGAGGCGCCGCTGGCCGCGGTGCTCGGCGCCGATCTGTCCCCCGTAGTGGCGGCGGCCCGGGAGGCGCGGGCGCTGGTCACCGAGGGCTGCGCCCGGTGGGGCGTGCCGGAGTTGGCCGAGCCGGCCTCCATCGCGGTCACCGAGATGGTCAACAACGTGGTGGCGCACGCCGGGACGCCCATGACGGTCCGGGTGGCGCCCCGGGACAGCGCCCTGCACGTGGCGGTCCGGGACCATTCCGCGCGGCGGCCGGCCTACGCCGGGCTGGCCCCGGTCACCTCCACGGGCGGCCGGGGGCTGCTGCTCATCGACACGGTGGCCCGGCGCTGGGGCAGCACCCCGCTTCCGGACGGCAAGGTGGTCTGGTGCGTGCTGCACGCCGACGACGAAGCCGGGCACCGGAACTGACCGCCCTTTTCGCCCCGTTCCTCCCGATCCACCCCGTCGGCTGCGGTTAGTCGGGCGTGCCCAGTGGGTAGTTCCCCGTCATGCGCGACAACGAGTTCCCCACCCCCGTGTCCGACACCGAGGCGGAGGGCCTGCCCGACACCGCCGACGACGACTCGACCGCCAACGACGACGTCCTGACCGGGCGCGAGGCGGACGGGCCGGAGCCGGCCCAGCTGCCCGGCGACCGCACCCCCGTGGCCGTGGACCGCTTCGGCACCACCGCCGAGGAGCAGCTCGACGGCGAGTCGCTGGACTACAAGCTCCAGCGCGAGCAGTACGAGCGACCCGCCGACGACCCGCTGGCCGGCACGGTCGACCCGGACATCGCCGCCGAGGCGGACAGCGAGGAGGCCGCCGCGCAGGCCCAGCTCGACGCCGACGTGATCGACCCGGGCCCGACCTCCGACCCGAACTCCCCGGTCTCCGTCTACGACCACGGCCAGCTCGGCACGGTCGCCGACCACGAGGTGGGCCGGCTGGTCGAGCCGGACGAGGGCGCGCACACCGACCAGGAGACCGACAACGTCGCGTACGACGCCGGAGCGGCCGGTGGCGGGGCGACCGCGGAGGAGCTGGCCATCCACGAGACCCGGCCGCCCGAGGCGAGCTGAGCCTCAGTCGTCGAGGCCCCGCTCGATCGCGTACCGGGTCAGCTCGACCCGGTTGTGCAACTGGAGCTTGCCGAGCGTGTTCTGCACGTGGTTCTGCACCGTCCGGTGGGACAGGCCGAGCCGCTCGGCGATCTGCTTGTACGACAGCCCCTTCGCCACGAGACGCAGCACCTCGGTCTCCCGCTCGGTGAGCCGGGGTGCCTCGTCGTGCGGGGCGGCCGGCGCGGCGGCCAGCCGCCGGTACTCCCCCAGCACCAGCCCGGCCAGGCCCGGGGTGAAGACCGGCTCGCCGGCCGCCGTGCGGCGCACCGCGTCGAGGAACTCGGCCGGCGCGGCCGACTTCAGCAGGTAGCCGGTGGCGCCGGCCTTCACCGCGTCCAGCACGCTCTGCGGCTCGCCGCTGGCCGACAGCATGAGCACCCGCACCTCGGGCAGCACGGCCCGCAGGCCCTGGACCACCTCGACGCCGGAGACGTCCGGCAGTTGCAGGTCGAGCACGACCACGTCGGGGCGGGCCGCCGCGGCCACCCGGACCGCCTGCCGCCCCTCCCCGCTGGTCGCCACCACCAGATGACCGGCCTCGGTGAGGTCGCGGGCCACGCCCTCCCGCCACATCGGGTGGTCGTCGACCACCATCACCCGGATGCTCACCGGTCACCCCTCGGCACGGTCAGCTCGATCTCGGTGCCGGCGCCCGGGGCGGAGACGATCCGCACCTCGCCGCCGAGGTCGGCCACCCGGCCGCGGATCGACTGCGCCACCCCGAGCCGGCCCTGCGCGGCGGCCTCGGCCAGCCGCCCGTCCGGGATGCCCGGCCCCTCGTCGCGTACCGAGACGGTCACCGTCTCCCCCTCGTCCTCGATCAGCACCCAGGCCCGCCCGCCGGCGTGCCGGGCCACGTTGTCCAGCGTCGCCCCGACGGCGGCGGCCAGCTCCCCGGCGACCCGTGCGGGCAGCGGCACGGGGGTGGCCGGCGCGGCCACCTGGACGGTCGTCGAGGCGTACCGGTCGAGCAGGTCGCGCAGGTCCCGGGCGTCGCCGGGGCCGTCCGGCGCGGCGCCCGCCCGGCCGATCAGCGTGCGCAGCGCGGCCTCCTGCTCGCCGGCCAGCCGGGCCAGCTCGGCGGCCTCGCCGTCCAGGTCCGCCCCGCGCCGCCGGACCAGCGCCAGCACCTGGAGCACCGAGTCGTGGATGTCCCGGGCCAGCCGCTCCCGCTCCCGGGTGGCCGCCTCCAGTTCCACCGCCCGCTGCAGCCGCGCCTCGGCCTCCACGGCGAGCCGGGCCACGTGCCCCACCACCACGCCGGCCAGCAGCATGAGGATCACCCCGGTGAGCGAGGACTGACTGATCCGCTCCCGGGTGGCCAGGTCGGCCCCGCCGAGCACCAGCGCGGCCACCGCGCCGCGCCGCCGGCCGCCGGAGACCGCCCAGGCCAGCACCGGCCCGGCCAGCCAGACGACGGTCAGGGTGGGCACGCCGGCCGCGAGCGCCGCGCGGCCGACCACCCACGGCGTGGCCAGCATGATCGCCAGCACCACGCCGAGGTCGGCCAGCAGCAGCGGCCAGCGCCGTCCGGCCGGGCGCGCGTAGCCGGCCGTGGTCGCCCCGGACCAGGCCAGCATCCCCAGGAGTACGCCGCCGGCGGCGACCGGGTGGGCGTAGCGGTCGGCGTCGCGGAGCACCAGCACACTCACGTACGCCAGCGAGGCGAAGCGGAACACCGCGATGGACCGCCAGAGCGGAACCTCCAGGCCACCCGGGGACGACGGCATGCCGGACACCCTGCCACAGACGTGCACGGGCGGGCCGTGAGGTGCGGCGCGAGAAACCCTGACGTACGGTGGAAATGCCGCGAAAATGACCGCACGCCAGCGCCGGGACAGGGCCATGACAAACGCAGAACCCCCCGCACCGCGTACGGTTGTGCCCATCGAACCTTCCCTCCTCATCGCCGAGGCCTTCGACCAGGCCCAGGTGACCGCGCTACGGCACTCGGTCACCTCGTGCTCGCACGCGGCGGGGTTGACCGGGCAACGGCTGGACGACTTCGTGCTGGCGGTCAACGAGCTGATCACCAACGCGGTCCGGCACGGCGGCGGCCAGGGCCGGCTGCGGCTGTGGCGCCGCCCCGCCGAGCTGGTCTGCGAGGTCGCCGACCACGGCCAGGGGATCAGCGTGCGGCGGCTCAGCGAGCGCGCCCGGCCGGCCCCGGACACGGCCGGCGGCTGGGGGCTCTGGCTGGCCCGGGAGCTGAGCGACACCATGGCGGTGGAGACCGGCGAGGCCGGCACCATCGTCCGGATCACCGCGGCGCTGGCCGCCCAGCCCGTCACCCGCCCGACCGACGACTGACCGGGCGGGCCGCGCGCGGGCTCAGCCGAAGAGGGCGCTCACCGACTCGCCGTTGTGGATCCGCCGCATCGCCTCGGCCAGGGCCGGCGCCACCGACAGGACCTCCAGCTTCGGCACCCGCTTCTCCTCCGGGATCGGCACCGTGTTGGTGCAGACGACCTCCAGCACCCCGTCCTGCTCGCTCAGCCGCTTGAGCGCGCCGCTGGAGAAGAGGCCGTGGGTGCAGGCCAGCCGGATCGAGCGCACTTGCCGCTCGCGCAGGTGGCTCATCAGCTCGACCACCGTGCTGCCCTTGGCGATCTCGTCGTCCAGCACGATCACGTCCCGGTCCGCCACGTCACCGATGATCGTGCTGATCTGCACCCGGTCGTCGCTGTACCGCTGCTTCGCCCCGGCCGCCACCGGGGTGCCGAGCATCCGGGCGAACGCCGCCGCCTCCTTGGCGTTGCCCAGGTCCGGCGAGACCACCACGGTGTTGCTCAGGTCGCGGCCCCTGAAGTGGGCGGCCAGCTCGCGCAGCGCGTGCAGGTGGTCCACCGGCACGCTGAAGAAGCCGTGCACCTGCGGCGAGTGCAGGGTCATGGCGAGCACCCGGTGCGCGCCGGCCGAGGTGAGCAGGTCGGCGACCAGGCGGCCGCCGATGGAGATGCGCGGGGCGTCCTTCTTGTCCGACCGCGCGTACGCGTAGTGCGGCAGCACCACGGTGATCCGGCCGGCGGACGCGCCGCGGGCCGCGTCGATCATGAGCAGCAGCTCGACCAGGTGCTCCTGCACCGGTGGCACCAGCGGCTGGATGAGGAAGACGTCGCGCTCCCGGCAGTTCGCCTGCAACTGCACCTCCAGGCAGTCGTTGGCGAACCGGGACACGCGCACCGGGTGCAGGGGAACGTCGAGGTGGGCACAGATCTCGGCGGCGAGGTCCGGGTGGGCGGTCCCGCTGAACACGGCAATGTCACGCACGTCTGCCGATCGTACGGGTGGACCGGGGCGCGGCGGTGGACCCTCCCGCGTGCCTCAGGCCCAGCGGTTGCCGGTGAGCTTCTCGTAGACCTCGACGTAGCGGGCCCGGGTCGCCTCGACCACCTCCGCGGGCACCTCGGGGGCCGGCGGCTGCCGGTCCCAGCCGCCGGCGGTGGCCCAGTCGCGCACGTACTGCTTGTCGAAGGAGAACTGGGCGCGGCCCGGCTGGTAGGACTCGGCCGGCCAGAACCGGGACGAGTCGGACGTGAGCAGCTCGTCGGCGAGGACGAGGGTGCCGTCCGGCGCCCACCCCAGCTCGATCTTGGTATCGGCGATCAGGATGCCCCGGTCGGCGGCGATCTCCGCACCCCGCCGGTAGACGTCGATGGTGATCTGCCGCAGCCGCTCGGCGGTCTCCGCGCCCACCTTGTCGACCACCTCGGCGTAGGTGATCGGCTCGTCGTGCTCGCCCTTGGGCGCCTTGGTCGACGGGGTGAAGATCGGCTCGGGCAGGATCGACGCCTCCACCAGGCCGCGGGGCAGCTCGACGCCGGAGACCGCGCCCGTGCGCCGGTACTCGGCGAAGCCGCCCCCGGTGAGGTAGCCCCGGGCGACGCACTCGACGGGGACCATGTCCAGCCGCCGGCAGCGGATCGACCGGCCGGCGAACTCCGCGGGCACGTCGGTGGCCGAGATGACGTGGTTCGGCACCAGGTCGGCCAGCTGCTCGAACCACCACAGCGACAGCGCGGTGAGCAGGCGGCCCTTGTCCGGGATCGGGGTCGGCAGCGCCACGTCGTAGATGGAGACGCGGTCGGAGGCGACCAGGATGAGGTCTTCGCCGTCGGCGTAGACGTCCCGAACCTTGCCCGAGTGCAGAAGTTCCACGGCGCTAGTACACCATGCGTGACGGCGACGCCCGGCCCGGCCACCGGCCGTCCCGTTCCCACCCGCGTTGACACCCGAGCCCGGGGACTGTGTAAATGATCCGTCCGCAGCAGCCGCCCGCACCCCGGGAGAGACCCGTGCGCGCACCGCAGTCCGTACCCCGTCCCGGCATCGGCCGGCGGCGGCTGCTCGGCGCGCTGACCGGGCTGCCGCTGCTCGCCGGCGGGCTGGCCGGCTGCGGCCCGGAGGAGGAGGGAACCCCGGTCGAGGACGGCCCGATCGAGCTGTCGGTGTTCTGGTGGGGCGGGACCCGGCGGGCCGAGGCCACCGAGAAGGCCCTGCGCCTCTACTCGCAGCAGAACCCGCGGGTGAGCTTCCGGGTGACCTGGCAGGGGCTCAGCGGCTACTACGACCGGCTGGCCACCCAGGCCACCGGGGGCAACGTGCCCGACCTGTTCCAGATCGACGACACCCTGCTCACCGAGTACGCCCGCCGGCAGATCGTCCTCGACCTCAGCGCCTGGGTCGCCGACCACCGGCTCGACCTGCGCGACCTGCCCGAGCACCTGGCCCGGTACGGCCGGGTGGACGAGCGGACCGTGGCGGTGCCCGCCGCGCAGACCAGCGCCGCGCTGGTCTACAACCGCGACCTGCTGCGCCGCCTGGGGCTGCCCGAGCCGCACACCGGCATGTCCTGGCGGGAGTACGCGCGGTGGGCCGCCCGCGTCACCCGCACGTCCGGCAACCGGGTGGCCGGCACCATGGACCCGTCCGGCGACTACCGGGCGCTGTGGCTCTGGCTGCGCGGCCAGGGCGGCGAGCTGTACCAGGGGCGGCAGCTCGGCTTCAGCTCCGGGGAGCTGCTCGACTGGTTCGAGTTCTGGGAGGTCGCCCGTTACGACCGGGCCACCCCCAGCGCCGCGCTGGTCGAGCAGGCCGACAGCGGCGAGCTGGCCCGCCAGCTCGTGGTCACCGGGCACGCGGCCGCGTCGTTCGCCTGGTCGCACCAGCTGCCGGAGCTGCAACGGCTCACCGACGACGAGCTGGGCCTGGCGGCCTTCCCGGGCCCGCCGGCCGCGCAGTGGCCCCGGGCGTCGATGTACTGGGCCGCCTACCGGGGCAGCCGCCACCCGGGCGTGGTGGTCGACGTGATCAACTTCCTCACCACCAACGTGGCCGCGGGCCGGATCCTCGGCATCGAGCGCGGCCTGAACGCCGCCGCGCCGGTCCGCACCTACGTCGTCGACGGCGTGACCGACCGCACCGAGAAGCGGGTGGTGGCCCTCGGCGCCGAGCTGGACGAGCTGGCCGGGCCGGCGCCCGCGCCACCGCCCAAGGGGCACGCCAAGGTGCGTAACCTGCTCATCGACGCGGCCGAGAGCATCCGCGCCAAGCGCTCGGGCGCCCGGACGGCGACCTCGCGGTTCATGGCGCAGGCGACCGCCGCCCTGGCCGAGTGAAGGCCGCCCGCCGCGCCCAGAGGCGCGGCGGGCGGACCGGTTCCGTCAGCGCGGCGGGCCGCCGCGCCGGCCACGCATGAGGCGCAGCACCAGCAGCACGATCACCACGACCACCACCAGGCAGCAGAGCAGCCCGAGGAAGCCGAAGCCGCCCCGGGACCGCCGCCGGGCGGCCTCCACCACCAGCTCGCCCGTACCCGTGGAGGCCCAGGCCGCGACCGGCACGAACACCGAGAGCACGACCGCACCGAGGACCGCGCTGAGGCGGCCCCACCATCTGTTCCAACCAGACATGCACCCATCCTCGCCGAGAAGTGCAACCGCGGCAGGACGGACGGGCCGGATCACGTCGCCCGGAGAAAGCGAAAGGCCCCGGAGTTCCCTCCGGGGCCTTTCGTGAACGAGTAGCGGGGACAGGATTTGAACCTGCGACCTCTGGGTTATGAGCCCAGCGAGCTACCGAGCTGCTCCACCCCGCGTCGGCTCGTACAGCCTATCTCATGTCCGCCGTGGAGATCAGCCGGGTTACCCGATCCGCCGCGCCGGGCCGCGCCCGGCATGACGAAGGGCCCCGGAGTGAACTCCGGGGCCCTTCGTGAACGAGTAGCGGGGACAGGATTTGAACCTGCGACCTCTGGGTTATGAGCCCAGCGAGCTACCGAGCTGCTCCACCCCGCGTCGGCTCGTTAACCGTAGCGTACGGGCCCCACGAGGCGCAAAACGGGCCGTCAGGCCAGCCACCTCCGGATCGCCTCGACCGCCCGGCGGCTGTCCGCGTCGAACTGGGCGCGCTCGGTCGAGGTTCCCTCCCAACCCTGCTCCCAGACCACGGTGACCACGTCACCGGAGCGGACCGCGCGGACCAGGTGGACCTCGTCGCCGCCGGTCGGGTCGCCGTTGACGTCCCGGGACAGCGTCCGGGTCTCGAACAGCACCGACTCGTCGCCGTACCCGGTGTCGCGGAGCAGTCGCTGGCGCTGCGTCACCCCCGACGTGTCCGGGACCGGCTGCTCGGGGCAGTCCCGCACGGCCGTCCGCAGCGCGGCCAGCGCGTCGTCGGCCCGCCCGGCACGGTAGACGGTGATGCTGTGCCGGTAGCTGCCGTCCGGGACGTACCCCTTCGGGGTGCCGGTCAATTTGAAGGCCAGGCTGCGGGCGCGGCGCGTGACCGTCCCCGCCTCACCGGGCCTGGCGCCGCAGAGCGCCGGCAGCACCGGTCCCGGGATGAACTCGTCGCCGATGCCGGTGTCGTTGGCGGCGGCCAGGGTGAAGAACGCCCGGTCCGGGATGCTCGTCGGGCCGGCGTCCGGCGGCCGGCCGCTCGTCTTCGGCGGCGCCTCCGGGGTACGCGCGGAGGGCGCCGGGGAGGTGCGGCTCGGCAGC
>NZ_WBKT01000204.1 GCF_008868175.1 Micromonospora sp. AMSO31t
GGGCAGCGCCTCCCGGCCGACACCGCGGCGGGGTGGCGCCACCACCGGCTCCACCGGGACGGGCGGGCCGGCGGGCGGGGTCGCCGGCCGGCGGACCCGGGGCTGCGCGCCGCCGAAGAGGTCGAGGAAGGGCGAGTCGATGTCACCGCCGTCGGCGACCACCGGCTCCCGCTGCTCGGCGCCGCGCGGAGCCAGCGGCCGGGGCGGCTGGAAGACCCCGACGCGACCGTGCTGGGGGCTGGTCACCAGGGCCGGGTCGAGGGTGGTCTCGTCCAGCTCCTCGTCCGGTGGGTAGTCGAACGATCGCGCACGGTTACCGTAGGGCCCGGCCGGACGTCCGGCCGGAGGACCCGGCGTGGAAGAGCGACTCATGCGACCGCCTCACCCGCGTCGTTCGTCTGCGCCGTCGGCGTACGCCCGGTCATGCCAGTTCCTCCCGGATCCTGATCCGGCTCGCGACGAGGCGCGGGTCGCGCAGCTCGGCGGCCGGCTCCCGGGTGCGTCGCCAGTCCGTCAGCGCGGTCCGGATGACCATGCGCGCCGGCCGGTCCGGGTCGACGTACCGGAAGATGAACGAGGTGGTCACGATGGCGAGCGAGATCTCCCAGGCGGGAAAGAGCTCGACCTGGAGCGTGAACAACCAGTGGATGAACATGTAGAGGGGTACGAGCAGCATGAACAGGCCGTACTGGGCGTACGGCAGGTGGACGGGAAGGGTGTAGCCGGGCGGCCCCAGGTAGACGAGGCGTGCCCGGTAGATGTCGTCGTCGGTGCGCAGCCGCATCGTCGCCCAACGCCTATTCGAAGATCAGGTTGATCAGGTAGTCGCCGACGAAGAAGAGTGTTGCCGCGCCGGCGATGAAGGCCAGCCCGATGATCGCGATGGCCGAGCTGGTGAGCACCTTGGAGATCTCGCCCCGGCTGGCCCGGCCGATGAAGATCACGCCGAGCACCGCGAGCAGGATCGGCGCGATCTTGCTGGCGAAGAAGGAGACGACATTGTTGGTGTCGATGCCTTTGGGAGCCGGCTCGGCGAGTGGAGTCGACGCCAGAGTGTGGAGCGCGTGGTCGACGGCGGCGGACGCCGTTCCCATGAGCTCGATGGCGATCACTGGAAAACCTCCCCAAGGTCGCGGCCGGCGGCGCCGCGGTGGTGCATGTGGGCAAAGCCTGGCGGGATGGTGCTCGTTCCACACAGCGTCGGCGACGCTGCGTTCGTCACCCACCACGTAGGGTGGCGAGCTTTGGGGGATTTCGTCCCGCTTCGGCCCTCCCTCCAGGCTTCGCCATCTCGATGCTGGGCAATTCCAAAGCGTACGGCCCGGCCACCTTTGCGACAACCCGCGAAGAGTCGACCCGGAACGGGCTCGAAGACCGATCGTACACCTGTTCCAATCCGCACGTCAGGGGCGTCCTTTGCCGGGGTCGCCGGGGCCGCCGGAAGCCCTGCTGGCGATCGGTACTGTCGGGTCCGTGACCGATCTGGTACGGGCGGAGGCCCCGGTGGTGATGGGCGTCCTCAACGTCACGCCCGACTCCTTCTCCGACGGGGGCAGGTACGCCGACCTGGACGCCGCCGTCGCACACGGAGTGCGACTGCGGGCGGCCGGCGCGGACCTGGTCGACGTGGGCGGCGAGTCGACCCGGCCGGGCGCCGACCGGGTCGACGCGGACACCGAGATCGCCCGGGTGCTGCCGGTGATCCGCGAGCTGAGCGCCGCCGGCATCCCGGTCAGCATCGACACCAGTCGGGCCCGGGTCGCCGAGGCCGTCCTCGCCGCCGGGGCGGACGTGGTCAACGACGTCTCCGGCGGCCTGGCCGACCCGGACATGGCGCGGGTGGTCCGGGACGCCGGCTGCCCCTGGGTGCTGATGCACTGGCGGGGACACTCGCGCGAGATGCGGGACCTGGCCCGCTACGCCGACGTGGTGGCCGACGTGCGCGCCGAGCTGGGCCGGCGCGTCGACGAGGCCCTGGCCGCCGGGGTGGCCGCCGACCGGATCATCGTCGACCCGGGGCTGGGCTTCGCCAAGACCGCCGCGCACAACTGGGAGCTGAGCGCCCGCCTGCCCGAGCTGGTCGACCTCGGTTTCCCGCTGCTGTTCGGGTCGAGCCGCAAGTCCTACCTGGGCCGCCTGCTGGCCGACGCCGACGGCAACCCCCGGCCGACCGCGCAGCGGGAGGCGGCCACCGTCGCCACCAGCGTGCTCGCCGTGGCGGCCGGCGCCTGGGGGGTCCGGGTGCACGACGTGCGGGGCACCGCCGACGCGCTCGCCGTCTGGCGGGCCACCGGCGGCCCGCGCCTGGCCCGGCCCGGCGCGCAGGGGGACCGATCAGCGACCGGGCGGCACACCACCGAGGGAGAGCGATGACCGACCGGATCGAGCTGACCGGCCTGCGCGCGCACGGCCGGCACGGCGTCTACGACTTCGAACGCGCCCAGGGGCAGGAGTTCGTGGTCGACGCCGTGCTCGAACTCGACCTGGCCCCGGCCGCCCGCTCGGACGAGGTGACCGACACCGTGCACTACGGCGAGCTGGCCGAGAAGCTGGTCGGCGTGATCACCGGCGAGCCGGTCAACCTGATCGAGACCCTCGCCGACCGGCTGCTCGCGGTCTGCCTGGCCGCGCCGCTGGTCGCCGCCGCGACGGTCACCGTGCACAAGCCGGAGGCCCCCATCCCGCACACCTTCCGGGACGTCGCGGTGACGATGCGGCGTACCCGATGACCCGGGCCGTGCTGTCGATCGGCAGCAACCTGGGCGACCGCCTCGCCCACCTGCGGGCCGCGGTGGCCTCGTTCGGCGACACCGTGCTGGTGGTCTCCGGCGTCTACGAGACTCCACCATGGGGGGACGCCGAGCAGCCCGCGTACCTCAACGCGGCGGTGCTGGTACGGGACCCGGCGGCGACCCCGCGCGACTGGCTGGCGCGGGCCCGGGCCGCCGAGGCGGCGGCCGGGCGCACGCGGGACCCGGAGCGGCGGTACGGGCCCCGCACCCTCGACGTGGACGTGATCGCGGTCTGGGACGCGGCCGGGGAGCCGGTGCTCAGCGGCGATCCGGAGCTGACGTTGCCGCACCCCCGGGCCCACCTGCGCGCCTTCGTGCTGCGGCCGTGGATCGACATCGAGCCGCACGGCCGGCTGCCCGGGCACGGCTGGCTGACCGACCTGCTCAACGCCGAGCCGCTGGCCTCCGACGCGCTGGAACTCAGTCCGCGTCCCGATCTGGCGTTAGAGTCGGACACATGACCCTGTGGAGCCGGACGGCATGAGCCAGGCGCAGTCCCCGCGCGACCCCGACCGTTTCCGGATGGGTCCGACCCGGATCTCCACGCTGGTGGTGGCCGCGCTGGCCGCCGCCGCGCTGGCCTGGCTGCTGATCAGCGCCTTCTACTACGAGATGGCCCCCGACCTGCCCTGGCTGCCGGTGGTCACGCTGGCCGGCCTGGCCGTGCTGGAAGCGTACGCGGCGGTCAACACCCGCGGCCGCATCGAGCGCCGCCCCGGCCGGGACCCGGTGAACCCCCTGCTGGTCGCCCGGTTCGTGGTGCTCGCGAAGGCGTCCGCCCTGGCCGGGGCCATCTTCGCCGGTTTCTACGCCGGGCTCACCAGCTGGCTCTTCGTCGAGCGGACCAACGCCGCCATGGGCGACCGGCCCGCCAGCGGAGCCGGGCTCCTCGCCTCCCTCGCCCTCGTCGCGGCGGCGCTGTGGCTGGAGCGGTCCTGCCGGGTTCCCGAGCAGGAGGACGACGAGGACCGCGAGCCCGGCGACCGGGAGACTCCGCGCGGCCGCCTCTGATCAGGGGGTTCCCAGCACCTCCCCCCGCAGGTACCGTGCCTGGCGACCGGAGAGCAACGGCCGCCGCCGGTCCGCCCGCGCGTCGGACCACACGGCCGGCCATGTGGGAGGCGCGGGCCATGGGGTACGACGAGACGGGCCGGACTGCGCCGGTGGACACGTCGTCCGGCGTGCCCGCGACCGTGCTGGAGAACGTCTTCGACGACCCCTCCCACGGCGAGCCCGGCCGGGACCGGATCGCCGTGCACGTGGTCTGGGAGTTCCTGCTGCTGCTCGGGCTGGCCGCGGTGACCTGGCTGCTCTGGCGCGAGGACGCGGACGCGCTGCGCGGCGGCGCGCTGAAGACGCTGCTGGTCGACGTGGCCGGGCTCGGGCTGCTCACCCTGGCCGCCGGGCTCAGCCTGCGGGCCGCCGCCGTGAACCTGGCGGTCGGGCCGATCGCGCTGGCCGCCGCGCTGCACTTCGCCGAGCAGGGCGACCGCGGCGTGCGGGAGGCGCTGCTCCCGGCGCTGGCGGTGGCGGCGCTCGGCGGGCTGGCGCTCGCGCTCGCCGTGGTGGTGCTGCACGTGCCCGCCTGGGCGGCCAGCCTGGCCGGCGCGGCCGGCGTCATCGTGTACATCGAGCGCCGGACCACCCCGATCGTCGTGCAGGGCGGCTACGACCCCCGGCGCACCGCGCTCTACCTCTTCGTCGGTTTCGCCGCGGTGGCCGTCCTCGGCGGGCTCTTCGGCGCCATCAAACCGGTCCGCCGGCTGCTCGGACGGTTCCGGCCGGTCGCCGACCCGGCCCGGCGGCGGGGTGCCGCGGCCGCCACGGTGGCCGCGCTGGCCCTGATCGGCTCGACGGTCCTGGCCGTGCTCGGCGGGGTGCTCATCGCCGCCAACGGGGACGGCCCGGTGGCACCCGCCACGGGCCTCGACTGGTCGGTGCTGGCGATCGGCGCGGTCATGCTCGGCGGCACCAGCGCGTACGGGCGCCGGGGCGGGATCTTCGGCACCCTGCTGGCGGTCTGCACCGTGGAGGTCTTCCTGGCCTGGGCTGCGGCACAGGACTGGACGATCAGCCGGTGGACCGTCGGCGGGGCGACCCTCGGCGCCGGGCTGCTGGTCACCCGGCTGGTCGAGACGTTCGGCCGGCCCCGGCCGGCGCCACCGAACGCGCTCCCGGCCGGCCCGACCGGTCCCGGCGGCGACGGCGCGATCAGCACCGGCTGGGCGCTGACCCCGTCGCCCGAGCCGGCCGACGCCTGGCCGTCGGTGCTGCCGGTGCGGAACACCGACACCGTCGACTCGTGGGAGTCGCCGCGCTGGGAGAACGAGCCGCGCCGCTGGGACGCCGGGGACCGCTGACCCGGCGGCCGCCCGGTGTGGCGTCGCGTCCGGCCGGCCGCAGGTGATCTCGCCGGTTAGGCTCGGCGGCATGACGGACACTCCTGCCCCCGGCGGCCGTACCTTCGACGAGCTGGACAAGCTCTCCACCGAGGACCTGCGCGAGCAGGCGTTCCACCTGGCCCGGGAGCGCCGCGACGTCGAGTTCTTCTGGTCGGTGCTGCGGCACATGCCCAACGCGGACGAGGCCGCGATCCTGGACGGCGCCCCCAACTCGATCGGGCCGATCGTCGACGAGGCCAACGCCCTGTGGCGGGAGATGACCGGGCACGGCTACGAGGAGCCGGAGTCCACCCCGCTGCTGCGGGCCGCCTTCATCGACTACCTGATGAAGCACTGAGCGATGGCCACCCGCCGACCCTCGGCGGCGGACCGGGTACGCAGGTTTGCCCGGCGCGGTGGGCCGGGAACTGACCGCTCCATGGCCCTCACCAACCGCCCCCGTACCGTCGCCTCGTACGGCACGGCCGCCGGCACCGGCACGCTCGCCGTGCTCCTGCTCGTCGCGGTCGGCGGCAGCCCCACGTACGTGGGCTGGGTGCAGGACCACACCGACCCGACCGGGGCCGGTGGCTGGTTCCTCCGGCTGCTCGCCTGGCCGGCCTGGCGGCTGCACGCCGACGACCCGGCGCAGGGCGTGCTCGCCACCAACCTGCGGGCGATCCTGCTGATCGTGCTGGCCGCGGCGCTGCTCTACCTGCTGCCCGGCCCGCAGGTGGCCCGGGTGGAGAGCTCGGGCAGCCAGTTCTTCTCCGGCTGGGGCGCGTACGCGCTGGCCGCCGGGTGCACGGCCCTGCTGGCCACCCTCCTCGGGCCGCACGGGTCGCTCTTCGCCGCCTTCCAGTCCGCCAGCACCGGCGTCACCTACGGCTTCTTCGCCGGCTGGATCGTCGGCCTGGCCAGTCTGGGAGGCCGGGCCTGACCGGTCCGCTCAGTCCACGACGCCGAGGCCGAGCACCCGGGCCCGGCTGAGCAGCCCCACCGGCTTGCCGTCCTCGGTGACCACCGCGTGCTCGGCGCCGGAGGTGAGCAGCCCGCCCAGCGCGTCGTACGCCGAACCGCCCAGCGGCACCGTCGGCAGGCCGGCCCCGCCGCCGGCCGGGAGCGGGTCGAGCACCTCGCGGGTCACCGGGGTGACCGCGAGCCGGCGGATGCCCCGGTTGGCGCCGACGAACTCGCGGACGAACGGCGAGGCGGGCGACCCGAGCAGGGCGGCCGGGACGTCGTACTGCTCCAGGCGGCCGCCCTCGGAGAGCACCGCGATCCGGTCGCCCAGCCGGACCGCCTCGTCGAGGTCGTGGGTGACCAGCACGATGGTCTTGCGGACCTCGGCCTGGAGCCGGAGGAACTCCTCCTGGAGGCGGGTCCGGACGATCGGGTCGACGGCCGAGAAGGGCTCGTCCATGAGCAGCACCACCGGGTCGGCGGCGAGCGCGCGGGCCACACCGACCCGCTGCCGCTGGCCGCCGGAGAGCTCGTGCGGGTAGCGGCGGCCGAACTGCCCCGGGTCGAGGCCGACCAGCTCCAGCAGCTCGTCCACCCGGGCCCGGGTCCGCTCCCGGGACCAGCCGAGCAGGCCCGGCACGGTGGCCACGTTGGCGGCGACCGTCTGGTGCGGGAAGAGGCCGACGTTCTGGATGACGTACCCGATACGGCGGCGCAGCGTGACCGGGTCGACCCGGGTGACGTCGTCGTCGCCGAGCAGGATCCGCCCGTCGGTGGGCTCGATCAGCCGGTTGATCATCCGCAGCACGGTGGACTTGCCGCAGCCGGACGGGCCGATCAGCACCACGAGCTCGCCGGCCTTCACCTCCAGGCTCAGCTCCCGCACCGCCTCCGTGCCGTCCGGGTAGCGCTTGCGGATGCGCTCGAGCGTGATCGAGGCCGCGCCGTGTCCGGCGCCCGGGGTAACGTCCACGTGTGTCCCTCCACCTGAGCTACCAGGCCGCGCCCGGTAACCCGTGGTTCTCCTGGCAGTACGTGCGGGACAACTCTGACACGATCCTCGCCGCGCTGCGTGAGCACACCTGGTTGACGGCCCGGGCAGTGCTGATCGCGGCGCTCGTGGCGCTGCCGCTGGCGGTGGCCGCGTACTGGTTCCGGTCGCTCGCCGGGCCGATCCTGGCGCTGACCGGGGTGCTCTACACGGTCCCTTCGCTGGCCCTGTTCGCCTTCCTCGCGCCCTACCTGGGCATCGGCGCGATCACCGTGCTCACCGTGGTGGCGCTCTACGCGCTGCTGGTCATCGTGCGCAACGCGCTGGCCGGCCTGAACCAGGTGCCGCCCGAGGTGCGGGAGGCCGCCGAGGGCATGGGCTACGGCCGCTGGGGCCGCCTGCTGCGGATCGAGCTGCCGTTGGCGCTGCCCGGCATCCTCACCGGCCTACGGCTGGCCACCGTCTCCACGGTGGCGCTGGTCACGGTCGGCGTGGTGGTCGGCCGGGGCGGCCTCGGCCAGCTCATCTTCGCCGGCTTCCAGAACAACTTCTACAAGGCCGAGATCATGACCGGCACGGTGCTCTGCGTGCTGCTGGCGCTGGTGCTCGACCTGATCCTGGCCGGGATCGGCCGGATGCTCACCCCCTGGCTGCGGGGGCGGTCCTCATGAACCCGGTGCAGCAGGCGGTCGTCTGGTTGAACGACCCGCTGAACTGGACGAATCCGGGCGGCGTCCTGGACCGGCTGGGCGAGCACCTGAGCCTGTCCGCGCTGGCGGTGCTGCTCGGCTGCCTGGTGGCCTGGCCCATCGGGCTCTGGCTCGGCCACACCGGCCGGGGCGGCGGCCTGGTGCTGTTGGTGTCCAACGTCACTCTCGCCATCCCGACCCTGGCCCTGCTGACCATCCTGCCGTTGACCTTCCTCGGCTTCGGCCGGCCGGCCGTGGTGGTCGCGCTCGCGGTCTTCGCGGTGCCGCCGCTGCTGGCCACCGCGTACACGGGGGTGCGGCAGGCCGATCCGGAGGCCCGGGACGCGGCGCGCGGGATGGGGCTCTCCGGCCGGCAGGTGCTGCGCCGGGTGGAGCTGCCGCTCGCGGTGCCCTACCTGGCGGCCGGGTTCCGCACCGCCGCCGTGCAGGTGGTGGCCACCGCGGCGCTGGCCTCGTTCGTCAACGGCGGCGGGCTCGGGCAGATCATCCGGGCCGGTTTCGGGCTGGACATCGCGGCCGGCGGCGGCCAGATCATCGCCGGCGGCGTCCTGGTGGCCGGGCTGGCGCTGCTCGTCGAGGGGGTGCTGGCGCTGGTTGAGCGGGCGGTGACGCCGCGGCCGCTACGCCGGGCCCGCCGAGCGGCGACCCGCCGCGCGGCCGACGCCACGGCGGGCGCCTGAGCCGCACCGATGACGATCCGGTGACGAATCTCGCTCGGAGTTTGTCGGTCGGGTCCGGAAGATATTGGCTGGAGACGCGGGCGCTCGATCGGATCGTCCGTCGGACACGCGGCCGGCCCGGGACGGGTCGCGCCGGGACACGGAAGGCGGGCACTGATGCACGCACGTTCACGGTTGGCCGCGGGGGCGCTCGGCGCCCTCGCCGCGGCGAGCCTCCTCACCGGCTGCGGTGACGCCGGTTCCTCCGGCACCGACGCCCCCCAGCAGGGCGGCTCCGGGGCCGGTTGCGCCCCGGTGGCGGGCGACAAGCTGGTCGTCCTCACCGACGACAAGAAGCTCCAGAACACCGACAACGTCATCCCCGCGGTCAACGCGAAGGCCGCCACGCCGCAGCTCGTCGCCGCGCTCGACAAGGTCTCCGCGAAGCTCGACACCCCCAAGCTGATCGAGCTGAACCGGGCGGTCGACGTCGACCGGAAGACCCCGCAGGTCGCGGCGAAGGAGTTCGCCGACGCCAACGGCGTGACCGACGGCGTCGAGAAGGGCCCCGGCGGCCAGGTGACGGTCGGCGCGGGCAACTTCAGCGAGAGCCAGACGATCGCCGAGCTCTACAAGATCACGCTCACCGCGGCCGGCTACCAGGTCAAGGTGCAGACCATCGGCAACCGCGAGCTCTACGAGCCGGCCTTGGAGAAGGGCCAGATCCAGGTCGTCCCGGAATACGCGGCGACGATGGCCGAGTTCCTCAACACCAAGGCCAACGGGAAGGACGCCCAGCCGGTCTCCTCGCCCGAGCTGGACAAGACGGTCAGCGCGCTCAAGGCGGCCGGCGACAAGGTCGGCATCAGCTTCGGCCAGCCCGCCCAGGCGCAGGACCAGAACGCCTTCGCGGTCACCACGGCGTTCGCCGACAAGTACCAGGTCGCCAGCCTCTCCGACCTGGCGGCCAAGTGCTCCGGCACGGCCACCGTGCTGGCCGGCCCGCCCGAGTGCCCGCAGCGGCCGAAGTGCCAGGCCGGCCTCGTCGAGGTCTACGACTTCAAGGCCGGCTCGTTCAGCTCGCTCGACGCGGGCGGCCCGCAGACCAAGAACGCCCTGAAGACCGGCGCGGCCAGCGTCGGCCTGGTGTTCTCCTCCGACGCCGCGCTCGCCGCGAGCTGACCACCTCCGCCGCGCCGGCGGGCCCCCGGGCCCGCCGGCGCGGCGGAGGCAGCCGCCGTGGCCGGGAGGGAAGCCCTGGTCACCGGCTTTACATCGATGCCTTCGGCCCGTTCCCTACCGGGGCAAGTCTCGGTAGTCTGCTCAGCCATGCCCGCCTCGGT
>NZ_WBKT01000205.1 GCF_008868175.1 Micromonospora sp. AMSO31t
GGTCGCTCGCCGCCTCGCCCTCTCCCCCGGACACCGCCGCCGTCGGCGCGCACCCGGAACCGGTCCCGCGGCAGTGCCCGGCCCGAGGATCGCCCTGCGGATTCCACGGCCCCGGCGGTCGGCGCCCGGCAGAGCGTCGACCCTGGTGCTGGCCGCCTTTCGAGCTGATGTCACCAACGACTCACCGCGATTCAGGCCCAGCGCCACCCCTCAGCCTGGCGCGCCACTGCGCAACGCCCGGGGCGACCGACGTGCGGCTGCTCCAGTAGGCCCACCGGCGCGGGTTCGGGTGCATCTGTCGTCGCCGGAGCGACAGCAGATGCACCCGAAGCACCGGGACTGCCCGCGATGGCATCGCCCTGCGACGGACCGCCGGTCAGGGCCGCGTCGTCCAAACCGCCCTGCCCGTTCCACGCAGGGCCGGGGAGCGGGCCTCACGCCGCGTGGGCGATGTCTTCACCGACTCAGGTCGAAAGGCAGACAGCACCCCACAATCGGCCGGACCGGGCGCTCCGCCCACATCCCAGCGGCGCCACCCTGAGGAGGCGATGCCGCTGAACGACTCAACGCGGAAGGCCGGCAGCACCTACCGCCGACCGAGCCGGGCGACCACCGCCCACACTGGACTCCGGATGGTTAGGCTGAATGATGACCCTCTATTACCGGGACGACGCGGTACAGGTCACCTCGGAGGCCATCCACGCGGGCGGGCACGTCGTCGCGCTCGCCGACGTCACGTACGTCTGGCACGCCCGCGGCGCGACCACCCTGGCGGTCCGGGGCCGGGTCCTGGGGCGCGGGGTGCTCATCCTGCTGCTGTCGCTGCCGCCGCTCGTGGCGCTGGTCTGCGTGCTCTCGCTGGCCTGGGCCGCGCAGGACCGGGGCGACTGGAAGCTGGCGCTGGTCATCCTGGCCGCGTTCGTGGTGGTCGGGCTGGCCCTGACCCCGTTCCTGGAGGTGCCGCTCGGTTGGCTGGACCGCTCCTACGAGCGGGGCAACCGGGTGCACGAGCTGTGGGTGCAGCACCACGGGCGGGAGGTGCTGCTGCTGCGCACACCCGACGCGCTCCGGTTCGGCCAGATCTACCGGGCCGTGCAGCGCGCCGTCGAGCAGCAGGGCGACCGCCGCTGACCGTCCGGGTGTGACCCTGGCCGCCCGCTGCCACCCGGCGGCCCTGGCTGGCGGGACGCACACTGGGTGGCATGGCGATTCCCCTCCCCCGTCCCGGCGCCGTCGTCGGGCTCACCCGTTCCGCCCTGGACCAGGCGCTCGGCTCGGCCGCCGCGTTCGCCGCCGTGCCGGCCCGCGCCTTCGCGGTGCTCGACGAGGTGGAGACGCTGTTGCGGCGGATCAACGGGGTGGTCGACCGGATCGAGGCCACCCTGGACCGCACCGACCGCGTGCTCGACGACGCCGACGCGGCGGTCCGGGAGGTCGCCGTGATCAGCGCCGCCGCCACCGGGGCGATCGAGACCGCCACCGGAGTGGCCACGGCCGCCGCCTCGGTGGTGGACGAGGCCGACCGGGTGGCCGGCACGGCGGCCGAGCTGCTGGGGGCGTACGAGCCGGCGCTGCGCCGGGCCGCGCCGATGACGACCCGGTTCGTCGAGCAGCTCAGCCCGGAGGAGGTGACCGCGGCGATCCGGCTGGTCGACGAGCTGCCGAAGCTGAAGGAGCACCTGACCTCGGACGTGCTGCCGATCCTGGCCACCCTGGACCGCGTCGGCCCGGACCTGCACGACCTGCTGGCGGTCACCCGGGACCTCAAGCTGGCGGTGGCCGGCATCCCCGGGCTCGGCATGCTGCGCCGCCGGGGCGAACGCCTCACCGACGAGCCCGTCGACTGAGCCGGTCAGCAGTCGCAGGCGGCGGCGGACCGGGGCGCGGTCAACTCGTCCACCCGCCGCCGCACCGTGCCGGTCGGGGTGACCACCGGCAGCCCCTCCCGCGCCCAGTACTCGAAGCCGCCGAGCATCTCCTTCACGGGGTGGCCGAGCCGGGCGAACTCCAGCGCGGCCCGGGTGGCGCCGTTGCAGCCCGGCCCCCAGCAGTACGTCACCACCGCCGACCCGGCCGGGACGAGGTCGGCGGCCCGGGCGGCGATCTCGGCGGTGGGCAGGTGCAGGGCACCCGGCAGGTGGCCCTGCCGCCAGGCGGCGTCGCCGCGGGAGTCGACGACGACCAGCCCGCGGCTGCCCGCCTCCAGCGCGGCGTGCACGTCGCTGACGTCGGTCTCGAAGCTGAGGCGGGCGTGGAAGTGGGCGGCGGCGGTCGCCGGGTCGGCCGGCGGCACGGAGAAGGTCATGCACCGATCCTGCGGCCGGTCGTGCCGCCGCCGGGAGTGGCGTGATCGCCGTCCTTCGCTAACATCCCGCCATGACTCCCGTCGACCGGACCGTGGCGGTGCTCGCGTACCCGGGGATGTCGGTCTTCGAGACCGGCATCGTGACCGAGGTGTTCGGTCTGCCCCGGCCCGAGCTGGAGGTCGACTGGTACCGGCTCACCGTCTGCGCCGAGCGCCCCGGGCCGGTGCCGGTCGTCGGTGGGGCCGCCCTGCACACCCCGTACGGCCTGGAGACCCTCGCCGGGGCCGGCACGGTGATCCTGTCCGGGGTGCCGGACGTGACCGTCGACCCGTCGCCGGAGCTGGTGGCGGCGCTGCGCCGGGCGCACCGTCGGGGCGCCCGGCTCATGTCGATCTGCTCCGGCGCCTTCGCCCTGGCCGGCGCCGGTCTGCTCGACGGCCGGCGGGCCACCACCCACTGGCGGTACGCGGACCTGCTGGCCCGCCGCCACCCGGCGGTCACGGTCGACCCGGACGTGCTCTACCTGGACGACGGCGACATCCTCACCAGCGCGGGCAGCGCCGCCGGCCTGGACCTCTGCGTGCACGTGGTCCGGCGCGACTTCGGCGCGGCGGTCGCCAACGCGGTGGCCCGCCGGCTGGTGATCCCGCCGCACCGCGACGGCGGGCAGGCCCAGTTCATCGAGGCGCCGGTGAGTGTGGACCCGGGGGACGACCGGATCGCCGCGAGCCTGTCGTGGGCGGTCCGCCACCTGGCCGAGCCGCTCACCGTGGCGGCGCTGGCCCGGCAGGCGCACCTGTCGACCCGCAGCTACCTGCGGCACTTCGCCCGGGCCACCGGGACCAGCCCGATCCGCTGGCTGATCGACCAGCGGGTGCGGGCCAGCCTGGCCCTGCTGGAGACCACCGACGCCCCGGTCGCCGAGATCGCGGGGGCGGTGGGCTTCGACAGCCCGGTCACCTATCGGCACCACTTCGGCCGGGCCATGCGGACCTCACCGTCGGCGTACCGGCGGGCGTTCCGGGCGGGCGCCGCCTGAGGTCAGGCCGGCCGGCTGAACAGCTCGTCGATCTCGGCCCGGAGGGGCAGGGCCACCGAGGCGCCGAGCTTGCGGACGCAGGCCGCGCCGGCCGCCGCGGCCCAGTGCACCGCCTCGACCAGGTCGCGCCCCTCGCCCCAGGCCACGACCAGGGCGGCCGTGAAGGCGTCGCCCGCGGCGGTGGAGTCGACCACGTCAACCTTCACGGCCGGGACGTGGACGGCCGGCCGGTCGCGCGCGACGTACCAGGCGCCGGCGCCGCCGAGGGTGAGCACCGCCCGGGGCACCAGTTCGAGCAGCGCCGCCGGCTCGTCGCTGCCCCGGCCGGTGAGCGCCTGGGCCTCGGTCTCGTTCACCACCAGCAGGTCGGTGGCGGCCAGCAGCTCCGCCGGCACCGGCCGGGCCGGCGCCGCGTTGAGCACCACCCGGGTGCCGGCCGACCGGGCCGCCAGCGCCGCCGCGGTCACCGTCTCCACCGGCACCTCAAGCTGCGCGACCAGCACGTCCGCCTCGCGTACGGCGGTCAGTTCGCCCTCGGTGAGGCCGGTGAACGCGTCGTTGGCGCCGGGGGTGACCAGGATGGCGTGCTCCCCCGCGCCGCCGACCATGACCAGGGCGACGCCGGAGGGGCCGTACACCACCCGGAGGTGGCCGGTGTCGACGCCGGCCGCGGTGATCCGGGCCTTGAGGGTGACCCCGAAGGCGTCGGAGCCGATCGCGCCGAGGAAGACGCCGGAGGCGCCGGCGCGCACGGCGGCGACGGCCTGGTTGGCGCCCTTGCCGCCGGGCAGCATGACGAAGTCGCTGCCGAGCACGGTCTCCCACGGTCGGGGCAGCGCCGCGGCGGTGCCGACGAGGTCCATGTTCGCGCTGCCCACCACGGCGACCCGGGTCTGCGGCACGGCGTCCCCTCCCGTCGGGCTCAGGCGGCGCGCGCGGTCCAGCGCTCGCCGGCCCGCGCGACGACCAGCGGCAGGCCGAACGTCTTCGACAGGTTGTCGGCGGTGAGCGTCTCGGCGAGCAGGCCCTGCGCCACGATGCCTCCCTCGCGCAGCAGCAGCGCGTGGGTGAAGCCCGGCGGGATCTCCTCGACGTGGTGGGTGACCAGCACCATGGCCGGTGCGTCCGGGTCGTACGCCAGCTCGGCGAGCCGGGCCACCAGGTCCTCGCGGCCGCCCAGGTCGAGCCCGGCGGCGGGCTCGTCGAGCAGCAGCAGCTCCGGGTCGGTCATCAGGGCCCGGGCGATCTGCACCCGCTTGCGCTCGCCCTCGGAGAGCGTGCCGTACGTCCGGTCGGCGAGGTGGGCGACGCCGAGCTGGCCGAGCAGCGCGCGGGCGCGGGTCTCGTCGGTGCGGTCGTAGCTCTCCCGCCAGCGCCCCACCACCGACCAGGCCGCGGTCACCACGACGTCGGTGACCCGCTCGTCGCCGGGGATCCGCTCGGCGAGCGTGGCGGTGGAGAGGCCGATCCGGGTCCGCAGCTCGTTGACATCGGTGCGGCCGATCCGCTCGCCGAGCACGTGCGCCGTGCCGGTGGTCGGGTGCAGCCGGCCGGCGGCGAGGTTGAGCAGGGTGGTCTTGCCGGCGCCGTTCGGGCCGAGCACCACCCAGCGTTCGTCCAGCTCGACCCGCCAGTCGACGTCCTGCACCAGTGTGCTGCCGGAGCGGCGGACGCCGACACCGTCGAGGCTGACCACCAGATCCGCGTCCAGGGGTGCGGGGGCGGGGGTGCCGGCGGCGCCGGGGATCAGGTCACCAGTCACCGGTCCATCCAACCACGCAGCCGGCACGGTGCCCCCCACGGGCGGCGTCGCGGCCATAGGGTGGGGCGCCGTGTCGTTGGTCACCACTCCGGGAGGACACCTCATGCCCGACCGCTGCCGGGAGGCGTGCGGATGAGCGCGGTCATCGAGATCGCCGGTCTCCGCAAGACGTTCCACACCCTGCGTCAGGGGCGCCGGACCGCCGTCGACGGTTTCGACCTGCTGGTCGAGGCCGGGCAGGTGCACGGTTTCCTCGGGCCGAACGGCTCGGGGAAGACCACCACGCTGCGCGCCCTGCTGGGGCTGGTCCGGGCCGACGCCGGCCGGATGAGCGTGCTCGGGGCCGAGTCCCCGGATCGGCTGGCCGAGGTGGCCGGGCGGGTCGGCGCGATCGTGGAGAGCCCGCAGTTCTTCGGCAACTTCACCGGCCGCAAGACGCTGCGGCTGCTGGCGCTGGCCGGCGGCGTGCCCACCGCCCGGGTCGACGAGGTGCTGGAGCAGGTGGGCCTGCGGGACCGGGGCGACGAGCGGGTCAAGGGCTACTCGCTGGGCATGAAGCAGCGGCTGGCGGTGGCCTCGGCGCTGCTCAAGGACCCGCAGCTGCTGATCCTGGACGAGCCGGCGAACGGCCTGGACCCGGCCGGCATCCGGGAGATGCGGGATCTCACCCGGTCGCTGGCCGCGGCCGGGGTGACCGTGCTGCTGTCCAGCCACATCCTGGCCGAGATCCAGCTCATCTGCGACCACGTGACGATCATCAGCCGGGGCCGGCGGGTGGCGTACGGGCCGGTGGAGGACGTGCTGGCCGGTTTCGACCAGCACCAGTGGCAGGTCCGGGTGGCCGAGCCCGAGCGGGCCGTGGAGCTGCTGGGCCGTGCCGGCATGGCGGTGACCCCGCATGCCGACCACCTGGTGGTGACCGGGGTCGTCGACCCCGAGCTGATCAGCCGCACGCTGGGCGAGCAGGGCCTCTGGGTGCGCGAGCTGATCCCGCTCCGGCCCGACCTGGAGAGCGTCTTCCTGGAGCTGACCGGCGACCACCCCCATCCGGCGCTGCCCCGCCAGGTGGACGGTGCGCCGCCGAACGACGGAGTGATCGACCTGGACGTCCGGGAGAGCCGGGAGGTGGACGCGTGAACCTGGTCCGTGCCGAACTGGAGCGGCTGGCCGCCCGCCGCTTCGTCCAGCTCATGGTGCTGCTGCTGGCGGTGGCCTTCGCGGTGACCGTGGCGACCACGCTGGCCGGCTCGCACCGGCCGACGCCGGTGGAGCTGAGCCGGGCCCAGGCGCAGGCCGCGGAGGAGGTGCGCAACATGGAGCTGGCGCACGACCGCTGCCTGCGGATCAAGGCGGGCACCGTGACGCCGGACGAGAACGACTACCTGCCGCGGGACTGCGCGCAGATCGACCCGGCCCTCATGGAGAAGCTGCCCAGCGCCTCCGACTACCTCAGCGGGGTGTTCGTCTTCGCCAACGAGGCCGAGCCGCTGCTCTACTTCCTGATCGCGTTCCTGGCGATGTTCGGGTTCCTGGTGGGCGCCTCCTACATCGGCGCCGACCTGAACTCGGGCGGCGTGGTCAACCTGCTGCTCTGGCGGCCGCGCCGGCTCGTGGTGCTCGGCGCGAAGCTGGGCACGCTGCTCGGCGGGCTGCTCGGGCTCTCCGCGCTGGCGTCGGTGGCGTACCTGGGGGTGTTCTGGCTGATCGGTGAGGCCTCCGGGCTCACCGGCCGGATGGGCGGCGCGTTCTGGTCGTCGCTCGCCGCGGTCTGGGTGCGCGGCCTGGTGCTGGTGCTGCTGGCCGCGGCGCTCGGCTTCGCCATGGCCACGCTCGGCCGGCACACCTCGGCGGCGCTCGGCACGGTGGCCGCCTACCTGGTGGTGTGGGAGCTGGGTGCCCGGCTGGTGTTCCAGATCCTGTCGGTGACCCGCCCGGACCGGTTCATGCTCTCCAGCTACCTGGCGGCGTGGCTCAGCGGCGAGGCCCAGTTCTGGGACAACGACGCCTGCACCGGTGACATCGCGGGCTTCTGCGACGGTTACTACACGCTGGGCTGGGCGCCGGGGCTGGTGGTCCTGCTCGGCCTGACCGCCGCCCTGGTCGTGGGGGCGTTCACGGTGTTCCGCCGCCGCGACCTGATCTGAGGGTGCGCCGGTGCGGTCCCGGATCCGGGACCGCACCGGCAACTCCTTGCAGACATTCGCCACCTCGTGAAGAATTCCTTCGCATGGCGGCAGCGGCGACGACGGGCCGGCGGTCAGCCGACCGTCGAGCCGAACACCTCGTCGCGCACCTCGTCCAGGGCGGTGCGCAGCGCGCCGCGCAGGATCGGCTCCTCGGTCAGCCCGGTGCTCACCACCCGCGGCCGGACCAGGGTGATCGCGGCGACCTCGCGCTGCACCCGCTCGGCCAGCGCCGCCCCGCCGGCCCGCCCCACCTCGCCGGCCAGCACCACCAGGGGCGGGTCGAGCACCACGCAGGTGCTCGCCACCCCGAGCGCCAGCCGGCGCGCCAACTCGTCCAGCAGGGGGTCGCCCGCCTCGCCGGCGGCGATCGCGGCGCGGACCGCGTCGGCCGCGCCGGCCGCCGCGAAGCCGTGCTCCGTGGCCACCGCGCGGACCGCGTCGGCCCCCGCGAGCTGCTGGAACGCCGGCTTGGCCCGCTTCGACACGTCCCGCGGGATGGGTACGCCGGGCACCGGCAGGTAGCCGATCTCGCCGGCCGCGCCGCTGCTGCCGTGGTGCAGCCGCCCGCCCAGCATGATCGCGAGACCGACACCGGCGTCCAGCCAGACGAGCACGAAGTCCGCCGTGCCCTGCGCCGCGCCCGACTGCGCCTCGGCCACGGCGGCCAGGTTCACGTCGTTCTCGAAGACCACCGGGGTGTGCAGGTCCTCGCGGAGCGCGGCGAGCAGGCCACTGTGCCAGCGGGGCAGGTTGAACGCGAAGGTGATGTCGCCGGTGCCCGGGTCCACCAGGCCGGGGGTGCCGAGCACGATCCGGCGCACGCTGGACAGCTCGGCGCCGGCGCTGCTGGCCGCCTGGACCACCGCGTTGTGCACCACGCCCACCGGGTCGTCGGTGTCCTTCGTGGACTGCTCGACCCGGCCGACCACCGCCCCGGTGATGTCGGCGCAGGCGGCCACCACCCGCTCGGCGCCGACGTCCACGCCGACCACGTACGCGCTGCCCGGCCGGACCGCGTAGAGCTGGGCGTTCGGGCCCCGCCCGCCGGCCTGCTCACCGACCCGGGCGACCAGGCCGCGCTCCTCCAGCCGTTCGACCAGCTGGGACGCGGTGACCTTGGAGAGCCCGGTCAGCTCGCCGATCCGCGCCCGGGTCAGTGGCCCCTGCTCGAGCAGCAGCTCCAGCGCCGCGCGGTCGTTGAGCGCCCGCAACAGTCGGGGGGTGCCGGGCAGCCGGGTCGCACTCATGCCACGTCCTCAATTTTCAGTAAAGTTTGCTAACCACAAAACGCCTGCCGAGGGGTGTCCGTTAGCGTATCGGCCGCCCCGAACCGGGGCCGTCGGACGACCCGGCAGGGAAAGGGGATACTCGTGGGGTTGGATCCAGGACTCCGCCGGCTCGCGCTGGGCACGCTGCTGGCGGCGTACCCCGGCCCGGTCCCGCCCGACTGGGCGGTCGACCTGCTCGCCGAGGGGCTCGCCGGGCACACCCTGTTCGGCACCAACATCCACGACCCGGGCCAGGTGGCGGCGACCACCGCGGCGCTGCGCGCCGGCCGGCCGGACGTGCTCATCGCCATCGACGAGGAGGGCGGGGACGTCACCCGGCTGGCGCACGCCACCGGCAGCCCGTACCCGGGCAACGCCGCCCTCGGCGCGGTCGACGACCCGACCCTGACCCGCCAGGTGTACGCGGCCATCGGCGCGGAGCTGGCCGCCCTCGGCATCAACCTGGACCTCGCCCCGACCGTCGACGTGAACACCGCCGACGAGAACCCGGTGATCGGCACCCGCTCGTTCGGCGCCGACCCGGTCCGGGTGGCCGTCCACTCGGCCGCCGCCGTCGTCGGCCTCCAGTCCGCCGGGGTGGCCGCCTGCGCCAAGCACTTCCCCGGACACGGCGCGACGGTCGCCGACTCCCACCACGAGCTGCCCACCGTCGACGTGCCGCCGGCCGTGCTGCGCGAGCGTGACCTGCCGCCGTTCGCCGCGGTGGTCGACGCCGGGGTACGCGCCGTCATGACCGCCCACATCCGGGTGCCCGCGCTGACCGGCGACGGTCCGGCCACCTTCAGCCGGGCGGTCCTGGTCGACCTGCTGCGCGCCGAGTACGGCTTCACCGGCGCGGTGATCACCGACGCGCTGGAGATGAAGGGCGCCGCGCTGGCCGCCGGCGGTGTGGGCCCGGCCGCGGTCCGCGCCCTTGCCGCGGGGGCGGACCTGCTCTGCATCGGCGCGAAGGTCGACGCCGGCCTGGTGGAGCACGTCGTCGAGGAGATCGTCGCCGCGCTCGCCGACGGCCGGCTGGACCGGGCCCGCGTCGAGGAGGCCGCCGGCCGGGCCGCCGAGCTGGCCGCCTGGACCGGCGCGGGCGGCTCCGCGGCGGACACCCCGGACGGCCTCGGCTACGCCGCCGCCCTGCGCGCGGTGCGCGTCGAGGGCGATGTCACCGGCCTGGCCGCGCCGCTGGTGGTGCAGGTGCACGCCACCTCCACCATCGCCGAGGGGCGGGTGC
>NZ_WBKT01000206.1 GCF_008868175.1 Micromonospora sp. AMSO31t
GGCCTGCAGGCGCGGTCCGGACTCGCGCAGCTCCCCCACCGTGGGCGACGCCGCGTCCTCCGGCGTCCCCGAATCGGGCGTCTGGAACAGGTAACGGACGAACTCCCCACCCACCTCGTTGTCGTCGGCTCCCGGCCACTGCCCCACACAGTCGACGCCGACGACCTCGCGTCCGCTGCCGTCGCTCTCCTCCAGGAGCGCCCAGAGGGTCACCGGATAGCTGCGGGTGCCCTCCGGATCGACATGCCACCTCGCGTACCAGCCGGGCCGAGCGGGGACGATCTCCACGATCCGTTTCATGACGACCTGCCCTTCCGCGTGCGTCGGAAGTTCTTCCGGTCCACCACGATCGTGCGGCCCCCCGGGGTGACCAGCCCTCACCCGCAGCGAGTGAAGCCGGCCGGTCCGCCGGCGGCCGTTTCCTTCCCGGCAGCGCCGGGAAGGCGACCGGCGCAAGCGCAACCGACCAGGAACGAGGTGCGACGATGCGCAAGCAGATGGAGGGCGACAACCAGCGCCGCCGGGCCCTGGCCCGGGACGCCCGGGGACGCGGTCGGCTCCCCAGCCAGACCGGCGCCAGCCTGAGCGCGTCCAAGCAGATCACCTCGCTGGACCGCAGCGAACGGTCCGGCCCGCCGCCGGCCGGCCAGCGCAAGCCGGACACGACGCGCGGCGGTCCCGCGCCGCCGCCCGCGGCCGTGGCGGAGCGCCCGCGCCCGCTGCCCGACGAGCGACCGGCCCCGGTGACCACCCTGGGCTACCGGGATCTCGTCGGCGACGTGAGCCGGCGGGCGGGGGTCGACTTCTCCACCGCCAAGGTGGCGGCGGAGGCGACCGTGCTCGCGCTGGCCCGGGCGCTCGACGAGGCCGAGCGGGAGCGGCTGCTCGAGGCGGTGCCGGTGAAGCTGCACGACGTGGTGCCGGTCGACGGCGTCGAGCGGCGGCACGACCTGCCCGGCTTCCTCGCCGAGGTGGGCCGGCGCAGCCGCCTCACGCCGGAACAGGCCCGCTACCAGGCGCAGGCCACCCTGGCCGCGCTGGCCGACGCGGACGGCGAACTCGTCGAGTCGCTGCGCGTGCCGGACGGGTTGCGGGACCTGCTCGCGCCGCCGCCGGCCGTCGGGGGTGGCCTGGTGGGCGCGACGTCCGCCACCGCCCCGCTCGACGAGCAGGAACTGCGCGACGCGCTCGGCCGGCTGCCGTACTGGTCCAGTGACCGCCAGTCGCTGGTGCGCACCATCGAGCTGCCGAACGGCAACCTGGACCGGGTGCTCGACCGGCTCGACCAGCTCCGGGGCGAGACCGGGCGCGGCCCGCAGATCGGCCGTCCCGACCCGGACAGCGCCGTGCTCACCGTGCGCAGCCAGCAGGTCGACGGGGTGTCGGCGTCGGACGTGGACCTGGCCCGGCAGGTCGACGACGCGATCGACGAGGCCGGTGCCGGGATGGCCGCCGGCTGAGCCGTGGCCGGTCCGGGCCGGCGGGCGTCACGCCCGCCGGCCCGGGGTACCGTTGCCCGCCGTGGAGAGCGACGCCGAGGCCCTGGAGATCGTCGTGGACGCGGCCCGGCCCACCGGCCGGACGCTGCTCGCCGCGGGGGTCGAACAGTCCTACGTCGACGTGGCGGACCCACGCCACCTGCACTTCGAGTACGTGCGGCGGATGGCCGCCGTGGTCGACCTGGCCGCCCCACCGGGCCGGCCGCTGACCGTCCTGCACCTGGGCGGCGGAGCGCTCACCCTGCCCCGCTGGCTGGCCGCCTCCCGGCCCGGCTCACCCCAGCGGGTGATCGAGCGGGACCCGGCGGTGGTCGAGCTGGTCCGCCGCGAGCTGCCCCCGGTGCCGCCCGAGGTGGTCGTCGAGATCGGCGACGCCCGGGACGCGGTCACGTCCGCCCCGGCCGGGGCGTACGACGTGGTGCTGGCCGACGTCTACCGGGCGGCCCGGATGCCCCGGCACGTGGCGAGCGTGGAGTTCGCCGCCGAGGTGGCCCGGGTGCTCCGCCCGGACGGCGTCCTTCTGGTGAACGTCACCGACCTGCCGCCGCTGGTGCAGACGCGGACGCAGGTGGCCACGCTGCGGGCGGTCTTCGCCGACGTCTGCCTGGTCGCCGACCGGCGGATGCTGCGCGGCCGGCGGTACGGCAACCTGGTGCTCGCGGCGGCCATCCGCCCCGACCGGCTGCCAGTACGCCGGCTCGTCGCCCGCGCCGCCGGCGACCCGGTGCCCGGAGGTGTGCTGCACGGGGCGACGCTGGACGCGTTCGTCGCCGGCACCCGGCCGGCCACCGACGCCACCCTCGCCGAGCGCTGACCGGCGGGTTTCCACCGGTCCCGCGCGGGTAGCCGCGCCGGATGAGCAGAGCCGAGGACCGGTCCACCGCCCGCCGGGCGCTGATCGTGATCGGTCTGGTGCTCGCCACGCTGCTCGGGCTGGCGCTGGTCTGGGCGACCCGGCGGGTGCTGGTCTGGGGCCTCGTCGCGGCGTTCTTCGCGGTGGCCCTGAACCCGCTGGTCGACCGGGTGGAACGGCGGTTGGTCCGGCGCCGGGCGCTGGCCACCCTGCTGGTCTTCCTGGCCACCTTCGTGCTGCTGGCCGCGCTGGGCGCGATGATCGTGCTGCCGCTGGCCGACGAGCTGGGCCGGTTCGCCGACCGGGCGCCGGAGCTGCTCCGGGAGGCGCGCGCCGGCCGGGGACCGCTCGGCGAGGTGCTGAACCGGTTCCACCTGCTCCGGTACGCGGACACCCACGCCGACCAGATCGAGCGCTACGGCTCCCGGCTCGGCCAGCCGGCGGTCGGCGTGCTCCGGGGTGTGCTGGAGATCGTCGCCGCGGTGCTCACCGTGGTGGTGCTGGCCTACCTCATGGTGCTGGAGGCGCCGAAGATCATTGCCGGCACGCTGCAGCTGATCGGCGACGGCGCGGCCGAGCGGCTGCGGCGCATCGGCCGGGACTCCTCCCGGATCATCACCGGCTACCTGAGCGGCAACCTGCTCATCAGTGTCATCTGCGGCGGCCTGACCTTCGCGGTGCTCTTCCTCGTCGGGGTGCCGTTCGCCGGGGTGATCGCCCTGGTGGTCGCGCTGGCCGACCTGGTGCCGCTGGTCGGGGCCACCATCGGGGCGATCGTCGCGGCCGGGGCGGGGTTCCTGCACTCCCCCACCGCCGGCGTGGTGGTGCTGGTCTTCTTCGTGGTCTACCAGCAGGTCGAGAACCACCTGCTGCAACCGGTCATCATGGCCCGTGCGGTCCGGCTGAACCCGTTGACCGTGCTGGTGAGCGTGCTGCTCGCCGCCGAACTGGCCGGCCTGGTGGGCGCCCTGCTGGCCATTCCGGTCGCCGGGATCGCGCAGGTCCTGCTGCGCGAGTTCGCCCACGCCGGCCGGCAGGCCCTGGCCGTCCCCGCCGTCCCGGGCCCGGAACGGCGTCCGGCCGGCGGGCGGGCTCCCGGGGACGGGAACGCGCCGCCGGCCGGCGGTTGAGCCGCGCGCGACGGGATCAGCGGCGGCGCACCACCTCGGGCGACTCGCTCTCCAGCGGCACCGCGTTCGCCGGGACCAGGCCGAGCTGCACGGCCGGGCGGGGCAGGGTGGCGTCGAGCAGCCAGTCCGCGCCGACCCGGGCCCGGTTGCTGGGCATGGCGTACAGGTGGTAGCCGCGGGTGACCGCCTTGGCCGGCAGGCCGGCCAGTGGCACGTGCAGCGGGTTGGCCGCGGCCTCCTTGCCGCCCAGGTCGACCACCCAACCCAGGTCGCGGTGCTTGTACGACTTCCGGGTGCCCCGCCCGTACGAGGCGGCGATGTTGCGCGCGGCGAGCTTGCCCTGCCGCTGCGCGTGCTGGGCGGTCATCGCGCACACCTGCCCGGGACGGGTCGGATCGGGCACGGCCGCCGCGTCGCCGCAGGCGAACACCTCCGGGTAACCGGGGACGTTGAGGTACTCGTCGACCACGAGGCGCCCCTTCTCGGTGCGCAGCCCCAGCTCGGCCACGAACGGGTCGGGACGCACCCCGACGCACCAGACCAGGCTGCACGTCGGCACGTACTCGCCGTCGGTGAGCATCACCCCGTCCGGGGTGGCCTCCGACACCGAGGTGCCCATCCGCACGTCGACGCCGCGGCGGCGCAGCACCCGGTCGGCCGTGACGGACAGACGCTGGTCCAGCTCGGGCAGGACGCGCGGGGCCACGTCCAGCAGCATCCAGCGGGGCCGCACCTTGAGGTGGGGACGCTGGGCCATCAGCCGGTCGGTGAAGAGCTGGCCGTGCGCGGCCACCTCGGTGCCCGTGTAGCCGGCGCCCACCACCACGAACGTGGTGCGGGACCGCTGCTCGGCCGGGTCCTCGGCCAGCTCGGCCAGCTCGACCTGGCGGACCACGTGGTCGTGCAGGTACAGCGCCTCGGGCAGGCCGCGGAAGCCGTGCGCGTACTCGGTCACCCCGGGGATCGGCAGCAGCTTGTTGACGCTGCCGACGGAGAGCACCAGCCGGTCGTACGCGAGCTGGCCGTGGTCCCCCTCGGCGGAGCGGTAGCCGACCCAGCGGTTCTGCAGGTCGACGCGGTCCGCCTCGCCGATGACCACGCGGACGCCGTCGAGGGTGCCGGCGAGCGGCACGGAGATCCGGGTGGGCTCGACCACCCCGGCGGCGACCTCGGGCAGCAGCGGCAGGTAGAGGAAGTAGTCGGTCGTGTTCAGCAGGACGATCTCGGCCTGCCTGCCGGCCAGCCGGCTCAACGTCTTCGCCGCGTGGTATCCGGCGAACCCGGCCCCCACGATCACCACACGAGGTTTCGTCATGCCTGCTGCCGTTCCCGTCGAGGACCCCGACAAACGTGGCGTCAGTCGGGGGCGAGCCGGACGTACCCGGTCCGGGCGACCGCCTCGAGGTCCCAGCGGCGGCCGAAGGCGCGGACCCGCTCGGCCGTGACCCGGCCCAGCTCGGGGGGCACGTCCGGGTCGAGTTCCAACCGGCCGTCGACCGGGTTGAGGCCGAGCATGGCCCGGATCAGGGCCAGCGGCGCGCCGGCCGCCCACGCCTGCGGGCTGCACGCGGTCGGGTACGGCACGGCGAACATGGTCCGGTCCCGGGCGTACCCGCTGAGCGCCTCCGGCAGCCGGTAGCCGAACTGCTCGGCCACGTCGAGCAGGGCCAGGGCGATCCGGTTGGCCTCGGCCCGGTAGCCGTAGCGGGCCATCCCGAGCGCGGCGATCGAGTTGTCGTGCGGCCACACCGTGCCGAGGTGGTAGCCGAGGGCGTTGTACGGCCGGTCCTCCCGGGACAGGGTGCGGATGCCCCAGCCGGTGAACATGTCCTCGTGCATGAGCTGGCGCACCACGGCCTCGGCGCGCTCCGGCGGGACGATGCCGCTCCACAGCAGGTGACCCATGTTGGAGGTCTTCGAGTCGATCGGCGTCTTGTCGCCGTCCAGGCCGACCGCGTAGAAGCCGCCCCGCTCGTCGAGCCAGAAGTCCCGGTTGAACCGCTCGTACAGGCGGACCGCGTCGGCGCGCAGCCGGGCGGCCAGGGGCGCGTCGGCCAGCGGGCCGTCCGCCAGCTCGGCCAGGCGCAGCTTCGCGTCGTAGGTGTAGCCCTGGATCTCGCTGGTGGCGATCGGCAGCACCGGGATGCGGCCGTCGGAGAAGCAGACCCCGTCCGGGGAGTCCCGCCAGCACTGGTTGCCCAGCCCCTCCGGCGAGCGGGTGGCGTACTCGACGTAGCCGTCGCCGTCCCGGTCGCCGTAGGCGTCGACCCAGTGCAGGGCGGCGAGCGCGTGCTCGCGCAGGCGGCGGACGAGCTCGTCGTCACCGCTCCACCGCCAGTACTCGGAGAGCAGGATCAACCAGAGCTGGGTGGCGTCCGCCGTCCCGTAGTACGGGGTGTACGGCTTGGTCCCGGTGCGGGTCAGCTCGCCGCTGCGCACCTCGTGGAGGATGCGGCCGGGCTCCTCGTCGGTGAAGTCGTCGCACCGGGTGCCCTGGAGCCGGGCGAGCGCCAGCAGCGCGCCCTGGGCGAGGCCCGGCCCGGCCACCAGCGTCTGGTAGGCGGTGATCAAGGTGTCCCGGCCGAACACGGTCAGGAACCAGGGCAGCCCGGCCCCGGGCAGCATCACCCGCTGGCCCTTGACCTCCAGCTCGAGCCGGAGCGCCGCCAGGTCGTAGCGGGTCTTGCGGGCGACCCGTTCCAGGACCGGGTTGTCGCTGTGCAGGAGCGCCCGGCTCTCCGTCCACCGGCGCAGCGGGTCGTCGGCCCGGCGGTGCACCACCTCGGCGATGTCGCCGCGCACCGGTTCCACCACCCCCAGCCCGGGCGCCAGCGGCACCACCAGGTCCACCTTCCAGTCCGCGCGCGGGTCCAGCTCCACCTGCCAGACGAGGTCGTCGCCCTCGATCCGGTCCGGGGGGACGCTGGAGCGCAGCTCGGTGGTGGCCGTGAAGCCGTCCCGCTCGTACCGGAACGAGAGCGCGGCGCCGCCGGCGCCGTGCCCGCGGACGATGTCGGCGGAGCGGTCCCGCACCCCGGACTTGACCTCGAACAGGTCGGCGAAGTCGGCGGCGACGGCCAGCCGCACCTCGAACCGGACCGGTTCGGTGCAGAAAGACACGAATTCGATGCGCTCGTGGAACCCGTCGCCGACGTAGCGCAGCCGGCGCGCGGTGAGGCTGTCCGGCGGCAGACCGGGCAGCTCGGGATTGGTGAGCATGAACTGCGCGGAGTAGTGGTCGAGGGTCTCCGAGCGCAGCACCGGGAACCGGTGGCCGTCGACGGTCAGCACCCAACCGCTGACCAGCCGGGTGTCCAGGTGGACCAGCCCGCCGATGCTGCCCGGGGGCACGTCCCCGGCGGGGTCGGAGTACATGAAGGTGGGCCCGCTGAGCACCGCCAGCGACTCGGGGCCCAGCTCGGGCGGAACGGCTCGCTGGTCGCCCGGCCCGGCAGCGGCCGCCAGGCCGGGTGTCGGGTCGGCGGGAGTCGGACGTGCGACAGCCATGCCGTCACCGTAGGAGGAGCGCGGGCGAGACCCGCCTCACCCGCTCCGGGTGAATTCCGCCCCCATCAACAGTCGCCTATATGGACAACTGTCACGATCGCGGGCGAGGATGCCCTCGTCCGCCGGCTCGCCGCGTTCGGCACCCGGCACACGCTGTCGGACCAGAACGATCCGGTACGCGGGATCGGCGCCGCCCGGGACTGGATCCACGCCCAGCTCGCCGGGTACGCGGCCGCCTCCGGCGGCCGGATGGTCGTCGCACTCCAGTCGTACGTCCAGCAGCCCCCGGACCTCGCCGGCTACGAGGTGGTGTGGCGGGAAACCACCGCCCCCGAGTGGCAGAAGGTGCTGCCGGTCGGCGACGTCACCGAGGTGACGATCGACCTGTCCAAGGACAACATGTTCTTCGGCGTGCGGGCGGTGGACCGGGCGGGGCACCGCAGCCCCGTGGCGTTCCCGAAGCCCGGCAGCTGACCCACTCGCCGCGCCGTCAGCCCCGCCCCGGCTCCGGCGCGGTGATCGCCCAGCGCTCGTGGTCCCGCCAGGCGCCGTCGACGAACAGGTAGTCCGGCGAGAAGCCCTCCAGGCGGAACCCGAGCCGCCGGGCCAGCGTCTTCGACGGCTCGTTGCCCGGCTGGATGTTCGCCTCGAGCCGGTGCAGCCCCAGCGCGGTGAACGCGTGCTCGATGACCAGCCGGAGGCCGGCCGAGGTGTGCCCGGTGCCCGCGTACGGCAGGAAGGCGGCGTAGCCCAGGTAGCCGCCGCGCAGCGCGCCCAGGACGATGCCGCTGATGTTCGCGTACCCGGCGATCTCGCCGGTGGCCCGGTCACAGAGCAGGTACCCGGAGCTGTCCCGCCCCCGGATCTTGCGCAGGTAGCCGGCGTACCGCTCGGCGTCGTCGGGCGCGGCGAGCCACGGGTGGTGCAGGTCGCGGCTGCGCCGTGCGGCGGCGACGAACTCCGCCTCGTCGGTGGGGCGGGGACGGCGGATCGCGACGCGGCCGTCGCTGCGCAGATACCTCACGGTGATCCACTCTCGGTCACCCGTCCGCCCGCTGTCCAACCGGGCTCGGGACGCGACTCGACGTCCGTGCCCGCCTGTCCCGGGTCACCACCCAACCGCCTCCTCTCGGTCACCTTGCCGTCACGTCGGCGTAGCCCCGCCGACGGGTGTCTCCAGCAGCGTGGTGGCACGCCGGACAGGCCGGCCGACCAGCGGAGGACCAGCAGTGGCACACGAGGAGGCGACACCGCCGCGCCGCGGCCGGATCGTCATGCTCGTCGACAACAAGGTCGAGGGCGACTCCCGGGTGCAGAAGATCGCCCGGTCCGCCGCCGAGGCCGGGTGGGACGTCACCCTGCTCGGCCGCTCCCCGGACGGCGTCGAGCGGACCTGGCGGCTGGGCGCCGCCGAGGTGCGGCTGCTGCCGGTGCCCGAGCCGCTGCACCGGCGCCGGCACGAGTTCCGCCGCTCGCTGCGCTGGCCGCTGGCGTACCGGTCGGACGGCATCGCCGAGCACCGCGCCCAGTGGGTCCGGGCCTGGCGCGCCGACCTGGCCGTCCGCGGCGCCCTGGTTGCGCGGCGGGCCGCCGACGGCGAGCTGGCCGGCGCCCGGCTGGGCCGCGCGCGGCGCGCGCTGCGCCGGCGGGAGGTCGCCGCCCGGCTGCTCGACCGCTGGGTGTGGCTGCGCACCAGGATGATGAACCGGGTCCGGTACGGCCGCCGCTTCCGGGGACCGTGGGACCGGGCCTACACGCTGTTCTGGCAGCTCGTGCAGGGTGACCGGGCGTGGCGGCGGTTGGAGCCGGGGCTCTGGGACTACGAGCTGGCGTACGGCCCCGAGGTGGACCGACTGCGCCCGGACCTGATCCACGCGCACGACTTCCGGATGCTCGGCGTCGGCGCCCGCGCCAAGATCCGCGCCGCCGGTGAGGGCCGCCGGGTGGCGCTGGTCTGGGACGCCCACGAGTTCCTGCCCGGGATCAAACCGTGGCGGGACCACGCCCGCTGGCTGCCCGCCCACCGGGCGCACGAGCGGGAGTACGCCCCGTACGCCGACGCGGTGCTCACCGTCTCGGCGGACCTGGCCGAGCTGCTGCGCCGCGAGCACCGGCTCGCCGAGGAGCCGGGCGTGCTGCTCAACGCCCCGGCCGACGAGCACCGCCCGGCCGACGACGCGCCGCCGCCGGACCTGCGGGCCGAGTGCGGGCTCGCCCCCGGCGTGCCGCTGCTGGTCTACAGCGGCGCGGCGGCCCCGCAGCGTGGGCTGGACACCCTTGTCGAGGCGCTGCCCCGGCTGCCCGGCGTGCACCTGGCGCTGGTGGTCAACCCGGCGCTGCGGTACGTCGAGCGGCTCGCCGAGCGGGCCGCCCGGCTCGGCGTCGCCGACCGGCTGCACGTGCTGCCGTACGTGCCGCACTGGCAGGTGGTGCCGTTCCTGTCCGGCGCCGACGTCGGGGTGATCCCGATCCACCGCTGGCCCAACCACGAGATCGCCCTGATCACCAAGTTCTTCGAGTACGCGCACGCGCGGCTGCCCGTGGTGGTCAGCGACGTGCGGACCATGGCGGCGACGGTGCGGGAGACCGGCCAGGGCGAGGTGTTCCGGGCCGGCGACGTCGACGACCTCGTCCGCGCGGTGACCGCCGTGCTGGCCGACCCCGCCCGGCACCGCGCCGCGTACGACCGGCCGGGCCTGCTCGCCGGCTGGACCTGGTCGGCGCAGGCCGAGGTGCTGGAGGCGGCGTACCGCCGGCTGCTGCCCTGTC
>NZ_WBKT01000207.1 GCF_008868175.1 Micromonospora sp. AMSO31t
AGACGACGAGCGCGGTGGAGGTGCGGTTGGTGGGGACGAGGTCACCGCGGGGGAACCCGCCCAGCGACTCCAGCTCGGCGATCCGGCGGTACGCGGCGTCGAGCTCCGCCTCCAGTCGGGCCACCCGCGCCTGGGCCTCCTCCAGCAACCGCTCCAGGTTGATGATCCGCTTGACCCCGGCCAGGTTGATCCCGTCGTCCTGGCTGAGCCGCTGCACCTCACGGAGCAGCACCACGTCCCGGACGCTGTACCGGCGACCGCCGCCGGCCGCCCGGCCGGCCTGCACGAGGCCCAGCCGGTCGTACTGGCGCAGCGTCTGCGGGTGCATCCCCGCCATCCGGGCCGCCACCGAGATCATCAGAACCTTGGCCTCGTAGGCAGGGTCACCCGAGCCGACGAACTCCTGTGACATCCCCGCTCACCTCCGCTGCCTCGTCACCCGGTCAACTGAATCGACGCACCCGCGCGTCGAGATGTTCCCGCGCCGCCGGCGGGGTCTGCGCGGCGAACGTCTCCAGCGCCGCCCGCGCCTCGTCCGACAGCGTCGCGGGGACCACCACGTCGAGGGTGACCAGCAGGTCACCGGCGCGGCCGTCCCGGCGCACGACGCCCTTGCCCCGGGCGCGCAGCACCCGCCCGCTGGGCGTACCCGGCGGCACCCGCAGGGTCACCGTGCCGTCCAGGGTCGGCACCCGCAGGTCGGTGCCGAGCACCGCCTCCGCGAACGTGATCGGCACGGTCAGGGTCAGGTCGTCCCCGGTGCGCCCGAACAGCTCGTCCGGGCGGACCTTGACGTGCACGAACAGGTCACCCGCCGGGCCGCCCCGCTCGCCGGGCTCGCCCCGGCCGGCCAGCCGGATGCGCTGGCCGTCGGCCACTCCGGCCGGGAAGCGCACGTTGAGCGTGCGGGTCTTGGTGACCCCGCCGGTGCCGTGGCACTCCGGGCACTTCTCCTCGACGACGGTGCCCACGCCCTGGCAGTTGCGGCACGGCTCGGAGAAACTGAACGACCCCTGGTTGCGGGTGGTCACCCCGGCGCCGTGGCAGACCGGGCAGGCCACCGGCTGGGTGCCCGGCTTCGCCCCGTTGCCGTGGCAGGTCTCGCACACCCCGGGGGCGCGCAGCGTCAGCGGGAGGGTGACACCGCGAACCGCGTCGGGGAAGTCCAGCGCCACCTCGGTCTCGACGTCCCGGCCCCGACCCGGGCCCCGCGGGCGGGCCGCGCCGCCGGCGCCCCCGCCCGTGAAGATCGAGCTGAACAGATCGCCCAGCCCGCCGCCGCCGCCGAACTGCGCCTCGCCGCCGCCCGCCCCGCCGAACAGGTCGGACACGTCGAACGGCATGCCGCCGGGCTGGCCCGCTCCGCGGGCGTTGCGCCGGAAGGCGCCCGAGCCGAAGAGCGACCGCATCTCGTCGTACTCGCGGCGCTTCTTCTCGTCGCCCAGCACGGCGTACGCCTCGGAGACGGCCTTGAACCGCTCCTCGGCCTTCGGGTCACCGGGGTTGTGGTCCGGGTGCGACTCCCGAGCCAGCTTCCGGTACGACTTCTTGATCTCGTCCGAGGAGGCGGACTTCTCCACGCCCAGCGCGGCGTAGTAGTCCTTCTCGATCCAGTCCTTGGAACTCACCGGTCCACCCCCTTCCACGGGACGTCCCCCGGTCGTCCCGCCCGGCCGGCGTGGGCGGGCGGGACGTCACGGGTCGGCACTACTCGGGCTCGGCGACCGCGACCAGGGCGGGCCGCAGGAGCCGTTCGCCGAGCTGGTAACCCCGGCGCATGACCTGCACGCAGGTCGGCTCGGTCACGTCGGCGGAGGTCTGGTGCGCCACCGCCTCGTGCCGGGTCGGGTCGAACGGGTCGCCCTGCTCGCCGAAGGCGGTCAGGCCGAACTTGGTCAGCGCGGTGGTGAGCTGCTCGGCCACGCTGCCGAACGGGCCCACCAGGTCGCCGTGCTCGCGGGCCCGGTCCAGGTCGTCGAGGATCGGCAGCAGTGCGGTCAGCACCGTGCCGGTCGCCTGCTCCTGGACCAGGCTGCGGTCCCGGTCGACCCGCTTGCGGTAGTTGGCGTACTCGGCCGACACCCGCTGGACGTCGCGGGTCCGCTCGTCCAGCTCGGCCCGGAGCGACTCCACCTCGCCGCCCAGCGGCGCCTTCTCGGTGGTCGACTCCTCGCTCGGCTGGGCCGGCGCGTCGACCACCGGCGGGCCGGAGACCGGGGCGTCGGCCTCGCCCTCGATCTCGTCGACCACGACCTCGACCTCCTCGACCAGCCCTTCGGCGGGCGCGTCGGCCGCGGCGTCGGCGGCCGACGTGTCGGCCACCGACTGCTCGGTGGTCTTGCCGATCTTGCGCTTGTCGCGGATGACGACGCGCGGCTCCTCGCCGGCGCCCTGGCCGGCGGTCGCGGAGCCACCCGGCGCCGACCCGGTGGACCCCGGGTCGGCGGCTCGTGGCTTCTCCGTCATGCGGCTACCTCATCCCTCTCGCGGTGGGAAACGTGTCCGGGACCGAAGGTCACTTCTTGTCCTCGTCCACGATCTCCGCGTCGACCACGTCGTCGGGGCCGCCGGCCTGGGCGCCACCGGTCGCACCCGCGCCCGGCCCGGCCTCGCCCGGGGCACCCTGCTCGCCCTGCTGCTGCGAGTAGAGCAGCGAGCCGGCCTGCTGGGAGACCTGCGCCAGCTTCTCGTGCGCGGCCTTGATCTTGTCGATGTCCTGGCCGCCGAGTGCGCTGCGCAGCTCGCCGAGCGCCTCGTTGAGCTGGTCGCGGTTCTCCGCGGGCAGCTTGTCGCCGCTCTCGGCGAGGAACTTCTCGGTCTGCCACTGGAGCGCCTCGGCCAGGTTGCGGGTCTCGGCCTCGTCGCGCCGGCGCTTGTCCTCGTCGGCGTGCTCCTCGGCGTCCCGGCGCATCCGCTCGATGTCGTCCTTCGGCAGCGAGGAGCCGCCGGTGATCGTCATCTTCTGTTCCTTGCCGGTGCCCAGGTCCTTGGCGTGCACGTTGACGATGCCGTTGGCGTCGATGTCGAAGGTGACCTCGATCTGCGGCACGCCGCGCGGCGCCGGCGGGAGGCCGGTCAGCTCGAAGGTGCCGAGCTTCTTGTTGTAGGCCGCGATCTCGCGCTCGCCCTGGAACACCTGGATCAGCACCGACGGCTGGTTGTCGTCGGCCGTGGTGAAGACCTCGGAGCGCTTGGTCGGGATGGTGGTGTTGCGCTCGATCAGCTTGGTGAAGATGCCGCCCTTGGTCTCGATGCCCAGGCTCAGCGGGGTCACGTCGAGCAGCAGGACGTCCTTGACCTCACCCTTGAGCACACCGGCCTGCAGGGCGGCGCCGACGGCGACGACCTCGTCCGGGTTGACGCCCTTGTTGGGCTCCTTGCCGGTGAGCTGCTTGACCAGGTCGGTCACGGCCGGCATCCGGGTCGAGCCGCCGACCAGGATGACGTGCTCGACGTCCGAGACCTTGATCCCGGCGTCCTTGACGGCCTGCTCGAACGGGCCCTTGCAGCGGTCCAGCAGGTCCTGCGACATCCGCTGGAACTCGGCGCGGCTCAGGGTCACGTCGAGGTGCAGCGGGCCCGCCGAGCCGGCGGTGATGTACGGCAGGTTGATGTTGGTGGTGGTGGCGGCGGACAGCTCGATCTTGGCCTTCTCGGCCGCCTCCTTGAGCCGCTGCATGGCCATCTTGTCCTGGGACAGGTCGATGCCGTGCTCGCCGCGGAAGGTCTTCACCAGGTGGTCGATGATGCGCTGGTCCCAGTCGTCACCACCGAGGTGGTTGTCACCGCTGGTGGACTTGACCTCGATGACGCCCTCGGCCAGCTCCAGCAGCGAGACGTCGAAGGTGCCGCCACCCAGGTCGAAGACCAGGACGGTCTGCTCCTTGGAGCCCTTGTCGAGGCCGTACGCCAGGGCCGCGGCGGTCGGCTCGTTCACGATCCGCAGCACGTTGAAGCCGGCGATCTCACCGGCCTCCTTGGTGGCCTGGCGCTGGCCGTCGTTGAAGTAGGCCGGCACGGTGATGACCGCGTCGGTGATCTGCTCACCCAGGTACGCCTCGGCGTCCCGCTTGAGCTTCATCAGCGTGCGGGCCGAGATCTCCTGCGGGGTGTACTTCTTGCCGTCGATGTCGACGGTCCAGTTGGTGCCGATCTCCCGCTTGACCGAGCGGATGGTCCGGTCCGGGTTGGTCACCGCCTGGCGCTTCGCGACCTCACCGACGAGCACCTCGCCGTTGCGGGCGAACGCGACGATCGAGGGGGTCGTCCGCGAGCCCTCCGCGTTGGCGATGACGGTGGGCTCACCGCCCTCGAGAACGCTGACGCAGGAGTTCGTCGTGCCGAGGTCGATGCCGACCGCACGTGCCATGTTCGCTTCCTCGCTTCGTAACGGTGAGCAGGTCAACGGGCCTGCCCGGCGGGTCGCCCGCAGCGACCGCACCACAAGTTGAGTGAACTTGACTCAATAGTGCCACGCCCGGGGCGATCCGCAAGTCCAGGTTGAGCCGACCCGACGCAACCTGACCGTTATTACCGTCCGGTTGTCTTACCTTGCGTCGGTCGGGCACGCTTTAGCGGTGACGACGCACGGCGATCCCGCCACCCATGCCGGCGCGCCCGCCGTCGCCGCCCGCACCGGCCCCCACGACACCGGTGGGGACCTGCCCGCCGACGCCGCGGAAGGTCTGCCCGCCGCACTCACCGGCCTGCGGGCCGCGATCGGGGCGGCCCGGTTCCCCCTCGCCCTGCCCTCGGCCGAGCCCGCCCGCCGCACCGCCGCCGGCCTCACCGACCAGCTCGACGACTACCTGCTGCCCCGGCTCGCCCGTCTCGACGCCCCGCTGCTCGTGGTGGTCGGCGGCTCCACCGGCGCCGGCAAGTCGACGCTGGTCAACAGCCTGGTCCAGGCGCGGGTCAGCGCCGCCGGGGTGCTCCGCCCGACCACCCGCTCGCCGGTGCTGGTCTGCAACCCGGCCGACGCGGCCTGGTTCCGCCAGGGCGAGCTGCTGCCCGGCCTGACCCGCACCACGGAGCCGAGCGAGAACCCGGGCACCCTCCAGCTGGTCACCGCTCCCGCGCTCCCGGCCGGGCTGGCCTTCCTCGACGCGCCCGACATCGACTCGGTGGTCGACGCCAACCGGGCGCTCGCCGGTCAGCTGCTGGCCGCCGCCGACCTCTGGCTCTTCGTCACGACGGCCGCCCGCTACGCCGACGCCGTCCCGTGGGAGCTGCTGCGCAGCGCCCGGGCCCGGGGCACGGCCATCGCCATGGTCCTCGACCGGGTGCCCCCGGAGGCGGCCGACGAGATCGCCGCCCACCTGTCCGAGATGCTCGCCGCGCAGGACCTGGGCGCCGCGCCGCTGTTCGTCCTGCCGGAGACCTGGGTGGACGGGCAGGGCCTGCTCCCCGACCGGGTCACCGCCCCGCTGTCCGCCTGGTTCGCGCGGCTCGCCGCCGACGCCGAGGCCCGCTCGGCGGTGGTCCGGCAGACCCTCGACGGCGCGCTGGCCGCGCTGCACCCCACCGTCGACGCGCTGGCCGACGCCGCCGACGAGCAGGTGGCCGCCGCCGACGCGCTGGACGAGCGGGTGCGGGCGGCGTACCGGGGGGCGGAGCGGACGGTCGACCAGGGGCTCAAGGACGGCCGGCTGCTCCGCGGCGAGGTGTTGGCCCGCTGGCAGGAGTTCGTCGGCACCGGTGAGTTCTTCCGCAGCCTGGAGGCGCGGATCGGCCGGCTGCGCGACCGGGTGGTGGCCGCGGTCACCGGCCGTCCGGCCCCGGCCGCCGAGCTGCGGAACGCCATCGAGTCGCAACTGGTCACGCTGCTGCGCGGGGTGTCCGCCGAGGCGGCGGAGAACGCGTACACCGGGTGGAAGGCGCACCCGGCCGGGGCGGCGCTGCTCGAACCCGAGCTGGCGCACCCGTCGGCCGATCTTCCCGAGCGCGCCGAGCGCCTGGTCCGCGACTGGCAGCGCGGCGTGCTCGAACTGGTCCGGGCCGAGGGCGGCGACCGCCGCTTCGTGGCCCGCACCGCCGCGTACGCGGTCAACGCCACCGGCCTGGCCGTCATGATCGCGGTCTTCGCGGCCACCGCCTTCATCCCGACCGGGCTGGAGGTCGCCACCGGCGCGGGCACCACGGTCGCCGCCCAGGCGGTGCTCCAGGCGATCTTCGGCGACCAGGCGGTCCGCAACCTCGCCAGCAAGGCGCGGGTGGACCTGCTGGATCGGATCGGCGCGCTGCTGGCGGAAGAGGCCGAGCGGTTCCTCGCCCGCACCGCCGAGGCGCGCCCGGCCGCCGACACCGGCGCCGCGCTGCGCCGGTCAGCCGGCGAGGTGGAGAAGGCCCGGCACCGCGCCGGCCTCTCCGGCACCTCGGGCGCGGTGCTGCCCGCCGCCGACGAGGGTGGGCGCGCGTGAGCAACATCGTCGGCCGGATGCGGGAGGCGTTCCGGGGCGGGCAGCGGGTCGACCCTGACGTCCTGATCGCGCGGCTCCAGGCCCTCCAGCGCTTCCTCGGCGCGGTCGACGGCCAGGTGCCCGACGCCGAACTGGTCGCCGCGCACACCGTGGTCGAGCGGGCCGGCACCCGGCTGGCCCTCTCCGGCCACCACACCGTGGTCGCGCTGGCCGGTGCGACCGGCAGCGGCAAGTCGAGCCTGTTCAACGCCCTGGCCCGGCTGGACCTCTCCCCGGTCGGCGTCCGCCGGCCGACCACCGGGGTGGCGCACGCCTGCGTCTGGGGGCAGCTCGACGGCGCGTCCCGGCTCCTCGACTGGATCGGGGTGCTGCCGCGGCACCGGTTCGTCCGGGAGAGCCCGCTGGACGGCGACGACGAGTCCGGCCTGCACGGGCTGGTCCTGCTGGACCTGCCCGACTTCGACTCGGTGCAGCGGACCCACCGGCTGGAGGTGGACCGGCTGCTCGGCCTGGTCGACCTGGTGGTCTGGGTGGTCGACCCGCAGAAGTACGCCGACCGCGTGATCCACACCAGCTACCTGCGCGAGTTCCACCGGCACCGCGACGTGACCGTGGTGGTGCTCAACCAGGCCGACCGGCTGCCCCCGGCCGAGCTGCCCCGGGTCCTCGGCGACCTGCGCCGGCTGCTCGACGCCGACGGGCTGGAGGGAGTGCCGCTGCTGCCCACGGTGGCGGTGGACCCGGCCGGGCTGGACGGGCTCCGCGCCGAGCTGGAGCGCACGGTCGCCGAGCGGCAGGCCGCGCTGCGCCGGCTGGCCGGCGACGTGGACGCCGTGGTGGCCGGGCTCGACCCGCTGGTCGGGCCCGAGCCGCCGCGCGCCGGGCCGGGTGACGCCTCGGCACGGGAGCTCACCACGGCGCTGGCCGGAGCGGCCGGCGTGCCGACGGTGGCCGAGGCGGTGGAGGGGGCGTACCGGCACCGGGCGGTCGGCAGCACCGGCTGGCCGCTGGTCCGGGGCTGGCGGAAGCTGCGGCCGGACCCGCTGCGCCGGCTGCACCTGCCGGGCGGGGGCGCCGACGCGCCGGCGGAGAGCCTGGTCGCGGCCACCTCCGTACCCGATCCGACCGCCGCGCAGCGCTCGGCGCTCAACCTGGCCATCCGCGCGGTGGCCGACCGCTCCGCCGCCGACCTGCCGGCACCCTGGCCGGCCGCGGTGACCGCCGCGGCCCGGTCCCGGCTGGCTGACCTGCCGGACGCGCTGGACCACGCGGTGGCCGCCACCGACCTGGGCATGGACCGCCGGCCGACCTGGTGGGGGGTGGTCGGCGCGCTCCAGTGGCTGGTCACCCTCGCGGCGCTGGCCGGCCTGGCCTGGCTGCTGCTGGGCTACGCGCTGCGCATCCTCGGCCTGCCCGCCCTCGACTATCCGGAACTCGGCGAGGTGCCCTGGCCCACCGTGCTGCTGCTCGGCGGCCTGCTGGCCGGGCTGCTGGTGGCGGCGCTGACCCGGCCGGTGATCCGGTGGGCGGCGCGGCGCGCCCGGCGCCGGGCCGAGCAGCGCCTGCTCACGTCGGTGGGCAGCGTCGGCGAGAAGCACGTGCTGAACCCGGTCTGGGCGGTGCTGGCCCGCTACGGCGAGGCGCGCGAGGCGCTGCGGGAGGCGGCCCGGGGCTGAGCCCCGGCGCGGAATGCCCGGCGTGCTGACCGGTGTCCGGGCGGGCCGGGCGGCGTAGGGTCGGTGCATGGCCACGCCACAGACCCCCTACGAGGCGGTGCTGCACGCCGCTCGCGACGTGACGAGGCTCGACTCCGCCCTGGACGCGGAGATGCTCGGCGCCGCGCTGCTCGGCAGCGTCTACGCCGTTGCCGAGACCGACCGGGACAACGCCGTCCGCGAGTTCGTGGCCGGCTTCCTGACCGCCACGTCGCGCCGCCGCAGCGCCGCCGCGACCACCATCCGCGCCGTCTTCGCCACCCTGGTGCCCGACGCCGAGGGCGCCGGCCGGGTCCGACCCGGCGCGTACGCGCCCGCGTGGGCCGGCCAACTGGGCCGGGTGCACCTCACGGGCGCCTGGTCGTACGGCGACGTGTACGGCGACCAGACCTCCTACCTGGCCACGTTCGCCTACGACGACGACGAGGGTGGCCCGGAGCACGCCCTGGTGGCCCTGGTCGACCACAACATCGGGATCACCAAGGACGTGTTCGTGGGCGGCCCGGCCGCCCGGATCGTCGAGCAGGCCCGCGAGATCTGCACCCAGGACGAGTTCACCTGGTTCCGCACCGAGGACCCGGCCCGGATGCGCGTCGAGGTGAGCCGCCACCTGGCGATCACCGACGACCTCGGCGAGCTGCCGGCGCAGGGCTCGCTGGCCACCGACCGGGCGCTGGTGGGTGCGCGGCTGGCCGCGCTGCCCGGCCCGGCGCCCGCGGCGACGACCGATGTCCCGGCGCTCACCGACGAGGCACGGACCGGGCTGGTGCGGGCCTTCCTCGGCTCGCCGGAGGCGGTCCGGTTCGGCCTGGACCGGGTGGCCGACGGGGAGCTGGCCTCGCTGCACTTCTGCCTGGGTCTGCTGCTGGACCACGCGGCGAGCTTCCCGGACGCCGACCCGATGCGGTGGAGCCCGACGGTCGCGGAGCTGTTCCTGCTCGACTGGGTGCACCGGCGGGCCGTGCTCGACATGGACGACGCCGCCATGCTGCCCCGGGTGCTGCGCGGCTGGGCGGCGTACGCGGCCCGCCAGCGAGGGCTGGCCCCGGCGGCGGCCGCCCGCACGGACGAGGCGATCGAGGAGATGGTCCCCGAGTTCGCCCGGCTCTACAGCACGGGCGAGCGCCGCAGCCCGGCCACGGCCGCCGTCGCCCAGCTCATGGCGGACGGCGTCGACCCGGACGATCCGGCGGCGCTGGACGCCTGGATCGAGGCGAACCGCCACCGCCTCACCGACGACCCGGCCTGACCCGCCGGGCCGTCGGGAACGGCCGCTGGCCGGATCAGGCTCGCGACGCGGTCGGGGCCGTGGTGCCCGACGCCGTGGCGCTCGGGTGCGGGTCGTCGCGCGGGCTGAGCGTCGGCGTGGGCGACTCCGACGACGGCGTGCCGGTCGGTGACGGCGTGCCGTCGGTCGGCTCGGTCGTCGGGTCCGGGTCGCCGGTGGGCGACGGCTCGGCGGTCGGGGTCGGCTCCGGGCTCGGGGTCGGTTCGCCGGTCGGGCTGGGGCTCGGCTCCGGGTCGGACGGCGACGGTGAGGGCACCGGCGTGGGGCGTGGCGGGCTGGCCGGCGTGGTCCGGATGGGATGCGGCGGCGGCGGCGCGGGAGCGGCCGGGTGG
>NZ_WBKT01000208.1 GCF_008868175.1 Micromonospora sp. AMSO31t
CGGACGGCACACCGCACGCGGCTGAGCCCGCCGCCCGGCGGGCTCAGCCGCGTGCGGTGTGCCGTCCGGTGATGGGCGCCCCACCCGGCCCGAGCTCGGCCCAGCGCACGGTCGGCCGGTGCACGACCAGGTCGGTGGTGCGCAGCCCGTCCGGATCGGCCCGCTCCGGGTCGAGTAGCGCGGAGAGCAGCGAGATGCCCGGGTTGTGGGCGATCAGCAGCACGTAGCGGGCCGTCGGGTCGACCGCCCGTACCACGTCCAGCAGCGCCTCCGGGTGCGCGTCGTACGCTGCCGGCTCATAGCGGACCACCGGCGCCGACCCGGCCGGGCCTCCCTCCGGCGGTGATCCCGTCGCGCCCAGCGCCACCCCGTGCCAGGTTTGCCGGGTCCGCCGGGCGGTCGAGCAGAGCACCACATCGGGGAGGAGCGCGTGCCGGGCCAGCCAGGCGCCGGCCGCGGCCGCGTCGGCGTGGCCGCGTGCGGTCAACGGCCGCTCCTCGTCCGGGATCTCCGGGGACTGCTCCGCCTTGGCGTGTCGCAGCAGCACCAACGTCCGCTGCTGGTTCCTGCCGTCCGTCATGCGCTCAGCTTGCCTGATTGGCGATCTCAGCGCCTGGGTATGTCGATGTGTGCCGCTACCTCATCCATGGCCGCGGCGGGCAGAAAACGCCAGCAGGACGCCAAGGAGGCGACGTCATGGGCATCGGTGCCAGCATCTTCCTCATCGCGCTCGGCGCGATCTTCGCGTTCGCCATCGACGCCAACCTGGGATGGCTGAACCTGAACGTGGTGGGCTGGGTGCTCATGCTCGCCGGAGTGGCGGGCCTGCTCACCACGCTCTACTTCTGGAACAGCCGCCGCCGGGTCGTGGCCGCCCCGGTGCGGGAGCGCGTCGTCGCCGAGCCGGTCGTGCCGGTGCAGGACGACCGGGTCGTGCGCGAGGAGTACCGCGAGGTGCGCCGCCCGGGCTCGGGCTACCCGGTCTGACCGGCACCGCGAACCGCCGAGGGCCCCGCGACGGTGCGGGGCCCTCGCCCGTCTTCCCGACCGGCGCCGGCGATCAGGCGAACAGCGCGAAGTAGATCGCGATGTGGTGGCAGATCGCCGCGAGAAGCGTGCAGGCGTGGAAGAACTCGTGGTGACCGAAGACGGTGGGCCACGGGTTCGGCCGGCGCAGCGCGTAGAAGACCGCGCCGACGCTGTAGATCGCCCCGCCGACCGTCAGCAGCACCAGGGCGGTGACGCCGCCGGCGTGCAGGATCTCCGGCAGCATGGTCACGGCGACCCAGCCGAGCGCCAGGTAGAGCGGGGCCGAGACCCAGCGCGGCGCGTGCGGCCAGATCAGCTTGATCGCCACTCCGGCCAGCGCCCCGCCCCACACCAGGCCGAGCATGATCGTGGCGTGCCGGGTGTCCAGCAGCAGCGTGCAGAACGGCGTGTAGGTGCCGGCGATGAACACGAAGATCATCGAATGGTCCATCCGGCGCATGATCTGGTAGCCCCGCTCGGACCAGACCCGGCGGTGGTAGAGCGCGCTGGTGCCGAACAGGCCGCACACGGTCAGGCTGTAGACCAGGCAGCTCACCAGCGGGGCCCAGCCGGGGCGTGCGGCGGCGATGGAGCACAGCACGAGGCCGCAGACCAGCGCGGCGAAGAACGCGTAGGTGTGCAGCCAGCCGCGCATGCGGGGTTTCCCGATGTCGGCCGGCTTGAGCCGGAGCGGTGCGGAGGTGGTCACGTCAAACAGGTTACGACACCGTAGGTTACTTGCAAGTAGTGTGGACCGTCACGTCCGCCGACGCGAGGATGACGGGATGCGGATCCGGCCCGTCGGCGCACACGCCCTGCTGCTCGACTGTGACGGCCCCGAACAGGTCGAGGGGTGGCGGGCCGAGCTGTGGCGCCGCCGGTCGGCCGGCGAGCTGAGCGCCGTCGAGATCGTCCCCGCGGCGGCCACCGTCCTGGTCGACGGCGTCCCGGACCCGGCGGCGGCCGCCGCCCGGATCGCCCGGTGGAGCCCGGGACGCGTGGCCACCGCCGCCAGCGCCGCCGAGGTCCGGGTCCCCACCGTGTACGACGGCGTGGACCTGCCCACCGTAGCCGGACACTGGGGCGTCGACGTGCCCACCGCGGTCGAGCGGCTGCGCGGGACCGAGTTCCGGGTGGCCTTCTGCGGCTTCGCGCCGGGATTCGCGTACCTCACCGGGTTGCCGGCCGAGCTGGCGGTGCCCCGGCTCGCCACCCCGCGCACCCGGGTGCCGGCCGGCTCGGTGGCGCTGGCCGGCCCGTACGCGGGGATCTACCCGACCGCCTCGCCCGGCGGCTGGCTGCTGGTCGGTCGCACCGACCTGGTCCTCTTCGACGTGCACGCCGACCCACCCGCCCGACTCACCCCGGGCACCCGCGTCCGGCTGGTGAGTGCGTGATCGAGGTGCTCCGGGCCGGTGCCCTCACCACCGTGCAGGACCAGGGCCGCCCCGGCTGGGCACACCTCGGCGTGCCCCGCTCGGGCGCGCTCGACCCGGCCGCCCTGCGGCTGGCCAACCGGCTCGTCGGCAACCCGGAGCACGCCGCCGGCCTGGAGATCACCCTGACCGGCTGCGTCCTGCGGTTCGGCCGGGCCGTCACGGTGGCACTCACCGGCGCGGCGGTGGACGTGCTGGTCGAGCGCCGGCTCGCCGAAGCGTCGCCCGGTGGCCGACCGGCCGGGCGCCGACCACCCGACGCGTCCTCCGGCGTCGAGCGCCGGCCCGGGGACACGGGCCGGCCGCTGTCGCTGCCCGCCGGGGCGACCCTGCACATCGGTCCGGCCCACACCGGGGTGCGCAGCTGGCTCGCCGTCTCCGGCGGGATCGCGGTCGCGCCGGTGCTCGGCAGCCGGGCCACCGACACGCTCTCCGGCCTCGGCCCGCCCCCGCTGCGGGACGGCGACCGGCTGCCCCTCGGTGTCACGACCGGCCCACCGGCCCCCGTGGACCTCACCGTCGCCCCGGCCGTGCCGGCCGGGCTGCGGCTGACCCTGCGCCCCGGCCCCCGGCAGGACTGGTTCACTCCCGCGGCACTCGACCTGCTGCTCCGCACCGCGTACGCGATCAGCCCCGCCAGCAACCGGGTCGGCGCGCGACTGGTCGGCGCGGCCCTGCCCCGCGCGGTGGCCGGCGAGCTGCCCAGCGAGGGCCTCGTCCTCGGCGCGGTGCAGGTGCCGCCGGACGGCCAACCGCTGATCTTCCTGGCCGACCACCCCACCACTGGCGGATACCCGGTCATCGGGGTGGTGGAGGACGTGACCCCGCTCGCGCAGGCCCGCCCAGCGACTACGGTGACGTTCCATGGACCTCAACGCTGACCTCGGTGAGGGATTCGGCATCTGGCGGCTCGGCGACGACGAGGCGCTGCTGGGGCTGGTCACCTCCGCCAACGTCGCCTGCGGTTTCCATGGCGGTGACGCGTCCACCATGCACCGGATCTGTGCCGGCGCCGCGCGGCGCGGGGTCGCCGTCGGCGCCCAGGTCGGCTACCGGGACCTCGCCGGCTTCGGCCGGCGGCACATCGCGTACGACTTCGCCGCCCTGCGCGACGAGACGATCTACCAGCTCGGCGCGCTGGACGGCTTCTGCCGGCTGACCGGCACCCGGGTGCGCTACCTCAAGCCGCACGGCGCGCTCTACCACGCGGCCGCCTGCGACGAGGTCCAGGCCGCGGCGCTGGTCGCCGCGGTCAGCGGGTACGACCACGAGCTGCCGGTGCTCTGCCCGCCCGGCTCCGTGCTCGCCCAGCTCGCCGTGGGCGCGGGCCTGCGGGTGGTCGCCGAGGGCTTCGCCGACCGCAACTACCTGCCCAACGGGCAACTGGTGCCCCGGAGCGCCGCGAACGCGCTGGTCACCGACCCCGACGAGGTGGCCACGCGGGCGGTCCGGATGGCCACCGAGCGGATCGTGGTGGCCGTCGACGGCAGCGTGGTGCCCTGCCCGGTCGAGTCGATCTGCCTCCACGGCGACACCCCCGGCGCGGTGCGCTGCGCCGAACTGGTCCGGGCCGCCCTCATCGACGCCGGGGTCACCCCCACCTCGTTCGCCTGACCGGCGGCCCGGCCCGTCAGGCGTCCAGGCCGCGCAGCACCAGCGGCAGGCGGGTCGCCCCGCCGGCCACCACCCGGACCGGGACGCCCCAGTCCTGGCGGGTGAGGTGGCAGGCCGCGTGCTCGACGTCGGCGTCGCAGGTGGCCGCCTGGGCGGTCACCTGGAGCACGCCCTCCGCCACGTCGCCGTTGAGCACCAGCCGGCGGGACAGGTCCGTGCTCGTCCCGGCACCCTCGACCAGCAGCTCCGGCGGAGACGCCGAGACCACCACCCGGGTCGACGGTCCGTACGTCTCGTCCAGCTTCTGCCCGGGGGCGGGCGTGAAGACCACGTCGAGGGTCAGCTCGCCGGCCGCCACGTCCATGGGCTTGCGCTCCAGCTTGTGCCGCGGCCCGTCCACCGTGTTCGCGCCCGCCGCGGTCAACGCGCCCGGGGCCAGCCGGGTCAGCCGGTGCGCGGCCGACTCGACCACCAGCACCTCGCCCTCGGCGGTCAGCACCAGGTCGCTCGGCTCCGCCAGCCCGTCGGCCACCGTGGCGACCTGCTCGGTCGCCGGGTCGAAGCGGCGCACCGCCCCGTTGTAGGTGTCCGCGATCAGCACCGAGCCGTCCGGCAGCGCGCACACCCCCAGCGGGTGCTGGAGCAGCGCCCGGTCCGCCGGGCCGTCCACGTGCCCGAAGTCGAACAGGCCCTGCCCGACGGCGGTGCCCATCACGCCGTTCTCCACGTAGCGGATCGCGCTGGTCTCGCTGTCGGCGACCCAGAGCCGGGCGCCGTCGGCCGAGACGGAGAGGCCGGAGGGCTGGGCCATCCAGACGTCCGGCAGCGGGCCGTCGCGCAGCGCCTCCACGGTGGTCCCGGCGTACATGCCGGCGGTCCGCTTCGCCGGGTCGAACCACCAGAGCTGGTGGATGCCGGCCATGGCGACGATGACGCGGTCGTCGTACCAGGCGACGTCCCAGGGGGAGGAGAGGTCGGCCGCGCGGGCGTCGTGCGCGTGGTCGTCGACCGTCGAGCGCCACTGCCGCCCGGTGCCGGCGACCGTGACCACCTCGCCGGTCTCCAGCCGCACGCCGCGCAGGAGGTGGTTGACGGTGTCCGCGACGACCAGGTCGTAGCCGGCCAGCTCGGCCACCTGCGGGGGCAGCAGGCAGAGCCCCTGCGGCTCGGAGAACGTGGCCTCCCCCGCCGGCCCGTCGGCGTGGCCGCGGCTGCCCGTGCCGATCCGCCGCACCACGGTCTCCCCGTCCGGCGCCAGCTCGACCAGGGAGTGCCGGGCCGAGTCGGAGACCAGCAGGTTGCCGCCGTCGAGCACCACGGCCTTGCCGGGGAAGCGCAGCGCGGTCTCCGGCTCGGCCGGCGGCACGTACGGGCCCTCGCCCCGGTGCAGGGTGCCCTTCGCCTCGTGGGTGGCGATCAGGTCGTCGATCAGCCGGGCCAGCCCCTCGGCGTGCCCCTCGCCGGCCATGGTGGCGACCACGTAGCCCTCGGGGTCGACCACCGACAGGGTCGGCCAGGCCTTCGCCGCGTACTGCTGCCACATGTCCATCTCGGGGTCGTCGAGCACCGGGTGGTGCACGCCGTACCGCTCGACGGCGGCGGCGAGGGCCGCGGCGTCCTTCTCGTGCTCGAACTTCGGCGAGTGCACCCCGATCACGACCAGGACGTCGCCGTACTTCTCCTCGAGCGGGCGCAGCTCGTCGAGCACGTGCAGGCAGTTGATGCAGCAGAAGGTCCAGAAGTCCAAGAGGACGATCTTGCCGCGCAGGTCGGCCAGGGTGACGTCCTTGCCGCCGGTGTTCAGCCAGCCCCGGCCGCGCAGCTCGGGGGCCCGTACTCGTGCGCTCATGCCCCCATCGTGCCGCACCGCCGGCGGCGGCCGGCCCGATGGGGCGGTGAAGAGCGACACGGTCACCGGTCGGAGCGGCTTCGCCAGCGGGCCACCAGGTCCTCCTGCCGGGCCGGGACGCCGGGGAGCGGGGCCTCGACCGGATTGTGCAGGGCCTGGAGCAGCAGGGCGAGATAGCGGTGCCGCAGCGCGACTCCACGGTCGGCACCGGGGAGGTCGACCAGCATGACGGTTTCCAGCAGCAGCACGATGTCGGCCCCGCTGACGTCGTCGCGCAGGTCGCCCGACTCGCGTACCCGGTCCAGGAGGGTGTCGGCCAGCCGGGTCGCCTGCTCGGCCATGCGGGTCAGCTCCGGGGTGGGGGCGAACGTGCCGGCCAGCCGCTGCGCGAGCGCCTGGCCGCCGCCCTCGACGACGCGGTGCAGGCAGGTGACGTAGGCGTCCCAGGGCGGGGCCTCGGCGGAGAGTGCGTCCTCCAGGTCGGCGATGTAGCGGGCCAGGCCGTCGGATGCGAGGGCGCGGAGCAGGTCCTGCTTGCCGGGGTAACGCCGGTAGAGGGCGCTGATGCCGACGCCCGCGCGGGCGGCCACGGCCGAGACGGGCGCGTCGGGGTCGGCCAGGAAGACCTCGCGGGCGGCGTTCCCGAAAGGACCGGCCTCGTGAGCTTCCCCGTCCTCACCACCGCCCTGGACCTCCTCCGCCGTGCCGCCGAGGGGGTGCCGGCCGACCGGCTCGACGACCCGACCCCGTGCGACCGGTGGACCGTCGGGCAGGTGCTCATGCACGCCGCCGGCGACCAGCACGGGTGGGCGGCGTCCGTCGGCGCCGGCGCGCTCCCGGCGTACAACCCGTTCGACCCGCCGCGCGGTCACGACGAGGGCGTCCAGAGTGTCGTGCGGAGCGCGGTCGAGGCCGCCACCGCGGCGTGGGCGGGGATCGACCCGGCGGCCGGTCCGGTCGGCACGCCGCTGCCGCCCGCGCCGACCATGGACCCCCAGCTCGCCGCCGCGGCCTGCGCGCTGGACGCCGCGGTCCACGCCTGGGACGTCGCGGTGGCCACCGGGCAGCCGGCGCCGCTCACCGCCGAGCTGGCCGAGCAGCTCATGCCGGCGGCCCGGGCGACCGCCGAGCCGCTGCGCGGATTCGCGTACGCCGCCGCGCTGCCCGTGGAGCCCGGTGCCGACCCGGTCACCGCCCTGCTGGCGTACCTCGGTCGCGACCCGCACTGGCACAGGTGACGACGACGGCGGGGCCACGGACCACCGTGGCCCCGCCGTCGTGGGAGTTGCTACTGGCCGGCCGGCTTGAGGCAGAGCACCCGGTTGGACCCGTCGCCGGGAAGGACCACCTGGGGCTGCGCCGGGTCGGCGCACTTGTCCTTGCTGTCCACCTTCGACACCACGGTGAACGCACCCTGCTCGCCGCAGTCGACCGCCACGGCCGTCGTGCCGGACTGCTTGACGCAGGAGCCCACCGCCGGGTCGAAGCCCGCCGGCTTGTCGTCCCCGCCGATCTTGCCGAGCAGGGTGAGCAGGCCGAGCGGCACGGCGAGGATGAGCACCGCGGCGATCAGCACCGCGGCCAGCACCCGGCCGTTGCGCACCTTCGGCGTGGGCGCCTCGGTCTTCGGCTCCGCCTCCGGCTTGAACGCCTCGAAGCGGCCCTGGTCCGCCGGTTCGCCGCCCGGCGCCGCCTGCGGCCAGGCCGGCGGGCCCTGCTGGGGCGGCGGCGGGAACGCGGGCGGGAAGCCGCCCGGCTCGCCCATCGGGCCCTGCCCTGGGACGCCGACCGAGGCGCGGCCACCGGCCGGCCCGCCGAACGGGTCACCGGACCCGCCGAACTGGTCGCGGGCAGGCGGGCCGAACGGGTCCTGGTGGCCAGCAGGAGCGCCGAACGGGTCGTGCGGGCCGCCGGGGCCGCCGAACGGGTCGTGCGGGCCGCCCGGGCGCTCGCCGTTGTGCGGGTGCACCCCGTTGACCGGCCGGCTGTTGCCGGGCTGGTCCACGAAGGACGGCACGCCGGGCGGGAACGGCGGCGGGCCGGCCGGCGAGGACGGCGGGGCCGAGTGCATCGGGGGCGCCTCGGCGTATCCGTGCGCGCGGTCCGACTCGTCCGTCCGGGGGTGCGGCACCGGCTCACCGAAGCCGTTCGGGCCGTCCTGTCCGGGCGCCTCCTCCGGCTCGGGTCGCGCGGGCCGGCCGTAGACGCGCGGCTGCGGGCCGGCATTGCCGCTCGTGGGCAGCGGCTGGTCGGCCGGCGGCGTGACGCGGCTGGTCATCGGCACCGACGCGCTGGCCGAGACGGCACCGCCCGCGCCGGCCTCCGGCGAGGTACGCGGCCCCGGCACCACCGGCCCGGCCGGTGACTGCGGCTCCTCGTGCGCCGGTCCGGGCGCGCCCCAGCCGGCATCCGCTGCCGGCTCCGGCTCGTACGCCTGCGGGTTGCGGTCGCCCGGCTCGCCGCCCGGGGTGAACGACGCGTAGTCGGCGGGCGGCGCGGCGGCCAGGGCGGCGCCCGGCACCCGCTGCTCCTGCGGGGGCAGCGGCACCGCGTTGGCCGGGGAGATCCCCGGGCCCGGCGCCGGCTGGTACATCGGACCGTCGTCGGCGCGGGCCGGCTCCCAGCCGGGCGATGCCGACTGCTCGGGCTGGGCCTCGCCGGTCCGGCCCCAGGCCTCGCCGGGCGCCCACGGCTCGGCCTCCGGGAGCGGCGTACGCTCGCGCGTCCACTGCCCCGGGTTGTCCTGGTTGCCGCTCCAGGCGGGCGGCGAGTCGGGAGACGGGACGGACGCGCTGGCCCGGGCCGGCGCCTCGGCCGGCGCCGGGACGGCGGCAGAACCCCAGCCGGGCTGCCCCGGCTCGTCCGCCGGTCGCTCCGGCTCACGCTGTTCCGGCACCGCGGCGCCGCCCCAGGCGGCGGCCGGACGCTGCTCCTCGGACGCCCCCCAGGCGGTCGGCTGCGGCACCTCGGGGGCTCCGGCGGACCGGCCCGCGGCCCAGCCGCCGGAGCGGTCCGGATCGTCGTCCTGCGCCGTCGACCCGTTCCGCCAGCCGCCGGCGTGGCCGTGCTCGTCGTTCTGCGCCGGACCGTTCGGCCAGCTCGCGGCCTGACCCTGGTCGTCCTGGGCGGGCCAGGCGCCCTCGGGGCGAACGGCGCCCGGGACCGAGACCTTGGCGGCGGCGCGGGCGGTCGGCTCGGCCGGCGTCCAGCCCTGCTCGCCCTGCTGACCCCAGGCGGGCTGGTCGTCCTGCTGCTGCGCGGCGGCCCCGACGGCCCACCCGCCGGAGTTGTCCTCCTGCGCCGCGCGCCAGCCGCCGGAGCGGCCGGGGTCGTCCTGCTGGCCGGTCGCCGGGTTCCACCCACCGGGCCGGTTCGGGTCGTCCTGACCGGTCGGGGTGGCCCACGACTCGTTCGGGACGGTGGCGGGCGCGGGCACCTGGGCGGCGCCGCGGGCACCCGGCTCGCCGGCCTGCGCCCAGGCCGGCTGCTCACCGGACGGTGCCGGGGCACCCCAGGCTGGCGGCGTCGACTCGGTGGGGTTGTTCGGCGGGGCGGCGGCCCAGGCGGGCGGCCCCGGCTCGGCGCCGCGGTGGGGGTCGGCCTGCTCGGGCGCGCCCCAGGCGGGTGCTCCCTGATCGGGTGCCCCCCAGGCGGGGGCGGACTGCTCCGGAGCGGCCCAGGCGGGCTGCGAGGCGGGGCTCCAGCCGCCCGGCTCGGCGGGCGGCGGCACCTGCGCGGTGGCCCGGCCGGCGGCGGGCTGGCCGCCCGGCGGTGTCCAGGCGGGGGGCTGGTCGTCGGCCGCGGCCCA
>NZ_WBKT01000209.1 GCF_008868175.1 Micromonospora sp. AMSO31t
TGGCCAGGTCGACCAGGACGCCGGCGGCTGCCCGCCGCGTTGGCCGCGCTCGCCGCGCTGCTCGCCGTCGGCGCCGGCGTCCTGGTCGACCTGGCCACCCCCGCACCCCGCCCCGCCGACGCGCCCGCGGACGCGTTCAGCGCCGAGCGGGCGTACCAGCAGGTCAAGGTCATCGCGGCGCGGCCGCACGTGGCGGGCAGCCCCGCCAACGACCAGGTCCGGGAGCACGTCGTGGGCGTGCTGCGCGGGCTGGGTCTGGAGACCGAGGTGCAGGACACCGTCGCCCCGGAGGCCGGGCAGCTCAGCGGGGCGGCCGGCGGCGCCACCCTGGCCCGGGTCCGCAACGTGGTGGCCCGGCTGCCCGGCACCGACCCGACCGGGCGGGTCTTCCTGGTGGCCCACTACGACTCGGTGCAGTCCGGGCCGGGCGGCAACGACGACGCCGCCGGCACCTCGACCATCCTGGAGGTGGCCCGGGCGCTGGCCGCCGGCCCGCGCCCCCGCAACGACGTGGTACTGGTGCTCACCGACGCGGAGGAGGCGTGCCTGTGCGGGGCCGCCGGCTTCGCCGCCGACCACCCGCTGGCCGCCGACGGCGGAGTGGTGCTCAACCTGGAGGCCCGCGGCTCCACCGGCCCGGTGATCATGTTCGAGACGTCCCGGAACAACGCGAAGCTCGTGGAGGCCTTCGGCCGGGCCGCCCCGCACCCGGTGGGCACCTCGTTCGCCGTGGAGATCTACCGGGCGCTGCCCAACGACACCGACTTCACCGCCTTCCTCGACCACCGGTTCGTCGGGCTGAACTCGGCGTACATCGACGGGGGCGCCGTCTACCACACCCCGCTCGACGTGCCCGAGGCGATGAACCGGGGCAGCCTCCAGATGCACGGCGACAACGCCCTCGGCCTGGCCCGCGAGTTCGGCCGGACCGACCTGCGCGACCTGCGCTCCGGCCACGACGACACCTACTTCCCGGTGCCCGGCGGGCTGGTCCGCTACCCCGGCTGGCTGACCCTGCCGCTGGCGGTGGCCGCCCTGCTCGCGGTCGGCGCGCTCGGCGTTCTGCTGCGCCGGCGCGGCCGGGCCACCACCGGGCGGCTCGCCGCCGGCGCCGGGCTGACCCTCGTGCCGGTCGTCGCCGCCCCGCTGGGCGCGTGGCTGCTCTGGACCGCGGTCACCACCGTCCGCCCCGGCTACGCCGAGCTGCTCGACCCGTACCGCCCGGTCTGGTACCGGCTCGCCGTGGTGGCGCTCGCCGCCGCGATCCTGTTCGCCTGGTACGCGCTGACCCGCCGCTGGGCCGGCCCGGCCGCCCTGGCCTTCGGCGGCCTGGTCTGGCTGGCCCTGTTCGGGGTGCTCCTCGCCGTGCTGGTGCCCGGTGGCGCGTACCTGACCACCGTGCCCGCCCTGGCCGGCGCGCTCGCCGGCCTCGCGGCGCTGGCCACCCGCCGGGACGGCCCCTGGCCGGTGGTCGCCGTGACCCTGGCCGGCGCGGTGGCCGTGGTGATCCTGCTGCCCACCATCGTGCTGCTCTTCCCGGCGCTGGGCATGGGCATGGGCGGCGTGGCGGCGCTCGTCGCGGTGCTGCTCGGCCTGGCCGCGCTGCCGGTCGTGGACCTGCTGCACCCGCAGGCCGGCGGCCAGCGCGGCCTGCTCGCGCTCCGGGCCCGCCGGCTCGGCGCGCTGCCCGCGGGCGCCGCCGCGCTCGCCGCCGTGGTGCTCGCCGGGGTCGGCCTGGCCGTGGACCGCTTCGACGCCGCGCACCCCGTGCCGACCCACCTCATGTACGCCCTCGACGCCGGCACCGGCAAGGCGCAGTGGCTCAGTCACGAGGAGGCCCCCCAGCCGTGGACGGACGGGTACGTGGACCGCGCCGTTTCGGTGGCCGACGACTTCCCCGGGCTCGGTGACGCGGAGCTGCGGAGCGGAGCGGCCCAGGCGGCGAACCTGCCCGCCCCGAAGCTGGAGACGCTCTCCGACACCCGCTCCGGCGACCAGCGGGTGCTACGGGTCCGGGTGCTGCCGCAGCGGCCGGTCCGGCTGCTCTCCCTGCACGTGGACACGTCCACGGCCGAGGTGCGCTCGGCGAGCGTGGCCGGGCGGGACGTGCCGGTCAAGGCGCGCGACGGCCGATGGGGCTTCGGCGTCGTCTTCCACGCCCCGCCGCCGGAGGGTGTCGAGGTCACCCTGACCCTGGTTCCGAAGGCGGGACAGGTGAACCTGCGCGCCATGGACGCCAGCGACGGGCTGGGCGGGCTGCCCGGGTTCCGGGCCCGGCCCGCGGACGTCGGCGTGGTCGGCTCGCACAGCTCGGAGATGCTGGCGGTGGCCCGGACCTATCCGCTGTAGCCGGCGCCCGTCAGCCGGGGCGCCCCCGCAGCAGGGGACGGGCGAAACGGCCACCCATCGTGTCCCCGGCCACCACTCCGGCCAGCACCAGCACGACGAAGGTGGTGACCAGCACCGGCGGCCAGCCACCCACCAACGGCATGGCGGCCACCAGGATCACCAGCCAGAACACGCGGTGCAACGGGAACGTGCCGACGATCCGGTAGGTGAACAGCGTGCGCCCCACGAGGAAGAGCGCGGGCCCGCCGAGGATCAGCGCGATCCACCGCGCCGGGGTGTCACCGGTGGGCCGCTCGACGACCAGGTCGAACGCGGCGGCGGTGCAGACCACGCCGGCCAGCATGACCAGGTGCGTGTACGGCGCCAGCCGGGTCGCCCGCCGGAGCAGCCCCGGCGCGGTGGTCCGCACGATGGATCCGGCCCTCAGGACGTAGATCTGCCAGAGCAGCAGCATCGAGGCGAAGGCGGTCAGGAAGGCGGCCGAACGGGCCAGGGTGAACTCGGACCTGCTGATCTCCAGGGTGGGCACCAGGATGACGTCACCGAGAGCCAGGATGATGAACTGCTGGTAGCGCTCACCCAGGTGGTCGGTCGTCTTCTCGTACTGGGCGAACGGCACCCGGCCGAGACCGGGCGTCGGGTAGCGCGCCGCGGCCGAGACGTAGTCGATCGTCACGGCGACGGCCCAGAGCGCCCACGACCACCCGTGCGGCAGCAGGGCCCCACCGATCCAGAAGAAGCTGGAGACCACGAACCAGAAGAGGAAGCGGGCCGCTCGCTGCTCGGCCATGTGCCGGTGCTGGTGCAGCACGGTCACCAGCACCACCCCACGCACCAGGTGCGGGGTCACGTAGCCGATCGCGAAGACCAGCGCGTGCGAGTCGACGGCCAACGCCGCCGCGGTCACCACGGCGCCGAGCATGGTCACCATCAGGATGGCCTGGATCGGTCGCTGGTCCGGATCGTAGAAGTCGGTGGTGGTCGACGTGATCGACCAGGTCCACCAGATCGCCATCAGCATGATCACGACCGGCGCGACGCCGTTCCACGAGGCGCGGTCCGCGATCAGCATCGAGACCAGCGCGAGCGCCGCCACGAAGACGACGTCGAAGAGCAGCTCCAGCAGGGTGGCGCGGGTCGACCCGTTCGGCGGGCGTACCAGCTCGCTGCTGCCCCCGGTCGTCATGCCCGGCCTCCCGCCGCCCGTCGACCTGGCTCTAACTCAGGAACTCCAGGAGCTGCTGTGTGGTCTGCTCGGGGGCCTCTTCCGGAATGAAGTGCCCGACCGGGACGGGCCCGCCCCGCACGTCGTCCGACCATTCCCTCCAGATCCCGAGCGGGTCGTCGTAGAGCTTCGCGACCTGACCCCGTTGACTCCAGAGAAACAGCACCGGGCACTTGATCTTCCGGATTCCGCGGTCCGCCTCGTCCTGCTCGTAGTCCACCGTCGCGGCCGCGCGGAACTCCTCGCAGATCGCGTGGACCGTGGCAGGGTCGGTGAACTGCTTGACGTACGCGGCCCGCACCTCGGCGGGGAACGCATCCTTCACCTCAGGCCAGGTGTCGAGCATGAAATCGACGAGCACGGCGGGCGCCGCGTCGATGAACCGCTCGGGCACCGGCGCCGGCGCGGCCAGGAAGGACCAGACCCAGTAGGAGAGGCTGAACGTCTTGTCGGCACGGTTGTAGACATCGCCGATGGGAACGACGTCCATGACGGCCAGCCGAGTGACGACGTCGGGTGCATCGAGCGCAAGACGGTAGGCGCAACGGGCACCGCGATCGTGTCCGACGAGGCGGAACTGCTCATGACCCAGACTCCGCATGACCTCGATCTGGTCGCGGGCGACGGCTCGCATGCTGTACGGCTCGTGATCGGCGCTGCTCGGCGGTTTGCCGCTGTCGCCCCAGCCCCGCATGTCGGTGACGACCACCGTGTGGTTCTCGGCAAGCTGCGGCGCTACGCGATGCCACATGAGGTGCGTCTCGGGAATGCCGTGCAGGAGCAGAACGGGAGGCCCGTTTCCGCCACGGCGTCCGTGGATCGTCGCACCGGACGTGGGGATGTCGAATTCTTCGAACCCGTCGAACACGGCCGGAACCCCCCGCAACTCGTCAGGACCGCCGGCCCGCCGTCACGCTGGACGATCTCCTCCGCACAGCTTCCCTGGCCGCGGTACGACGGTATCAGCGGGAAAGGACGGAATCGTACAGAATTGCGCTCGGGATCTTGACCGATACGTCGATCATCTGCTTATGTTGACGGCATGACCAGGTCCTCCGCGTCGATGCGCGAACCCACCTACTTCATCCTGGCCGCGTTGCAGGACGAGCCCTTGCACGGCTACGCGATCGTCAAGCGGGCGCTGGAGTTGTCCGACGGGCGGGTACGCCTCACGACGGGCACCCTCTACGCCGCTCTGGACCGGCTCACCGGTGAAGAGATGGTGCGGGTGGCCGAGGAAGCGGTGGTCAACGGCCGCGCCCGCCGCACCTACGAGCTGACCCAGCGAGGCATGTCCGCGTTGACTGCGGAGGCGGAGCGGATGGCTGCGGCGGCGAGCGTCGTTCGCCACCGTTCCGTCCGCCCGACGGCTGCGGGTCGGGTGGTGCCGGCATGACCGAGCTGGAGCGCCGGTACCGGTGGCTGCTGCGGGCCTACCCCCGCGCCTACCGGCAGTATCGCGCCGACGAGATGCTCGAAACCCTGCTCGCCACGGCTGACAACCCGCGGCGGCCGAGCCTCCGCGAAGCGGCGGCGCTCGTGGTCGGAGGGCTACGCGCCCGCACCGGTGTCGACCGTCTCGGCTCGCGATCGGCACTGGGACACTCCGCACTGCGACTGTCCGCGCTGTCCCTGCTCGTGTACGGCCTGACGCAGCGGGCCGGAGGCCCGATCGGGGTCCTGGTGACGATGCTGTCGGAGGGCCCGTACAACCCCGGCGGATGGTGGTTCATCGTCATTCCGGCGCTGCTGACCATCGCGCTCTTCGCTGCGGCGTGGGGTAGCTACCGGCTGGCATTCGCTGCGGCGATCTTGACCGTGGCCGCGCAACATTTCTCGGCAAACGGGTGGGACCTATCGTTCTGGTTCTCGTCGGTCTATGACCTCCAGGACGCGATGCTTCCCCAGTTCTGGCCAGCGCTGCTGGCTTCGCTGGCGTTGCTGCGACTGCTCCGCGCACCCCGAACGCCCGTGGCCCGACCGTGGGCCTGGCCCGTCCTCGGGGCGCTGGCAGTCGTCGCTTTGGCGCCGAGCCCGATCAACGGCTGGTTGGACGCACCACTGATGTCCCTGTGCGCGTTCGCCGCACTGGCCGTCATCACCGCGCCGGTCGATGCACGGATGCCCATCGTCGCCTCGGTGCTTCTCCTGGCGCCGGCCTTGGCGCAAGCCACCTACCTGCTCGGTTCCAAACAGGCAGGGTGGGAAATAGAAGTCTCCATCACCGCGATCCTCATCCTCGCGGCGATCATGGTGATGACGCTTGCCGCCGGCACAATCGCAGGCCGCCGCCAAGCCCGCATGTAGACCCGGAACTCACTTCCAGCGGAAGTGGACGAAGAGGCGGCCGAAGTTCTTCGAGTCCTTCTCGACCCGGTGGTAGAGCTGCTTGACGTCCTTCTGGTCGAGGAAGCGCAGCACCTTCTTCTTGAGCTGGCCGGAGCCCTTCCCAGGGATGATCTCCACGAGGGTGGCCTTCTTGGCCACCGCCTCGTCCATGATCCCGCGCAGGGCCCGGTCGATGTCGTGGCCCCTGTTGTAGATGTCGTGGAGGTCGAGCTTCAGCTTCACCAGCCCATCGTAGGTACGCCGAAGGGCAGCCCCGTAGGGCTGCCCTTCGAGGTCAACCGTCAGCGGCCGCCGACCTTGCCCTCCACCCGCCGCAGGGCCGTGGTGTAGTCGGCGTTTGTCGAGTACATGGCCGCCGCGATGCGCAGGTGCCGCAACGCGTCGACGGGGCGGTTCATCCGCTCCAGCGTCCGGCCCAGCACGTGGTGCGCATAGTGGTCGCTCGGGTCCCGGTCGACCAGCTCGCGCAGCTGCTCCTCGGCCCGGTTGAGCTGGGCCGACTGGAAGTACGCGCGGGCCAGCAGCTGCCGGACCGAGGAGTTGCCGGGCTCGGCCTCGACGATCGGTTCGAGCAGCCGGGCCGCTCCGGTCGGGTCACCCGCTTCGAAGAACATGGTCGCCCGCCGGTACTCCGCCAGAAGATCCACTCGATCCACCTCCTCGTGTCGCGCCAGCCCTTTCTCCGACGCTGGCACAACACCAGCCGTACCGCGAGTGTTCCTTCGGGGCGGATCGTGCTCAGGAGGTCGGGTCGTACCGGTCCCCGACCAGCTCCCAGGCCCGGACACCGCCGACGATTCCGGCCGTGTTCGGGACGACCACGACGTCGTCGCCCATCCGGGCCAGTTGGTCCGGCCGGATGAGCCGGGAGTTGCCGCCGCCCAGGTAGAGCCGGTCCCAGCGGAAGACCGGCCGCAGGCCGTCCACCACCTGGCGGATCCGCCGGGACCAGAACGCGTCGCCGAGGCGCCGCCGTTCCGGCTCCCCGACGTACGTGTCGTAGGTGGTGTTCCAGCGCACCGGCGCGTGCGACAGCTCCAGGTGCGGGGCGAGCACCCCGCCGTCGAAGAGCGCGCTGCCCAGCCCGGTGCCGAGGGTCAGCACCAGCTCGCAGCCGGTCCCGGCGACGACGCCCGCGCCGTGCACCTCGGCGTCGTTGAGCACCAGCGCCGGCACGCCGAACGCCTCGGCCAGGGCGCTGCGGGCGTCGTACCCGGACCATTCGGCGACCAGGTCGGGGTCGACCCGGCTGCGCGGGCCGGAGCGGGTCACGTAGTGCGGGGTGGCCACGACCACGCCGTGCCGGATCATGCCGGGCATCCCGACGGTGAGCCGGTCCGCCGGGGGCAGCCGGCCGCCGAGGTCCAGCAGCGTCTTGACGAACAGGGCGGGCGGCAGCGGGTACGGCGTGGGGACGCGCAGCGGCCGGGCGCGCATGGTCCCCGCCGCGTCCAGCACGGAGGCCTTGATCCCACCGCCCCCGCAGTCGATCGCCAGAGTGGTCACCACGGCTGTGAGTCTCCCTCACCCCGGTCGGGCCCCGAGCCCGGGTCATCCGATTCGGCGCGCCGGTAGGCTCGATCTCCTCATGAGCGCCACATTGATCGCCAAGGACCTCACCGCCGGCCACGGCGACCGTCTCCTCTTCACCGACCTGGATCTGGTGGTCGCCCCGGGCGACGTGGTCGGGCTGGTCGGGGTGAACGGCGCCGGCAAGTCCACGCTGCTGCGTACCCTCGCCGGGCTTCAGCCGCTGGAGCAGGGGTCGGTGGTATCGAACCCGCCCACCGCCACCGTGGGCTACCTGCCGCAGGAGCCGGAGCGCCGGCCGGGTGAGACGGTCCGCGGCTTCCTGGCCCGGCGCACCGGCGTGACCGCGGCGCAGGCGGCGCTGGACGCGGCCACCGAGGCGCTGACCGCCGGGGCGCCGGGCGCGGACGACGCGTACGCCACGGCGTTGGAGCGCTGGCTCGACCTGGGCGGGGCCGACCTGGACGAGCGGGCCGAGCAGGTCGCCGCCGAGCTGGGGCTCCGCGTCGACCTGGACCACCCGATGACCGGGCTCTCCGGCGGCCAGGCGGCCCGGGCGGGGCTGGCCTCGCTGCTGCTCAGCCGCTACGACGTCTTCCTGCTCGACGAGCCCACCAACGACCTCGACCTGGCCGGCCTGGACCGGTTGGAACGCTTCGTCACCGGGCTGCGCGCCGGCACCGTGGTGGTCAGCCACGACCGGGAGTTCCTCACCCGGACGGTCACCCGGGTGATGGAGCTGGACCTGCACCAGGGCCAGGTCAACCACTTCGGCGGCGGCTACGCGGCCTACCTGGAGGAGCGGGAGGTGGCCCGCCGGCACGCCCGCGAGGAGTACGAGGAGTACGCCGGCACCCGGGCGCAGCTGGAGGCACGGGCCCGGACGCAGCGGTCCTGGATGGAGAAGGGCGTGAAGAACGCCCGCCGCAAGGCCACCGACAACGACAAGATCGGCCGGAAGTTCCGCTCCGAGTCCAGCGAGAAGCAGGCCGCCAAGGCCCGACAGACCGAGCGGTTGATCGAGCGCCTGGAGGTGGTCGACGAGCCGCGCAAGGAGTGGGAGCTGCGGATGGAGATCGCCGCCGCGCCCCGCGCCGGCGCCGTCGTGGCCGCGCTCCGGGGCGCCCGGGTACGCCGGGGCGACTTCACCCTCGGCCCGGTGGACCTCCAGATCGACTGGGCCGACCGGGTGGCGATCACCGGGGCGAACGGCTCCGGCAAGAGCACCCTGCTGGCCGCGCTGCTCGGGCGGCTGCCGCTGGACGAGGGGCACGCCGCGCTCGGCCCGGGCGTGGTGGTGGGCGAGGTGGACCAGGCCCGGGGGCTCTTCCTCGGCGACCAGCCCCTGCTGGACGCGTTCGGCGCCGCCGTACCCGAGTTGAGCCCGGCGGACGTGCGGACGCTGCTGGCCAAGTTCGGCCTGCGGGCCGACCACGTGCTGCGGCCGGCGGCCACCCTCTCCCCCGGTGAGCGCACCCGGGCCGCGCTGGCCCTGCTCCAGGGACGCGGGGTGAACCTGCTGGTGCTCGACGAGCCGACCAACCACCTGGACCTGGCGGCGATCGAGCAGCTCGAATCGGCCCTGGCCGGCTATCCGGGGACGCTGCTGCTGGTGACCCACGACCGGCGGATGCTGGACGCGGTGAGCGTCAACCGGCGGCTGCGGGTGGCGGACGGGCGGATCGCCGAAGATTGATCCGTGCCGACCCGGTCGCGCGGGGTGAGAATGACTCCATGCTCAAGTGGGAGTACGCGCTGCTGGTCCGCCGGCGGCAGGCCGCCACCACCGACATCGGGTGGGAGGTCGTCTTCATCTGGTACGGCCCGGACGGCTCCATGATCGACGTCACGCCGTACGGCGACACCGCGCTGGCCCACCTGAACCGGGCCGGCGACCAGGGCTGGGAACTGGTCGCGATGAGCGAAGATCCATCGCTGCCCGGCAACAACGAGTTGCACCGCTACCACCTGAAACGGCCGAAGGCGCCCGCGCCGCAGCCGCGCCAGCGGATGCGCGGCTCCCGCGCCGCCCGCCGCACCATCGCCGGCTGACCGGCCCCTGCCGCTGCCCCTGCCCTTGCCCCTGCCCTTGATCAACTCCAGCTCGCCGAGGTGGCGCGGACGCCGGGCGCCGGATGCCGCCAGCTCGCCGAGGTGGCGCCGTCGCCGCGCGCCGGATGCCGCCAGTCCGGCGAGCTGGAGTTGATCTACTCCGCCGGCGACGCGGCCTCCGGGCAGGCG
>NZ_WBKT01000210.1 GCF_008868175.1 Micromonospora sp. AMSO31t
GCAGAATCGGACGGGTGCGATACGTGATCATCGGGGCGGGCGCGGTCGGCGGCACCATCGGCGTACGGCTGGGGGAGGCCGGCCGCGACGTGACGCTGGTGGCCCGCGGCGCGCACCTGGACGCGCTCCGGGAGCGGGGTCTGACCCTCCGCACGCCGGACGGCACGGTGACCAGCCGGCTGCCCGCGGTGGCCGGGCCGGACGGCCGCCCGCTGCCGGCGGACACCGTGCTGGTGCTCACGGTCAAGTCCCAGGACACCGGGGCGGCCCTGGCTACCTGGGTGGACACCCCGGTCGAGGGCGGCGGCACGGCGGGCGAGCGGCTGCCCGTCGTGCTGGCCCAGAACGGGGTCGCCAACGAGCCGGCCGCGCTGCGGCTGTTCGCCCGGGTGCACCCGGTCTGCGTCTGGCTGCCCGCCACCCACCTGGAGCCCGGCGTGGTGGTGGCGAACGGGTACCCCCACCCGGGGATGCTGCACGTCGGCCGCTACCCGTCCGGGGCGGACGACACCAGCCGCGCGGTCGCCGCCGACCTGACCGCCGCCGGGTTCGTGGCGCCGGTCCGCGACGACGTGATGCGCTGGAAGTACGGCAAGCTCCTCGCCAACCTCGGCAACGGCCTCCAGGCGCTGCTCGGCCCGGAGGTGCCCGAGCCGCTGGCCGCCCGGGTACGCGCCGAGGGGGAGGCCGCCCTGGCCGCCGCCGGCATCGCGCACACCACCCGCGCCGAGGAGGCCGCCGAGCGGGGCGACCGGGTGGGGCACCGGCCGGTCGACGGCGAGGAACGGGCCGGTGGCTCCACCTGGCAGAGCCTGGCCCGGGGCGCCGGCTCCGCGGAGGCGGACCACCTCAACGGCGAGATCGTGCTGCTCGGCCGGCTGCACGGGGTGCCCACCCCGGCCAACGCGGCGGTCCAGGTCGCCGTCCGCCGTGCGGTCCGCGAGGGGATCCCGGCCGGCGGCTTCCCGGTGGCCGAGCTGGAGAAAATGGTCGGCTGACCGGGCAACCGCGGCCCGGGTGCCAGGCGTCTCCCCTGCGACCGCCACGGGGGAGGTAGCAGGGTGCCGGACGTCGACGGGTTCGACGAGTTCTACCGGGGCAGCCGACAACGGCTGCTCGGCTTCGTCTTCGTGCTCACCGGCAACCTCGCCGAGGCCCAGGACGCCGTGCAGGAGGCGTACATCCGGGCCTGGCAGCGCTGGTCGACCGTGCGCGGGTACGACGACCCGGAGGCGTGGGTGCGGGTGGTGGCCAGCCGGATCGCGGTGAGCCGCTGGCGCAGCCTGCGGAGCCGGGCCCGGGCCTACCTGCGGCACGGCGCGGAGGAGAGCATCCCGGGGCCGAGCACCGACACGGTCGAGGTGGTGGCGGCGCTGCGCCGGCTTCCCGAGGAGCAGCGCACCGCCATCGCGCTCTACTACCTGTGCGGCATGCCGGTGGCCGAGGTGGCCCGGGAGACCGAGGCGCCGGTCGGCACGGTGAAGGCGCGGCTCTCCCGGGGGCGCGCCGCGCTCGCCGGGCTGCTCGCGGTCGTGGATCTGGAGGAGGCCGCAGATGCGTGACGATGACCTGACCTTCGTCGAGCTGGTGCAGCGGGAGCTGCGCACGGTCCGCTGGCCGGAGCCGGCCGAGATCCGGGCGCGGGGCCGGCGCCGCAGCCGGCTCACGGCGCTGGCGGCGGCGGTGTCCGTGCTGGCGGTGGCTGCCGGTTCCGCGGTCGCGGTGGCCGCCCATTCCCCGACGACGCCCACGCTCGCGGCCGTGGGGGGCGCGTCCGCCGAGCGCGCCGGGGTGCCGCAGGAGGCTCTGCTGGCCGAGGCCGACCTGCCGGTGCTGGCCGACTTGGAACTCGGTGAGTCGGGTGCCCGGGAGCCGGTGGAGATCGACAAGCTGCTGGTGACCTGCGCCAGGGAGCAGGGCGAGCCCGTGGACCCGGTGGTCTCCCGGCACTCACGGTCGCGGAGCCTGCTCCGGAACCTGGCGGCGGGGCAGAGCAACACGGCGCCGATGCCGCTGCTCACACAGGATCTGTACCGGGTGGAGCCCGGAGGGGCGGACCGGGTCTTCACCGACCTGGACCGCTACGTGACGAGCTGCTCGACCTGGCGGCAGACGACACCGGTGCTGCGGGACGGGCAGGCCGGGCAGGTGTCGATCGTGTACGGCTGGCAGGTGGCGGCGCGGGACTTCGCCGGCGACCGGGCGGTCCTGCTTCGCCACACGGAGCAGGCCGCGGAGCCCGATGAGCCGCTCATCCAGCCGACGTCCGGGGAGACCGTGCGGGTGGTGGTGCAGGTCGGCGACCTGATCACGGTGTTCGGGCCGCTGAACGGGCCGGTCTCGCACACGTCCGGGGAGCTACCGCTGTTCACCGACGGCGAGCTGCGCGGGCTGGCGCGTACCGCGGCCGAGCGGATGTGCGCCGCCGCCAACCCGCCCTGCTGACACGGCGGCCCCCCACCGCCCTTCGGGGTGGGGGGCCGCCGGGGCGTCCGCGTCAGAGCGGGATGTTGCCGTGCTTCTTCGGCGGGAGGGTCTCGCGCTTGGTGCGCAGCACCCGCAGCGCCCGCACGATCTGGGTGCGCGTCTCGTGCGGCGGGATGACCCCGTCGACGTACCCGCGCTCGGCGGCGATGTACGGGTTGGCCAGGGTGTCCTCGTACTCGGCGATCTTCTCGGCCCGCACGGCGGCCGGGTCCTCGGCGTTGGCCAGCTCCGAGCGGTAGAGGATGTTCACCGCGCCCTGCGCGCCCATGACCGCGATCTGGGCGGTCGGCCAGGCGAAGTTCAGGTCCGCCCCGAGGTGCTTGGAGCCCATGACGTCGTACGCCCCGCCGTACGCCTTGCGGGTGATGACGGTGACCTTCGGGACGGTGGCCTCGGCGTACGCGTAGATGAGCTTCGCGCCGCGGCGGATGATGCCGTCCCACTCCTGCCCGGTGCCCGGGAGGAAGCCGGGGACGTCCACGAAGGTCAGCACCGGGACGTTGAACGCGTCGCAGGTGCGCACGAACCGGGCGGCCTTCTCCGAGGCGGCGATGTCCAGGGTGCCGGCGAACTGCATCGGCTGGTTGGCGACCACGCCGACCGGCCGCCCCTCGACCCGGCCGAAGCCGACCACCATGTTCTGCGCGTAGAGCGGCTGGACCTCCAGGAACTCGCCGTCGTCGAGGACGTGCTCGATGACCCGGTGCATGTCGTACGGCTGGTTGGCCGAGTCCGGGATCAGCGTGTCCAGCTCCCGGTCCTCGTCCGTGATGTCGAGATCCACATCAGCGGAGAAGACCACCGGCTCGTCCAGGTTGTTCGACGGCAGGTACGACAGCAGCGCCTTCACGTACTCGATCGCGTCCTCCTCGTCGGTGCCGAGGTAGTGCGCGTTGCCGCTGCGGGCGTTGTGGGTGCGGGCGCCGCCCAGCTCCTCCATGCCCACGTCCTCGCCGGTGACCGTCTTGATGACGTCGGGGCCGGTGATGAACATGTGCGAGGTCTGGTCGACCATGACGGTGAAGTCGGTGACCGCCGGGGAGTAGACCGCGCCACCCGCGCACGGGCCCATGATCAGCGAGATCTGCGGGATGACGCCGCTGGCCCGCACGTTGCGGAAGAAGATTTCGCCGTAGAGGCCGAGCGAGGCGACGCCCTCCTGGATCCGCGCGCCACCCGAGTCGTTGATGCCGACGACCGGGCAGCCGATCTTCATAGCGAGGTCCATCAGCTTGACGATCTTCTCGCCGAAGACCTCGCCGAGGGAGCCGCCGAAGACGGTGAAGTCCTGCGCGAAGACGCAGACCTGCCGGCCGTCCACCGTGCCGTAGCCGGTCACCACGCCGTCCCCGTACGGGCGGGTCTTCTCCAGCCCGAAGTTGGTCGAGCGGTGCCGCGCGAATTCGTCCAGTTCGACGAAGGAGCCCTCGTCGAGGAGCATCTCGATCCGCTCCCGAGCGGTCTTCTTGCCCCGCGCGTGCTGCTTCTCGACCGCGCGCGCCGACCCGGCGTGCACCGCCTCGTCGAGCCGTCGCTCCAGGTCCGCCAGCTTGCCGGCGGTCGTGTGGATGTTGATCCCGGTCTCGGTAGTCACCCAGGGAATATAACGATGGTTCAGGTGAGTGACGCTGTGCAGTGCGCCTCACCGCTTCGGGGCGACCGGCCGGCGTGCGGGCCGTAGGCTGGCGGGATGCCCGGCTCGCCGTACACCGATCTGGACCGGCCGCCCCTGTCCGCGGCCCGGCTGCGGCGCGCGCTGGTCGCCCCGAACGGGCCCTGGCGCCGGCTGGAGCTGCGCGCCGAGACCGGCTCGACCAACGCCGACGTGGCCGAGGCCGCCCGGGCCGGCGAACCGGAGGGCCTGGTGGTGGTCGCCGAGCGGCAGACCGCCGGCCGGGGCCGGCGCGGCCGGGTCTGGCAGTCGCCGCCGCGGGCCGGCCTCGCGACCAGCGTCCTGCTCCGGCCCGGTGAGGCCGACGCGGAGCGCGGCTGGTCGCCCGTGTCGCCGCAGGGGTACGGCTGGCTGCCGCTGCTGGCCGGTGTCGCGCTGGTCGAGGCGGTGGCCCTCCTGGCCGAGCTGGACGCCCGGCTCAAGTGGCCCAACGACCTGCTGCTGGACGGCGCGAAGTGCGCCGGCGTGCTCGCCGAGGCGGTGCCCGGTGCGGGGCCGGACCAGCCGCCCGCCATCGTGGTCGGCATCGGCCTCAACGTGACCCTGCGGGCCGACGAGCTGCCGGAGAACCCCACCGGGCTGCCGGCCACCTCGCTCCAGCTCGCCGGTGCCGCCGCCACCGACCGGGACCCGCTGCTGCGCGCTCTGCTCCGCTCGCTCGCCGACTGGTACGAGCGCTGGCGGGACGCCGGGGGCGACGCGGTCGCCAGCGGCCTGCGGGACGCCTACCTGGCGGGCTGCGCCACGGTCGGCCGGGAGGTCCGGGTGCTGCTCCCGGACGGCCGGGAGGTGCGCGGCGCCGCCACCGGTGTGGACCCGGACGGGCAGTTGCTGGTCGCCGGCCCGGAGGGCGAGCTCCGCCTCGCGGCGGGCGACGTGCTGCACCTGCGCTGAGCACCCTCCGCGCGGCCGATCCCGGAGGATGCGCCGACCGGTTACGGTCAGCGCGTCCTGTTCTGCGAGGAGGTTCCCGTGGCGTTCCCCGAAGACGTGCTCACCGAGGACGAGCACGTCGTGCTGCATCTCCACCCGCACTGGAAGGCCCTGATCCGGCCGATCCTGGTGCTGGTGCTCGCCGTCGCGGCGGTGGTCGCGGGCTGGGTCCTGCTGCCCGAGGGCGACGGCGGCACCATCGCGCTCTACGTGATCGCCGCGCTCGGCCTGGTGCTGGTGTTCTGGCTGGGGCTGTGGCCGTTCCTGGTCTGGCGCACCACCCACTACCTCTTCACCAACGAGCGGGTGCTGCTCCAGGAGGGGGTGTTCTCCCGCAACCGGCGGGACCTGCCGCTGACCCGGATCAACGACCACGCCATGCACCAGAAGTTCCTGGAGCGGATGCTCGGCTGCGGCACGCTGACCATCGAGTCCGCCGGTGAGCGCGGCCAGTCGGTGCTCAACGACGTGCCGCACGTCGACAAGGTCCAGACCAAGCTCTACGAGCTGGTCGAGGCCCACCACGACCGGCACAGCCTGGGCGACGGCGAGATGCGCGACATCCTGGCCGACATGACCGAGGGCAAGCCGCTGCGCGACCCCTCCGCCTGATCCCGGAACGCCGGGTGAAAGTCAGCGGCGCGGGGCGCGGCGCGGGGTGGGCTGGAGTTCGGCGGCCAGTTCGGCGTCCAGGTCGGCGCCGAGGGCGCGGCCCAGGCCGGCGTCGGCCGGTGCGGGGCGGACCTGGTGTGGTGGGTAGTCGCCCGCGCGGCGCTCCCCGAGTGGGCGCTCGGTCTCCTCCAGCTCGCTGACCGACTCGGCCAGCTCGGCCACCGGGTCCATCTCGGCCATGGTGTCCCACTCGTCGCGTGGGATGGCGTGCCAGGTCTCCTCGGCGTGCTTGGGCACCGGCTGAAACACGAACGTCCGGTAGGACCAGAAGCGGAACAGGGTGGCCAGCAGGACGCCGCAGGTCTTCGCCACGTTCAACGCGAGCAGGCTGTGCACGCCGAGGCCGTACTTGGCCAGCGCCAGGACGCCCAGCTCGATGACGAGGCCGGCTCCGTTGAAGAGGAAGAACAGGACGTATTCGCGGCGAAGCGCCGATTTCGGCCGATCCCGGTACGTCCAGTGCCGGTTCATCAGATATGACGTGATCGTCGCGACGATGGTCGCGATGACTGTCGCCTTCAGCTGGCCGTTGCGGAAAACCGTGAGTGCCAGCGCATTGAACACCGCGTAATTGATGACGGTGTTGATGCCGCCGACGATGCCGAATTTGAGCGCCTCGTGGATGAACTTCTGCCAGCGCTCGGGCAGCAGACGGACATGAGGCATGCGGAACACCTTAGGGCAGTGGGCAGGGCCGGCTGGGCCCGGCAGGACGGGATGGGCGGTGGGTCACGCCCCGGACTCTCGGTCGCGGCTCGTCGCCGGAACGGGCGGATTTCCCGCCTCGACGAAAACGAACCGTCGGTACGACCAGAACCGGAACAGCGTCCCCAGGCCGGTGCCGACGATGAAGCTGGCGATGTTGTCGGCCAGCGGGGTCTGGAACACCTCGGGCCACACCGCGCCGAGGCCGTAGCGGCTGATGGCGAGACAGCCCACCGCGATGCCGAGGCCCACCCCGTTGAAGAAGAAGAACAGCGCGTACTCCCGCGCCGGGTGGGAGCGCTGGCGGTGCCGCCAGGTCCAGAACCGGTTGCCGAGGAACGCCAGGGAGGCCGCGACCACGGTGGAGACGGTCTTGGCCGCCACCGGCGGCATGTGCCGCACGCTCGCCAGGTAGTTGAAGAGAGCGAGGTCGACGAGGAAGGCGAAGCCACCCACCGTGGCGAACTTGCTCATCTCACGGACCAGATGACCGAAGCGGTCGATCAGTGCCCCGATCAGACCTCGACGGGTCTGCGGAGCCCCCGGTTGATCCCCGGTCATCGTCGCTGCCACCCGCCGAGAGTACCGGGTGCGCGCTGCGGCGACGGGCCGCAACGGCGAGTCGGCGGTCCGCCGCCCAGGCGCCCCGCCTTGCGGGCGGTCCGACGCGTCCCGCGCCCCTTCCGGTGACCGCCGTCCGTTTCCGGTATCCGTGAGCGCAGCGTAACCGCGAGTGGCGGAATGGTGGAGCGGATCACGGAATCGTCGTTCGGGTCAGACCGGTCGACTTCGGCCCGTCGGGCGGCTCCGGGAGGTTGGCGGCGTACCGGGCCGTCGGAGGTTCGCCGCAAGATTTGCGTGAAACTGCGCGCGAAAGCGGGTAAGAGATCGCGATGCCGCAGCGTGGCCGTACCTTGTGCAGTTCTTCACAACCAGTCCCACTGACTGGGGAGGCAGCCCGGTTTACGCTGAGCCCAATCCCAGGTTTCCACGAAGGCGACGCACCGGCTCGCCAGAACTCGTGCATCCCATACATCGGTCAGCGTCGACCACAAGGAGATGTGACATGGTTGCTCCGGCTACTGTTCGGGGTATCGATCAGGCCCCGACGTCCCACCCCAAACTGCTCGCCTGGGTACGTGAGGTCGCGGAACTGACCACCCCCGACCGGGTGGTCTGGGTGGACGGGTCCGATGAGGAGTGGCGCCGCCTCACCGACGAGCTCGTCGACAAGGGCACCCTGATCCGGCTGAACCCTGAGAAGAAGCCCAACTCGTTCTACGCGCGGACGGACCCGACGGACGTCGCGCGGGTCGAGGAGCGCACCTTCATCTGCTCCGTCGACGAGGCGGACGCCGGCCCCACCAACAACTGGATGGCGCCGGCCGAGATGAAGCGGACGATGACGGAGCTGTACCGCGGGTCCATGCGCGGGCGCACCATGTACGTCATCCCGTTCTGCATGGGGCCGGTCGAGGCGAAGAGCCCGATGTTCGGCGTCGAGATCACCGACAGCCCGTACGTGGTCGCCTCGATGCGCATCATGACCCGGATGGGCGAGAAGGTCCTCGAGGCGATGGGCGACGACGCCGACTTCGTGCACGCGCTGCACTCGATCGGCGCCCCGCTCGAGCCCGGCCAGCAGGACGTGGCCTGGCCGTGCAACGAGACCAAGTACATCTCGCACTTCCCGGAGAGCCGGGAGATCTGGTCCTTCGGCTCCGGCTACGGCGGCAACTCGCTGCTCGGCAAGAAGTGCTACTCGCTGCGGATCGCCAGCGTCATGGGCCGCGACGAGGGCTGGCTCGCCGAGCACATGCTGATCCTCAAGATCACCTCGCCCGAGGGCCGGGTCTACCACATCGCGGGCGCCTTCCCGTCCGCCTGCGGCAAGACCAACCTGGCCATGCTGGAGCCGACCATCCCGGGCTGGAAGGTCGAGACCATCGGCGACGACATCGCCTGGATGCGGTTCGGCCCGGACGGCCGCCTCTACGCGGTCAACCCGGAGTACGGCCTCTTCGGCGTCGCGCCGGGCACCGACTGGAAGACCAACGCCAACGCCATGCGGACGCTGGACCGCGGCAACTCCGTCTTCACCAACGTGGCGCTCACCGACGACGGCGACATCTGGTGGGAGGGCATGGGTGAGCCGCCGGCGCACCTGATCGACTGGAAGGGCAACGACTGGACGCCGGAGAGCGACAGCCTCTCCTCGCACGCGAACAGCCGGTTCTGCACCCCGATCACGCAGTGCCCCATCCTCGCCGACGACTACTACGACCCGAACGGCGTGCCGATCGACGCGATCCTGTTCGGCGGCCGGCGCCGGGACACCATCCCGCTGGTCACCGAGGCCCGCGACTGGGTGCACGGCGTCTACATGGGCGCGACGCTCTCCTCGGAGACCACCGCCGCCGCCTCCGGCGCCGTCGGCGTGGTCCGCCGCGACCCGATGGCCATGCTGCCGTTCATCGGCTACAACGCCGGCGACTACTTCCGGCACTGGATCGAGATGGGCAAGGGCGCCGACGGCGACGAGGCCAAGCTGCCCAAGATCTACTACGTCAACTGGTTCCGCAAGGACGCCGAGGGCAACTTCCTCTGGCCGGGCTTCGGCGAGAACTCCCGGGTGCTCAAGTGGGTCATCGAGCGCCTGGAGGGTCGCGCCGACGCGGTCGAGACCCCGATCGGCATGGTTCCGGCCCAGGACGCGCTCGACGTCGACGGCCTGGACATGACCCCGGAGGACGTGCGGATCGCGCTCAAGGTCGACCCGGAGGAGTGGCGCAACGAGCTGCCGCTGGTCACCGAGTGGTTCGAGAAGTTCGGCGACAAGCTCCCCGGCGTCCTCTGGGCCGAGCTGGACGCGCTGCGCGCCCGGCTCGACGCGGCGCCGCAGAAGTAGAGGTGTGACGCGAGCCCGCACCGGGCAACACGGGATGCCATGAGGACGGCCGCCGAACCTGTCAAGGTCCGGCGGCCGTCCGCCGTCCGGGCGCTGACCGTCCTGCTCGGCGTCACGGCGGCGGCCACCGTCGTGGTCGAACTGCTCAACTACTGGTACGCCCCGGAGCAGGAGTTCGGGCTGGCCGTCCGCACCGGCTGGGCCATGCTGCGGTCGCTGGGCTTCCTCCTGCTGATCGGGCACGTCAAGCGGGGCCGGGTGGTG
>NZ_WBKT01000211.1 GCF_008868175.1 Micromonospora sp. AMSO31t
GACAGGCGGGGGCCGCGCGACGAGGTGAAGGAACTGGCCGACACCTTCGACCTGATGCTGGAGCGGCTCGACCGGTCCTTCGACGGCCAGCGGCGGTTCGTGGCGAACGCGTCCCACGAGCTGCGTACGCCACTGGCGCTCAACCGGTCATTGCTGGAGGTGGCGATGTCCCGGCCGGGTGCCTCCGGCGAATTGCGGCAGCTCGGGGAGACCCTGATGGCCGTCAACGAACGCCACGAACGTCTCATCGACGGACTGCTCACCCTGGCCGACTCGGAGCAGCGGGTGGTCGAACGGACCCGGGTCGACCTCGCCGAGATCGCCGGTCACCTCCTCGACCAGGTGGCCGGCACGTCGGGGCCGACCGTACGACGGCGGCTCGCGCCCGCCACCACGGCCGGTGATCCGGTGCTGCTGGAGCGGCTGACGCAGAACCTGGTGGAGAACGCGGTCCGGCACAACCTGCCGGCCGGTGGCGAGATCGACGTGAGCACCGGCACCGTCGACGGCCGCGCCACCCTGATCGTGTCCAACACCGGACCCGTGGTGCCCGGCTACGAGATCGAGGCGATCTTCCAGCCGTTCCGGCGGCTCCATCAGGACCGGGTGGCCGGTCCCGAGCGGAACGGCGCGCGGGACCGGGCCGGTGCCGGGCGGGGCTTCGGGTTGGGCCTGTCGATCGTGCGGGCGGTGGCCCAGGCGCACGGTGGTGCCGTGCACGCCCACCCCCGGTACGGCGGTGGGCTCGTCGTGACGGTGACCCTGCCATCCCTGGTCGGGGCCGTCCCCGGTCATCTGACGCGGGCGATGCCCGCCCCGGCGCGCGGCTGACGCGCCGCGTCGTTCGGGCCGGCCGCCGGGCACGTCGCCACGCCGACGCGGCGTGAATGCGGCGCGCGGGCGGCACAGGAATGCTGATTCACGCCGCCGGGGATTCCCGGCTTTCCTGTCGGTCTCCCGTCACGGGGAGTGTTCATTTGATCCGTTTCCGTCGATAGCGTCGGTGCACTGGCCGTCGACGAAAGGCCGACGATGAACGACAACCCGTACCCGTTCTCGCGCCGGCGCCTGCTCGCCGGCGCGGCGGCGGCCTCGGCGGTCACCGTGACCGGCGTGGCCGTCGCCCCGACCGCCGCCACGGCGACCCCCGTCCGCGCCACCACGCCGCTGGTCACCCGGGACCGGATCGCCACCGCGGCGCTGCGGGCGCCCGACGGCACCGCGGCGGCGGTGGCCTTCCAGGCGGACTTCCACGCCCGGCTGTCCGCCTGGCTGGCCTTCTGGTCGGCGAACTCACCCCGCGCCTGGAGCGCCCCCGTCCACGTGGTCGGCCGGGTCGCCCCGGCCGGCGACGCCCTCACCCTGCACGCCATCCGCTACCGGCGCGACGACGAGCTGCGCGCCGGCTTCGTGGCGGGGCGGCGGGACCTCGGCCACACGGCGACCGTGGCCAGCCTGCACCACCACTTCCCGAGCGTGCGCGTCCTGCCCGACGGCGCGGTCCGGGTCGGCGACGGGCCCGCCGGCTTCACCGGCGCACCCGGACAGGTCGCCTTCGCGGTCGCCGCCTGCCGGGAGCTGTGGGGCGACGGCGACGCCACCGCCACGCGCTGGGCGGAGCACGCCGGCCGGGCACTCGCCCGGGCCGGGCAGCCGGCCGACGCCGCCTCGCACGCCGGCTGGGCGGCCTTCACCCGGATCAGCCTGCGCCGCGGGCTGGGCACCGAATCGTACGAGTGACCGGAGGTAGCACATGTCCCGCAACGAGTTCCGCTTCGTGGTCGACGGCGTCGACCTGACCCCCGACCAGCAGACCCTCATCGCCGGCGAGATCCAGAAGGCCGGCCTGGCCGCCCTCCGGACGGCCAACGCCCGGCTCACCAACCCGCTCACCGTCGGCCACGGCAACCTCAAGCTGCGCCCCGAGTGGTACGGCCTCTGGGTGCTCGACGGCCCGTTCGCCCAGGACCTCGGCCAGAAGATCAACGACATCGGCTTCTGGATGGAGCGGTGACCGACGTCGCCGGACGTACCGGCCCGCCGGAGCGGATGTGTCCGAGCACGCCGGCGGCGAACGCCACGGTGTTCCTCGGCATGATCACTCCGGCGGGGCGGGTCGCCTACGTGACGCCGGCCGTGCCGGCCTCGGTGGCGCTCGCCGCGGCCGGCGATTCCGACGCCCCGGTGGAGTCGCGTGTCCGGCTGGCCGGCCCGTGCGTCACGTCGTCCTGCGGCTTCTGGACCGGCGAGCACTGTGGCCTGGGCGCGCGGATGGCCGCCTCCTACGCGGAGACGGCCGAACCGGGCGAGGAGCAGTTGCCGAAGTGTGCGATCCGGCGTACCTGCCGGTGGTTCGCCGAGCAGGGCCCGGCGGCCTGCCCGGCCTGCTCGCACGTGGTCACCGACGCGCGCTGAGGGTTCAGTCGCCCGGAGCCGTGTAGTCGGTCGGCGTCCGGGTCGCCTCGTCGACCTCGGCCGGGGTCAGCAGCGGGGTGACCCGGGTCCGCAGCCCGCGGGCCGCGCCGATGCGGATGGCCAGCGCGGCGGCGGTGCGATGGTCGGGCAGGTCGCAGAGTACGTAGGTGTCGTCGTCGGCGAAGGCGAAGTGCATCGAGATGAGCTGCCCGCCGGCCTCCTCGACCAGCTTGCGGACCACCTCGACGCGTTTGGTGCCGCCGTCGCGCGTCAGCCCGTCGATCCCGTCGACGGTGTAGACGGATCGCAGCAGGAACGCGGGCAACTCAGCTGCCGCCTTGCCGCTGCACCCGCTCCGAGCCCTCGACCTTGGCCCGGCCCTGATCGCGCTCGCTGCCGCCGGCCCCGGTGGCGGTGTGCAACTGGTGCCGTTTGCCCGGACGTTCCATCCCCGAGCCCTGGCGGCCCGGCGCACCGGTGCCCGAATTCCGCCCCGCCCGAGCCGACTCGCCGCCCGGGTCGTGCTTGTTCTGCTTGTGGCTACCCATGGGCCGCGCTTACCCGCTGCCTCCGCCGCTAGTCCTGGCCCTTGACCTGGCGGCGTCGGCCGAGGCCCGCCGCCGGCTGGACGACCACCGGAACCCGACCGACGGCAGCAACCTCCGCAGCACCGGCGGCGGGAGTATCTGACCCGGTCGGCGGCGCCGGCGTCACCCCGGTTGTCGGACCGGTCGACTACCGTCGGGACGTCATGGAGCCGCGGTTCGGCGAGGCCATCATCGGGCGGGAACACCCCGCGGCCCTGCTGCGCGCCGAAGTGGACCGGGTGAGCACCAGCCACGGCGGTCTCGTCCTGGTCGCGGGGGAGCCCGGCATCGGCAAGACGACGCTGGTCAGCGCGGCCGCCGACGAGGCGCGGCGGCGCGGGGCGCTGGTGCTCGGCGCGGCCTGCTGGGACTCCGACAGCGCCCCCGGCTACTGGCCCTGGGTGCAGGTGCTGCGCCGCCTGGGCCGCCACCCCGACGACTGGGCCCGGGCGCAGGACGCCGCCGGCCCCGGCCTCGCGGCGCTGCTCGGCGAGGGCACCGGCGCCGACCCGGTCGGGGAGGAGCCGGGCGACGACGGCGGGCGGGCGGAGTTCGCCCTGCACGACGCCGTGACCACCGCGCTGGTGGCCGTCGCCCAGCACCGGCCGGTCGTGGTCGTCCTCGACGACCTGCACTGGGCCGACCCGGCCTCGATGCGGCTGCTCCAGTTCGCCACCCAGCACACCTGGTTCGAACGGCTGCTGCTCGTCGGCACCTACCGGGACGCCGAGGTCGAGTCCGGCGACCACCGGCTCCGGCCGCTGCTGCTGCCGCTGACCGCCAAGGCCACCACCATCACCCTCACCGGCCTGGCCCGCGACGAGGTGGCCGCGCTGATCCGCCGCACCGCCGGCCGCGACCCGGGCACCGACCTCGTCGACGAGGTGCACCGGCGCACCGGCGGCAACCCGTTCTTCGTCGAGCAGACCGCCCGGCTCTGGCACACCGACGGCCTGGCCACCACCATCGCGCCCGGCGTCCGCGAGGCCGTGCGCCGCCGGCTCGACCAGCTGCCCGCCCCGGTGGTCGAGGCGCTCACCGTGGCCGCCGTGCTCGGCCGGGACTTCCACCGTCAGGTCCTCGCGGCCTGCGTACCCGGTCCGGTCGCACAGGTGGACCGGCTGCTCGACCGCGCGGCCACCGCCCGGCTCGTGCTGGCCCGCGGCGGCGGCCGGTTCGCCTTCGCCCACGACCTGGTGCGGGAGACCCTCTACGACGGGCTGACCGACGCCGAGCGCCGCGCCCGGCACGCCGCCGTGGTCCGCGCCGTCGACCGGTCGGCGGCGCTGGCCGAGCGGCTCATCCCGGCCGACCTGGCCCGCCACGCCTGGCTCGCCGGCGCCGACCTCGACCCGGCGCGCACCGTCGAGTTGCTGGTCACCGCCGCCCGGGAGGCCGGCGGGCGGCTGGCCGTGGAGGAGTCGGTGCAGCACTTTCGCCGCGCGCTGGAGGTCGCCGAGGAGCCGGCCGGCCGGGTCAAGGTGATGCTCGAACTCGCCCAACTGCTGCAGCACGTCGGCACGCAGGCCGAGGCCGAGCGGCTGCTCGTGGACGCCGCGGCGCTGGCCCGCACGCTGGACGAGCCGGCCGTGCTGGCCCGGGTCGCGCTCACCGTTCACCGGCAGGAGTTGGCGGCCCGCCGCCGCACGGGCGCCGCCGAGCTGGTGCGCGAGGCGTACGGGCGGTTGATCGGTGAGCCGGAGCCCGGTCGGGGGACGAGCGCACTGGTCACCGACCTGATCACCGCCACCGAGACGCTCGCCCGGCACGGCCGCGACGACGAGGCGCTCACCTTCAGCCTGTGGGCCCGGCACGACACCACCTGGGGGCTCGGCACCGCCGAGGACCGGGCGGTGGTCACCGCGGAGATCCGGGAGGTGGCCCGCCGCACCGGCGACCGGGAGACCGAGCTGTGGGCCACCTCGCTGCGCTGGGTCGCGCTGCTGGAACTCGGCGACCCGCGCTACCACGACGAGCTGACCGCGTTCGTCACCGGCTGCCGGCAGGGCGAGGTCGCCCGCCAGCGGATGGCGGCGGCCATCGACAGCGGCATCATCGCCGGGTTCCGCGGCGACTTCGGCGCCGCCGAGGCCCATTTCGCCGAGATGGACGGGTACGGCGAGTGGGAGCACTCCGACCACGCCTTCATGGGCCAGCACCTGCGCTGGTGCCTGCTGCTGCTCCGGGGCCGCCTCGCCGAGGCCGAGGCCCTGCTCGACGGGCCGGAGGCGGCCGGCCACCCGCAGCGGGACCTGCTCCGCGCGATCACCGCCGCCGAGCGCGGCGACGCGGAGACCGCCGTGCGGCTCACCGCCGGGATCGAGGCCGCCGGCACCGCGCACCCGCGGCCGGTGTCGCCGCTGTGGCTGCGGCTGCGGGCCCAGGCGGCGGCCGCGAGCGCCGACCCGGACCGCTGCGCCGAGGCGCGGGCGGCGCTGGAGCCGCACCGGGGCCGCTGGATGGCGGCGTTCTTCGGCTGCGACATCAGTGGTCCGGTCGACCTCTGGCTGGCCGCGGTCGACGCCGCCGAGCAGCGCTGGGACGACGCGGTCGCCGGCTACGAGGCCGCCCGCGACGCCGCCGACCGGATGGGCGCCCGACCGTGGTCGCTGCTCAGCCGGGCCGGGCTGGTGACCGCTCTGACCGCACGCGGGCGGGCCGGCGACGCGGCCACGGCGGCCCGGCTGCGCGCCGACACGGCGGCCGAGGCGCGGGGGCTCGGCATGACCCAGGTGCTGCACCGGCTGGGCGAAGTGGACGCTCCGGATCTGGTCACCGCCGGACCGCTGGCACGGCCACCCGGCGCGGGCCTCGCCGGAGCGGCGGCGGCCGGGGCGGATCACGCCGTTGCGGTGCCGGTATCGGCCGGAGCGGGTCACGGCGTCGGGGTGCCGGCACCGGTCGGAGCGGAACGTTCGACCGGCGGCTCGGCCGATGCGCCCGTGGTGGGCGCAGACCGGGGCGCCGAGCCGCAGGCCGCCGCCGCGCCCGAGTTCCGGAGGGACGGGGCCGTGTGGCGGCTCGCGTACGGCGGCATGGTCGTGCACCTGCCCGACGCCAAGGGCCTGCACGACCTGCGGCTGCTGCTGGGCCGGCCCGGTGTCGACGTGCCCGCCGTGGAGCTGCTCGACCCGGCGGCCGGCCCGGAACTCGTCGCCGCTCGCCGGCTCGGCGGGGATCCCGTGCTGGACGACGAGGCGAAGGCCCGCTACCGGCAGCACCTGCGGCGGCTCGACGACGAGATCGACCGGGCCGCCGTACGCGATGACGCACCGAGGCTGGCCGCCCTCGACGCCGAGCGCGCCGCGCTGCTCGACCAGTTGCGGGCCGCCGCCGGGCTGGCCGGGCGCAGCCGCCGCCTCGGTGACCAGGCCGAGCGGGCCCGCAAGGCGGTGACGGCCCGGATCCGGGACACGCTGCGCCGGATCGACGAGCGTCACCCGGGGCTCGGGGCGCACCTGCGGGAGTCCGTCGCCACCGGCAGCACCTGCCGCTACCTGCCACCGGAACCGGTGCCCTGGCGGCTGTGACGGTGAGGGCGTCGCCCCGTGCGGGCGACGCCCCCCACGTCAGCGGCGGTTGTAGCGGTACATGGTGAGCGTGCCGAACACGGCCACGAACCCGGCGCTCCACAGCAGCAGCCACATGGTGTTCGTCGCGTCCGACGACCCGGCCATGGCGGCGCGGACGGCCGCGACCAGGTGGGTGACCGGGTTGGCCTTGACGAACGCCTGGAGCCAGCCCGGCATGGTGACCGGGTCGACGAAGACGTTGCTCAGGAAGGTCAGCGGGAACAGCACCATCATGCTGACCCCCATGACCGACTTCTCGCTGCGCAGGACCAGGCCGAAGAAGGTCCACACCCAGGAGAACGCGAACGAGAAGATCACCAGCAGGCCGATGCCGGCCAGCACGCCGACCGGCCCGCCGGCGGGCCGGAAGCCGAGCACCAGCCCCACGCCGAGGATGACCACCGCGGCGAGCACGTAGCGCAGCACGTCGCCGAAGATCATGCCGACCAGCGCCGCGGGCCGCCAGACCGGCAGGGTACGGATGCGGTCGAAGACGCCCTTCTCGATGTCGTTGTTCAGCCCGACGCCGGTGTACATGGTGATCATCACGACGCTGGTCACCATGATGCCGGGCAGGAAGAACTGCAGGTAGTCCCGCGGGCTGTCGGCGAGGGCGCCGCCGAACAGGTACGTGAACATCAGCACCATGATGATCGGGAACGCGGTCACGTCGAACAACTGCTCCGGCACGTGCTTGATCTTCAGCATGGCCCGCCAGCCGAAGGTCAGCGACGCGGACAGCGCGCCCGGCCTCGGCGGCCGCTCGCCCGGGGCGAGGACCGTGGCCAGCGCCTCGGCCGACGGCACGTAGACGGACGGGGGCCGCCCCGTCGTGGTCGCGGTGTCGCTCATCGGGCCGCCTCCAGTTCGTCGTCCCGCTCGTCGGCCCCGACGGCGGGGTGGTCGGTCAGGGCCAGGAACACCTCGTCGAGGCTCGGCTGGCCGAGGGAGAAGTCGTCCACCACGATCCCGGCGCGCGCCAGCTCGCCGAGGGCGCGCGCGGCCTGCTCGCCGGCCTCCAGGTCGGTGCCGTCCTCGCCGACGCGGGCGGTGAGCGCCACCGGGTCCGCCTCCAACTGCACGGGCACGCCCAGCGCGGCCCGCAGCACCTGCTCGGCCCGGGTTCGCTCCCCGGCGTCGCGCAGTCGCACGTGGACGGTGCCCGAGCCGACCGACGACTTCAGCTCGCCCGGGGTGCCCTCCGCGATCACCCGGCCCTGGTCGACCACCGCGATCCGTCCGGCGAGCTGGTCGGCCTCGTCCAGGTACTGGGTGGTCAGCAGGACCGTGGTGCCGTGCGCGACCACCGCCCGGATGATCTCCCACACCTGGTTGCGGCTGCGCGGGTCCAGCCCGGTCGTCGGCTCGTCGAGGAACAGCAGGTCCGGGGTGTTGAGGATGCTCGCCGCGATGTCGATGCGCCGCCGCATGCCGCCCGAGTACTTCTTCACCTGCCGTCCGGCAGCCTCGGTCAGCCCGAACGCGGCGAGCAGCTGGTCGGCCCGCTGCCGGGCCGCCGGCCGGGCCAGGCCGAGCAGCCGGCCCAGCAGGACGAGGTTCTCCGCGCCGGTCAGGTCCTCGTCGAGCGAGGCGTACTGGCCGGTGAGGCTGACCCGGGCGCGGACCGCGTCCGCCTCCGCGACGACGTCGTGGCCGAAGACGCGGGCCCGCCCGCCGTCCGGGCGCAGCAGCGTGGCCAGCACTCGCACCGCGGTGGTCTTGCCGGCGCCGTTCGGCCCGAGCAGGCCGTAGACGGTGCCGGCGGGGACCTGGAGGTCCAGGCCGTCGAGCGCGCGGGTCGAGCCGAACGACCGGACCAGGCCGTCGGCCTCGACGGCCAGGCCGGTGTTCCGGTTACTCATGATCACTACCTCTCTTCGTGTTCTCAGGAGACGTACGGACGCGCCGCGCGGCCCTCGCGCAGCACCAGACCCCACCAGCAGAGCTCGTCGAGGAGCACCCGGGCGTCCTGCCGGAGCTGCTCCTCGACCCGCCCCGTCGGCTCGCCGTCGAGCAGGTCGACGCCGACGGTGTCGCGGACGGTCGTCGCGTGCAGGGCGGTGAACACGGTGCGCAGTTGGTCGACCGCGTGCAGGCCGACCGACCGGCAGCCGTACGACACGAAGCCGACCGGCTTGGCCTGCCACTCGTCGTAGGCGTAGTCGATCGCCTGTTTCAACGACGCCGGGAAGCTGTGGTTGTACTCCGGGGTGACCACCACGAACGCCTCCGCGCGGTTCACCTCCCCGGCGAACGACCGCATGGCCGCCGTGGGCTCGGCCGGCAGGCTCGCCGGGAAGTCGTACCCGGCGAGGTCGAGCACGGTCACCGCCAGCCCGTCGCGGCCGCGTGCCTGCGCGACGAACCAGCGACCGATCCGGTCGCCGATCCGTCCCTCCCGGGTGCTGCCGATGATCACGGCGAGCCGCAACGGCGTCATGCTCCCTCCCCGCTGGTGTCGGGTCTCAACCCGCAGGCGCCAGACGCCGACCGGCGGCCCGCCAGATCCGATCTGGCGGGCGCGTGTCGGGGGCTGCTGCTTCAATCGGCGCCGGAGACGAGGGGGGTGGCATGACCGAGGTACGCCTCGCGCGGTGGAGCGCCGACGACCTGGCGCTGCTGCGGCAGCTCAACGCGCCGGAGGTGCGGGCGCACACCGGTGGCCCGGAGACCGACGAGCAGGTGCTCGCCCGGCACGAGCGCTACCTGCGCGGCCCCGGCCCGCGCAGCGGGAACATGTTCACGGTCGGGCTGCCCGACGGGACGAAGGTGGGCAGCGTCGGCTACTGGGCGCGCGAGTGGCGCGGCGAGCCCGTCTACGAGATGGGGTGGGCCGTGCTGCCGGCG
>NZ_WBKT01000212.1 GCF_008868175.1 Micromonospora sp. AMSO31t
CCTGGCCGAGCGGGGACTGCTCGACGGCGAGCGGCTGGCGCGGGCGGGTCAGCGGGGCCTGACCCCGGTTCGCCGGCAGCACCACGGTGGCGTTCGGCAGGGTGACCTGCGCGACGGTGCCGCCCTCGACGTTTCGGCGCAGCTCCACCCGGATCCCGTAGCGGGACGCGAGTCGGCTGACCACGGCCAGGCCCATCAGCCGGAAGGCGGCCACGTCCACCGTGGGCGGGGCGGCCAGCCGGCGGTTGAGCGAGTCGAGCTGTTCGTCGCTGAGCCCGAGGCCGCGGTCCTCCACCTGGATGAGCACGTAGTCGCGGATCCGCCGGCCGTCGGCCACCACGATGGTGTTCGGCGGTGAGAACCGGGTGGCGTTGTCCAGCAGTTCGGCAACAAGGCGGACCACGTCGTTGACCGCGTGGGCGGCGACCGAGATGTCGGTGTCGACCGTGCCGAACTCGATCCGGTTGTAGAGCTCCACCTCGGACTGGGCGGCGCGCAGCACGTCGACCAGGAGCGCGTCGTCGCGGCGCGGCACGGCCGAGTCGGCCCCGGCCAGCACCAGCAGGTTTTCGTCGTTGCGGCGCATCCGGGTGGCCAGGTGGTCCAGCTCGAAGAGCTGGGCCAGCCGCTTGGGGTCCTCCTCGCTGCGCTCGATCGCGTCCAGCTCGCCGATCATCCGGTCGACCAGGCTCTGCGAGCGGCGGGCCAGGTTGAGGAACATGGCCGAGACGCTGGTCCGCAGCGCGGCCTGCTCGGCCGCCACCCGCACCGCCTCCCGGTGGACCACGTTGAAGGCCGACGCCACCTGGCCGACCTCGTCGCGGTTGGTCAACCTGATCGGGTCCCGGACCTGCTGGACGATCTCGTCCACGCCGCCGTCGCCGATGGCGTTGACGTTCTGCAGCCGGCTCACCGCGTCGGGCAGGTCGTGGTTCGCCACCGCCAGCGCGCCCTCGCGCAGCCGGCGCAGCGAGTCGTTGAGCGAGCGGGCCAGCACCACGGCCAGCGTCACGGCGATGGCCAGGGTGAGCAGCACCAGCAGGCTCTCCACGACGGCCTGCCGGATGACGTCGCTGCGCACCGCGTCGGCGTCGGCGAGCAGCTCGTCCTGGAGCTGGATCTCGGCCCACCGCATCAGGTCGCCGACCGCGCCGACGGCCGCGGCGGCCTCGTCCCGGGTCACCAGCGGCACCTGCCCGACCGAGCGGGAGATGTCGTTGGCGACCCGGTCGGAGAGTTGCACGGCGTCACCGGAGACGGTGCGGTCCACGAGGGACCGCTGGGCCGGCTCGGCCGCCCGGGAGAAGGACAGCAGGGCCTCCTGCTGGCCGGTCAGGGTGGCCACGAAGGAGGAGAACTGCTCCTCGTCGATCTGGCCGGTGGACAGCGCGGTGAAGGCGACCGCCTCCTCCTCGGCGACCTCCGCCTTGGCGTGGGCGAAGGCGGCCACCGCGCGACGGGCGTCGGCCAGGCCCTCCGCGCCGGGCTGCTGGGCCAGCGTGTCGCCGTACGCGACGAGGTCGTCGAGGATGATGCCGTAGCGCAGGCTCGCCTCGGAGACGGGCATCTGCTGCCGGTCCAGCACCTCCTGGCGGGTGCCGTTGAGCGTCGCCAGGTGGTCGTCGATCACCTTGAGCCGGTCGCGCACCGAGGCCGGCACGTCGCCGAGCCTGCCCCGCTCGTCCTGGTAGGCCGTGATCCGCTCGTCGGTGCTGCGGACCCGCAGGTTGTAGGCGTCCGGCTTCTGGTTCGGAGCGACCAGGAAGGACGCCGCCGCCATCCGCTCCTTGTGCAGGTCCTGGGTGAGCGCGGAGACGTCGATCGACAGCGCGGTCAGCGACCGGATCCGGTTGGCCTCGTACGCGCCCTCGCCGACCGAGACGAGTCGGATAGTTGCCAGTGCGATGACAGCCGCCACCGGAACGACGAGGATGAGGGCGAGCTTGGAGCGGATCCGCGCGTCGCGCAGCCGAGGCAGTCGCCGTCGCCGGTTTCGCTGATCGGCGTCGGGGCTCTCGGGCAGGGTCGTAGGTCCGGTGCTCACGACATCGCCTCCGTCGTTTCTTCCACGCCTGACCCGCCGACCCGTGCCTGGTGCAGCGGCCAGCGCCACGCGCGGCACGGCCGCGATTTCATCAGACGAGATCCTGTTTGGGAAGCGGCCGTGAGGCAGGAAACGGTCTGGGCTGACCCAACCCGTGATCCGATCACCTAATACCTTCTTTTCTCCGGCCCCCTGAACAGGGCATGTGACTCCAGAGTGGTCAGACGTATCTGCGCAGTAATTGTCGGTTAACGTTCCGTGTCCCCAACATGTGGGACGGCTGTCCCGAAACGACTGCCGACATCCGCGCTTGACCACAGGGCCCGGCATTGGCAAGGTTTTGCAGGCTTCGCGCACACCGTACGGCACACCAATCCCGATCCTCCACTGAGGACGGACGAGCGGCGGTGATCGGGCGCTGGCCCGCGCCGCACCTGGAGGACTGAGTTGAGCCCCATCCGCTCCGCGAGCATCGCGGTGCTCGCATCGGCCGTGCTGGCCACCACGCTCACCGGCTGCGAGATCGGCGGGGAGCCGCAGGACAACAGTCCGATCGTGATCGCCGCGGACCTCGAACTGTCCGGCGCCTCCGCGTCGGTCGGCAAGGTCTACCAGCGGGCCCTGGAACTGAAGGTCCAGCAGTTGAACTCCTCGGGCGCGCTGGGTGGCCGGAAGATCGAACTGAAGGTGAAGGACAACCGCTCCGACGCCGCGGAATCGTTGCGGAACATCAACGATTTCAGCGGTGACTCGCGGGTCAGCGCCATCATCATGGGCGGATGCAACGAATGTGCGATCGGCGCCGTCCGCACGATCGGTGAGAAGCGCATTCCCACCATCGCTCTCGCCTCCTCCGGGGAGGTCACCGAACCGGTCGCCGAACGCCGCTATGTCTTCAAGCTGGCACCGAATGCGGCCGACAGCGCCGCCGCCCTCACCACCGAGCTGATCCGCCGCAACATCCGCAAGGTGGCCGTGCTGCACAGCGCCGACAAGTACGGCGAGGAGGGGCTGGCCGCGTTGAACAGCGAGTTCACCAAGGCCGGCGTCAAGCTGGCCCGCGCCGAGTCGGTGCGGACCACCGACACGGAGGTCAGCACCCAGATCGCCAACCTGACCGCCAAGAAGCCCGAGGCCCTGATCGTCTGGACCCCGCCGGAGCAGGCGTCGCTGGCCGCCGCCACCGCCCGGCAGAGCCGCTACGCGGGCGCGCTCTTCTTCGACGCCTCGGCCGCCGGTGACCTCTTCCTGGGCGCCTCCGCCCGATCCACCGAGCGGACCACGCTGATCTTCACCCAGACCATGGTGATCGACGACGTCATCGCCACCACCCCGGCCAAGGCCGCCCGGCGGCAGTGGTTCCAGGAGTACACCGCCCGCTTCGGCGGCTACAACGGCTTCTCCTCGTTCGCCGCCGACGCCGTCCAGCTCATCGCCGACGCCGAACTGCGGGCCGGCGGCAAACCGGGCGAGGTGGACCGGGGCGCCCTGCGCGAGGTCCTCGAGACCGCGCAGCTCGACGGCCTCTCCGGGCCGATCCGGATGACCCCGGACAACCACTCCGGCCTCATGCCGCAGGCGCTGACCACGCTGGTGGCGCGTGGCGGCCGCTGGCGCCTGGCCGGTTGATCGCGACGGGTTCCCGGCAGGAGGCGGCAACGCTTCCTGCCGGGAGCAGCGGTCAGCGGGCCGAGGTGGTGGCGCGCACCCAGGGCAGGGCCAGGCGCTCGACCAGGCTGAGGGCCGAGTAGAGCAGGATGCTCATCACCGCCACCAGCACGATCGCCGCCCACGCCGTGGCGGTGTCACCCACGCCGTTGTACTGCAGGATCTGGTAGCCCAGCCCCGGCCGGTCCGAGTAGAACTCCCCGATCACCGCGCCGATCGCGGCCAGCGGCATGGCCACCTTCAACCCGACGAAGATCTGCGGCAGCGCGGCCGGGAAGCGCACCTTCCGGAACGCCTGCCACCACGACGCGTTCAGCGAGCGGCCCAGCTCGGCCAGGTCCGCGGGAGTGGTGGTCAGCCCGGTCGCCGTGGAGAGCACGATCGGGAAGAAGCAGAGCAGGAACACCATGGTCAGGATGGGCTTTTGCCCCCAGCCCACCGCGACCACCAGCAGCGGACCGAACGCGATCTTGGGCACCGCGTTGACCGCCACGAGCAGCGGGGCGAACATCCGCTCCACCCGGCTGGAGGCGGCCAGCGCCATCCCGATCAGCACCCCGGCGAGCGACGAGAGCAGGAAGCCGAGCAGGGTCATCCAGGTGGTGATGCCCAACGCCGGCAGCAGCACGTCGGTGGTGCCGACCAGCGAGCGCCACACCGCCTGCGGCGGCGGCAGCGCGGCCGGGTGGACCAGGTGCAGCCCCGACGTGACCAGCCACCAGGCGGCCACCGCGATGACCAGCCCGAGCGCCGGCAGGCCCACCGCCGCCGGACGTACGACGAGCCGGCGCGGAGCGGCGGTGGGCTCCACCGGCGCGGGCGCCCCGGCCCGGGTCCCGGTCAACTGCGTCAACGTGTCCTCCTCTCTGCGCCGGCCGACGACCGGCACGCGAAGGGGGTGCGCCCCACCGGGTGTCCCGGCGGGCCGCACCCCCGTTGCCCGAGCCGACCCGTCAGGCCTTCGGCGCGAGGTTGAAGTCGATGATCTGGTCGGGGGTGAGGTTCTGCTTGAGCGCGCCCGCGCCCTGGAGCAGGGCGATGCTCTTGGCGACCCGGCCGCTGTCCAGCGTGCCGATCGCGGTGCCGGAGTTGCTGGAGCGGACGTACGCGGCCATCAGCTGGAGCTCGGCGGAGGACGCGGCCGGGTTGGCGGCCGGCACGTTCTTCTTCAGGAGGTCACCCGCCTCGTCCGGGTGGGCCAGCGAGTATTCCAGGCCCTTGAGCAGCGCCCCGGTGAAGCGCTTGACCATCTCCGGCTTCTCCTTGGCGATCTTGCTGGAGGTGATCAGCACGTTGCCGTAGAGGTCCTGCATCACGTTGCTGTAGGGCAGCACGACCGGCTTCTTCTTGGCCACCGCCTCGACGGTGGGCTGGCCGACCACGAACTGGCCGATGCCGTCGACCGCGCCGGAGCCGAGCATGCCGATCAGGCCCTGCGCCTCACCGTTGACCCAGGTCACCTTGCTGCCGTCGATGCCGGCCAGCCGCGCGTACGTCGGGAAGAGGTTGCGCACCACGGAGGTGGGCGTGTCGGCGAGCTTCTTGCCCTCGAGGTCCTTCGGGGTGGCGATCTTCTTGCCCTCGACCGAGACGATGGCGGCCATGGTGCGCTGCTGGATCGCCGCCACGGCGACGAAGTCCTTGGCCTGGCCGTTGCCGAGCTGGAGGATGCCGCCGGTCAGGTCGATCGGGCCGAAGTCGGCCTGCCCGCCGGTGATGGTCTGGATGACCGAGCCGGTCCCCTGCCCGGGCTTGATGTCGACGTCGAAGCCGGCCTCCTTGAAGAAGCCCTTCTCCTTCGCCACCCAGGCATAGGAGTCACGGCCGAAGTTGCCGAACGAGGTGAGGTAGGTCACCTTCTCCAGCGCCGCGCCGTTGCCGGCCTTGGCGTCCTCCGACTTGTCCGAGTCGCTGCTGCAACCGCCGACGAGGGCGAGGGCGGTGGCCAGCGCCGCGGCGGCGACCGTACGGGTCAGCCTTCTCATCAGTGCACCATGTCCTTTCCGACCAGGGCACATTCGCCCGGTCGGGTCGTGGGTCCGACGGTGTCGGCAAGAGGGGGAAGCCGACGGGACCGTCGTGAGGGGACTCTTCGCGCGCAACAGCGTACGAGAAGGCCGATGACGTCAGGCGGGCGTACGGGTTGCGGAACGGAAACGAAGTTGCCTGACGGAAAGGAGACTGACGTCCACCCTGGATGGTGCTATAAGGACGCCTGCCCGCTACGCTAGCCCGGCTCGCGATCGCGACTGTGGAAGGGAGCCGGCGGGAGATGATCCGACTGTCCGGGGTGTCCCGCACCTTCGACGGCCGCTCCGGGCGGGTCGAGGCGCTGCGCGGCATCGACCTCGACGTCGCCGAGGGCGAGTTCGTGGCCGTCCTCGGCCGCTCCGGATGCGGCAAGTCCACCCTGCTCCGCATGGTCGCCGGCCTGCTCCCGGTCACCGAGGGCGAGATCACCGTGGCCGGCACGCCGATCACGAAGCCCCGCCGGGACGTCGCCATGCTGTTCCAGCGGCCCGCGCTCCTGCCCTGGCGCACCGTGCTGGACAACGTCCTGCTGCCGGTGGAGATCTTCGGCTGGCGCCGGGCCAAGCACCGCGACCGGGCCCGCGAGCTGCTGGAGATGGCCGGCCTGGGCGGCTTCGAGAAGCGCCTCCCGCACGAGCTCTCCGGCGGCATGCAGCAGCGGGTCGCCCTCTGCCGGTCCCTGATCGGCGAGCCGCGGGTGATGCTCATGGACGAACCCTTCTCCGCGCTCGACGCGCTCACCCGCGAGGAGCTCTCCGGCGAACTCCAGCGGGTGCACATGGAGACGAAGGCGACCATCGTCTTCGTCACCCACTCGATCGACGAGGCGGTGCTGCTCGCCGACCGGGTCGTCGTGCTCAGCCCGCGCCCCGGCCGGATCCGCGAGGTGGTCGAGGTGGCCGTGCCCCGGCCTCGCACCCTGGGCCGCCACGCGCACCTGGCCGAGGTGGCCCGCATCAGCGCCGAACTGCACGAACTGCTCATGGAGCGCGACGCCACCGACGGCGTCGTCGCGGGAGGACACTGACCATGCGGGTGTCCGTCTTCACCGAGCCGCACCGCGGGGCGAGCTACGACGACCAGCTCCGGTTCGCCCGGCTGGTCGAGGAGACCGGCTTCGAGGGCTTCTTCCGGGCCGACCACTACCGCGCCATGGGCGACGAGCCCGGGCTGCCCGGCCCCACCGACGCCTGGCTGACGCTCGCCGCGCTGGCCCGGGAGACCTCCCGGATCCGGCTCGGCACCCTGGTCACCTCGGCCACCTTCCGGCTGCCCGGGCCGCTGGCCGTGATGGTCGCCCAGGTCGACCAGATGAGCGGCGGCCGGGTCGAGCTGGGCATCGGCGCCGGCTGGTACGAGCGCGAGCACAGCGCCTACGGGATCCCGTTCCCGGCCGTCACCGAGCGGTTCGACCGGCTGGCCGAGCAGCTCGAGGTCGTCACCGGGCTGTGGCGCACCCCGCCCGGCGAGACCTACAGCTTCACCGGGGACCACTACCGGCTGGTCGACGCGCCCGCCCTGCCCAAGCCGGTGCAACAGCCCGGCCCGCCGGTGATCGTCGGCGGCCGGGGCCCGAAGCGCACCCCGGAACTCGCCGCCCGGTACGCCGACGAGTTCAACATGCCGTTCAAGACCGTCGCCGAGACGGCCGCCGCGTACGAGCGGGTCCGCGAGGCGTGCGACCGGACCGGCCGCGCCGCGTCGGGACGGGCGCCGCTCGTGCTCTCCGCCGGGATCGTGGTGGCCGTCGGGCGTACCGACGCGGAGGCCCAGCGCCGTGCCGCGCCGCTGCACGTCAAGAGCGCGCTCCCGCCGGAGGACCCGGTGGTCGGCTCCCCCGCCCAGCTCGTCGACCGGCTCGGCGAGTTCGCCGCCATCGGGGCCACCCGGGTGCACCTCCGGCTGATCGACTTCGACGACCTCGACCACGTGGAGCTCATCGCCGCCGAGGTGCTCCCTCAACTGGACGGACCAGGATGACCGACCTCTCTGCCGACCTCGAACTCGGCCCGGTGGGCCAGGAGATCGTCTTCGAGAACGACCGGGTACGCGTCTGGCACATCCGCCTTGAGCCGGGCGAGCGGCAGCCGCTGCACCGGCACGACCACCCCTACCTGGTGGTGGCGATCCAGGGCGCCAAGAACGTGGTGCAGACGATCGACGGCACCACCATCGACGCCGACGAGCCGACCGGCGGGGTGGTCTACCGGGACCCCGGCGCCGTGCACATGCTGACCAACGTCGGCGGCACCACGTACCTGGCCCGGCTGGTCGAGCTGAAGTAGCCACGCCGACGCCATCTCGCCGCGCCGCGGGTGGCAAGGTGGCGATCGGGTGCACCGGGCCGTAACGTGCCCGACATGGCCTTTCGGACGTGGGGCAGGCTGCTGCTCACGGCGCTCGGCGTGAGCGTGCTGGCCGGGGCCGGCCAGCTGGGCATCGCGTACGGCTTCGGCGTCGTACGCCTCGACGGCGCGTTCGTGGACGACTCGGTGAACCGGTGGCCCGCCCAGCTCGCCTGGGTCGGCTGGTTCGCCGCGGTCGCCACGGTCGCCGGGGCCGTCCTCACCGAACGCCTCGCCCGCCGGGACGCCTCCCCGGCCGGCACCACCGAGCTGCTCTCCATCGCCGGCGTCAGCGGGCTGGGCGCGATCGTGGTTGCCCCGCTCTGCATGCAGCCGGCCCGCGCCGCCGAGCTGGGCGGCACCGTCGACCCGGTGTGGGCGGCCGGCATCTGCGCCGTCCTCGGGGCGGTGGTCGGGGCGGGCACGGCGATCGCCGTGCTGCTCAAGCCGCCGTTCGGGTGGAGCATCGCGCTCAGCGCCGCGGCCGTCTGGCTGCTCGCCCTGGTCTCCGTCGCGCCGTCGGTGGCGTCGACCGGCACGCTGCCCACCGTACGCCTCGGCGTCCTCGAACCGTCCTGGCTGGATCCGGCCGCGGCCGAGCGCCTGGCCATGCTGCTGCTGCCCACCCTGGCCCTGCTGGCCGGCGCGGCGGTCGGCGCGCTGGCCCGCCGGGCCGGCCACCTGCCGCTGGTCGGCGGCGCGGCTGGCGCCGCCGGCCCGGTCCTGCTGGCCTTCGCCTACCTGACCGCCGGCCCCGGCACCGCGGCCGACCGCTACCAGCTCGCGCCGTACTACGGCGCGCTCATCGCGGTCGTCGCCGGAGCGCTCGGCTCCACCGCCACCACGGTGCTGCCCCGGCCGGTGACCACGGCCGGCGAGCCCGACGCCATCGAACCGACCGACATCCTCCAGGCCCTGCCGCC
>NZ_WBKT01000213.1 GCF_008868175.1 Micromonospora sp. AMSO31t
CGGCGGGTACGCGGGTCCGGCGGACGGCTCACCGACGGCAGGTCGGCAGGGGCGCCCGGCCGGGTGCGAACCCGGCGGGGCGGTCAGCGGCGGACGGCGCGGGCCCGCCCGGCGCGCGGCACGGCGGCCTGCGGGGCGGCGGGGTGAGCGGTCAGCGGCGCGTCGGTGCGCGCCGGCCGGGAACGACGATCGTCGTCGATGGCGGAAAGGCCGTGCATCGGGTCCTCCTCGGGTGTCCACGCCCTGGGGCTCTCCGACGGCCGAAGTATCCTGGCTTCCGGATCGACGCTCTCCCCCGGCCTTCCAACCGCGCACGCACGGCCGTGACTCACGAGGGGGGATCGCTCCCCGGTGACAGTGGCGGGACCGCGCCGGAATCGCACCGGCTTCCTTCACTGCCGTCAGGCCGCGAATGCTGCCACAGCCGCCCGGGCCGGGTCAACGCCGGGTCCCCGGCCCGCCGCCCGGCCCACGGCATCCGCAGCGGTCGATTCGGCCCCCGCGCCCGTCGCCTCGATGGCAATGGCGTGAGTCGATGGGAAGGCGCGCATTCCGGCATTCCGTGGCGGCTATTCCCGGCCGCCGTCGCTCGCACTGGACGATCGGCGTCGTCGCAGCCGGGGCCACCCGGAGCGGCAGCCGGCGGATAGCATCGCGGTCGGCTGTGGATGGCCTGCCACGGAGCGGGGAGGAATTGCCGGTGACGCTGCGACACCTCGACGGCCGGGTCTGGTTGTTCCCCGGCGATCCCGACCCGCTCGCGGTCCGCCCGACCGTGGCGGTGGTCGCCGACGAGCGCGGAAGTGTGATCGTCGACGCGGGCCAGAGCCCCGCCCACGCCCGCGAGGTCCGGGCCGCGCTGGCGTCGGCCGGGCTGCCGGCGCCGCACTGGCTGGTCTACACCCACCACCACTGGGACCACGTCTGGGGCGCCTGCGCCTGGCCGGAGGTGGAGATCGTCGGGCACGAGTCGGCGGTGGCCCTGCTGCGCGCCGAGGCGTCCCGGCCGTGGAGCCACCGCTACCTGCGCGAGCAGGTCCGCGAGAACCCCCGCCTCGGGCACAGCTTCCGCGCCCGGGCCCTGGCGGTCGACTCCTGGGACGGCTTCGCCGTGCTCCCGCCCACCCGCACCTTCGCCGACGAGCTGACCCTGCCCACCGGCGTGGTGGTCCGGCACGTGGGCGGCCGGCACGCGCCGGACTCCGCGGTGGTGCGGGTGCCGGACTCCGGGGTGCTGCTGCTCGGCGACTGCTGGTACCCGCCGCCCGCGCACCTGCGGACGCCCGAGGACGGGCCCGACCTGGCGCTCGCGGCGAGCCTGCTCGACGACGACGTCGCCTGGTTCGTCTCGGCCCACGAGGAACCGCTGCGGCTGGCCGAGGCGCGCGCCGCGCTGGCCGGCGGCTGAGCCGGGGTCAGCGGGCGCGCCGCTCCGGGTGGGCCCGGTTCCAGGCGCGCATCCGCTCCGGGTAGCCGGTGCGGCCGGCCTCGTAGAGCGGGACCGCGTGCTTCTGGGCGATCTTCCCGGCGACCCGGGGCGTGCCGACGCGGCGGCGGATCCACTCACCGTCGTGGGCAACGGCCACCACGGTCGTGTCCGTGGCCGTGGTCTCCGGCTCCAGGTAGAACTCCACCCCGCGCCGGCTGGTCACGAACGCCTCCAGCGCGGCCAGGTCGTCCCGGTTCGCCTCCCGGTCGAGCTTCGTCGGGGTCGTCGGGTCGGCGGCCCGTCGGCTGAACCAGCCCATGCCCGCCTCCTCTCCTCGGCGTTCCATCCAGTGCAGCACCCCTACCTGGGAACGGGCTGCGAGCCGGGTGGGAGTCGGTTGAGCCGGTCGGCGGGCGGCGGCGGGGGGACCGCCGGTCAGCGGGCCGGCGGCCGCAGGATCGGGACCAGGGCGAGGGTCGGCAGCAGGAGCAGCGGGACCAGGCCGAGGGCGTCGAGGATGCCCAGGTGGTCACCGAGGAAGCCGAGCAGCGGCGGGCCGGCGAGGAAGGCGGTGTAGCCGATCATGGCGACGACGCTGACCCGCGTCGGCGCCCGGTCCTCGTCGTCGGCGGCGGCGCTCATCCCGACCGGGAAGCCGAGCGACGCCCCGACGCCCCACAGCGCCACCCCGACCACGGCGAGCGGCCCGGAGCCGGCCAGCACGGCGCACGTGGCCCCGGTGACGGCCAGCGCGATCGTGCCGAACAGCACCGGCACCCGGCCCCACCGGTCGATCGCCACGGTCCCGGCGGTCCGGCCGAGGGTCATGCCGACCACGAACACCCCGAAGACGGCGGCGCCGGCCGCCTCGCTCGCCCCGTACCCGTCGACGAACGCCACCGCCAGCCAGTCGTTCGCGCTGCCCTCGGTGAACGCCATCACCAGCACGAACAGGCCGATGAGCAGGGTGCGCGGCTCCCGCCAGGTGGCCAGCAGCGCGCGCCGGTGCGCGGCCGGCTCGACCGGGCCGGCCGGCTCGGCCGGCGCGGGCAGGAAGGCCCGGACGCCGAGGAGCGTGCCGGCCAGGACCAGCACGGCGATCACGGGCAGGTGCCAGCCGACCGGCACGCCCAGCCGGGCCGCGCCGGCGCCCAGCCCGGCCCCGGCGACCGAGCCGAGGCTCCAGGCGGCGTGGAACCGGGGCATGATCGTCCGGCCGAGCCGCTTCTCCACGGCCGCGCCCTCGACGTTCATGGCGACGTCGCAGGTGCCGGAGCCGTACCCCACGGCGAAGAGCCCGACCACCACGCCGACCAGCGAGCCGCCCAGGCTCGCGGAGAGGCCGGCGACGGTCAGGCCGAGCGCGACCAGCACGGTAGAGGCCGCCACGGTGCGGGCCGGGCCGAGCCGCAGCGTGACCAGGCCGGCGGTGGACATGGCCACCAGCGCGCCGGCCGACATGGCCAGCAGCAGCAGGCCGAGCCGCCCGGCGCTGAGCCCCAGCGACTCGCGGATGGCGGGCACGCGGGCGAACCAGGTGGCCACCGCCAGCCCGTTGAGGGCGAACACGACCGCCACGCCGGTGCGGGCGGCCAGGACCGCCCGCGGGGTCGCGGCGCCGGCGTCGGCCGGCGCGTCGATGGTGCTGCTCACCGTGGTGTCGTCCTCTCCCGCAGGGTCGTCCGACGACCATCGCACACCTGAGAGCGCTACCACCACAAACGCTCCCACCCCTTACCCCGGCCGGTACCGACCGGGCATGATGCCGACAGAACGGCCAGCACGGGAGGACCAGACATGGAGACGCCGACCACCCGCCCCGCGACCCTCGACGACGTGGCCCGCGCGGCCGGGGTGTCCCGGGCCACCGCGTCCCGGGTGCTCGGCGGCTACGGGTTCGCCTCGGTGGACGCCCGGGACCGGGTGGGCGCCGCCGCCGACCGGCTCGGCTACGTGCCGAACACCACGGCCCGCGCGCTGGTCCGGGGCGCCGGCGTACGCCTCGTCGTGGCGGTCTCCGGCACCGACGCCACCGTGCTCGACGACCCGTACGTGGACCGGCTGGTCAGCGCGGCGGCCCGGGTGTGCGCCCCGCACGGGGTGGGTGTGGCACTGGAGTGGCTGCCGCTGGGCGCCCCGGCCGGGCTGCGCCGGCTCGGCGGCGACCGGAGCGTCTGCGGGGTGCTGCTGGTCAACACCACCGCGCCGGTGCTCGACGCGGTGCCCGCCGGACTGCGCGGGCGGGTCGTCTCGATCGGCACGGGCTCGCCGGCCGTCCCCTCCTTCGACGTGGACAACGCCGCCGGCGCCGAGGCCGTGCTGCGCCACCTGCACGCCGGCGGTCGCCGCCGGATCGCCATGGTCACCGGCCCGCGCTGGCTGAGCTGCGCCGAGCGGTCGGTGACCGCGTACCAGCGGCTCATGCGGGCGGCCGGGCTGCCGGTGCGGCTGGTCACCGGCGACTTCACGGCCGCGCGGGGCGGCCGGGCGGCGCTGGAGGCGCTCACCCGTTGGCCGGACACCGACGCGATCTACGCGGCCAGCGACGCCACGGCGCTGGGCGCGATCGCCGCGCTGCGCGGGCGCGGGATCGGGGTCCCGCACGACGTGGCGGTGGCCGGGTTCGACGACATCCCGTACGCGGCGGTGAGCAGCCCGGCGTTGACCACGGCCACCCATCCGGTGGCCCGGATCGCCACGGCTGCCGCGACGGCGGTCCTCGACGGCCGCCCCGTGCCGCCGGTGACCGCGTTCCCCTCGACCCTGGTGGCGCGCGAGAGCGCCTGAGCGTCGGTGGTTGAGCGGCCGGCAGCCGGGTATCCGCCGCCCGACCCGACCGACGACAGGGGGGCGAGGTGACCGAACCCGCGCCGCCGCACCGGCAGCCCGACGAGGGATACCGGCACGGCCGGCTGACCGCCCGCCCCGCCACCGTGACCGCGCCCGGCCCGACGGGTCCGGCCGAGGTCCCCGACCCGGCCGGCGGGCCGCCCGCGCTGCGTCACGTGCCGGCCGGCGGGGCGGGACCGTACCGGCTGGTGCTGCTGCTGCACGGTGCGGGCGGCTCGGCCCGGCAGGGCCTCGACCTGCTGCTGCCGCTGGCCGACGCGCACCGGCTGCTGCTGCTCGCCCCGCAGGCGCTCGCCAGCACCTGGGACCTCATCGCCGAGGGGTACGGCCCGGACGTGGCCCGGATCGACGCGCTGCTGGCCGCGACGCTCCGCGCGTACCCGGTGGCCGGGGTGACCGTGGGCGGCTTCTCCGACGGGGCCTCGTACGCCCTCTCCCTGGGCCTGACCAACGGCGACCTGGTCGACGCGGTGCTGGCCTTCTCTCCCGGCTTCGCCGCGCCGCTGGTCACCCACGGCAGGCCCCGGCTGTTCGTCTCGCACGGCACCGACGACCGGGTGCTGCCGGTCGACGTGTGCAGCCGGCGGCTGGTGCCCCGCCTGCACACGCTCGGCTACCCGGCCGAGTACGCCGAGTTCGCGGGCGGCCACGAGGTGCCGGCGGAGATTCGGCGGCGGGCGGTGGACTGGCTGGCGGGGTGAGCCGGGTCAGTGCCCCGGCCCGGTGACGGCCGCGTCGACCCGGGCGAGCACTGTCGCGTCGTCGTCGCCGCCGACGCCCCGCAGCAGGTCGATGGCGGTGGCCCGGACCTGTCCGATGATCATGGCGAGCGGCAGGGTCTCGCCGGGGGTGAAGAGCCGGCCGGCGGCCCGGACCGCCTCCAGCGCGGCGACCTCGACCCGCTCGGCGTGGGCGTCGGCGATGCCGTCCTGCCCGTTCAGGTCGGCGGCCAGCGCGTCGCCGGCCGAGCGCACCGCCTCGCCGAGGGTCCGCACGGCGCCGCCCAGCTCGGCGGGGACCGGCGCCGGGCCCCGGGTCAGGGTGACGGCGGCGCGGGCCAGCACCCGGACGTTGCGGACCGCGTAGTCGATCTGCCGGATGGAGCCCCCCACGGAGCGCAGCCGGCCCAGGTGCCGGCGGCGGCGCACGTTCAGCCGCAGCGCCTCGCCGGCGGCCCGCACCGCGCCGCGCAGGCGCTCCACCCCGGCGTCGGCGTGCCGGGCCCGCTCCAGTGCGGCCAGCGCCGCCGCGTCGTCGCCCCGGTCCAGCGCGTCGGCGATCTCGTCGAGCACCGCGGCCAGCTCGGCGAAGGTGTGCCGGAACTCGTCGACCAGCGGGGCGAGCGGCCGGCGGGCGTCGACGAGCTGGCTGGCCACCACGGCCACCGCGCCGCCGATCAGCGCGTCGACGAACCGGAACGGGACCAGCGACTCGGTCGGCGGGGAGACCACCACCAGGTAGAGCGCGGAGACGGCCGCCTGCACCACGGTGACCGAGCTGGCGCCGACGGCCACGGCCAGGGCGACGGTGAGCAGGATGACGGTGAGCACGGTCCAGGTCGTGCGGGGGCCGAGCGCCTGCACCACCAGGTCGGCGACGAGCACGCCGGCCGCGACACCGAGCACCACCTCGACGGCCCGGCGCATCCGCTGGCCGCGGGCCTGGCCGAGCACGATCAGCGCGGCGGCCGGGGCGAAGAACGGCTGCGTGTGGCCGACCAGCCGGGTGGCGAGGATCCACGCCACGGTGGCCGCCAGGGTGGCCTCCACCACCGGCAGCCAGCCGCGCCGCAACCGCCCGGCCGCCTCCCGGACGGCCGCTCCGGGTCGCGGCGTGGCGTCGGACGCGCCGAGCCGGAGCAGCCGGACCACCTTCCACCCCGCCATGACCTGCCTTCCTGTCGCCCGCCCACCCATCCTGCGGCCTGGTCCGGCCGGTCGGCAGCGGTGCGCGCCACCGTGCGCCGGTGTCGGCGGTCACGGCCGGGGGCGGCCCGGCCGGGTCAGGCTCCGGTGAACGCCCTCAGCAGGGTACGCACCCCGGCCCGCAGGTCCTCCCGGCTGGCCGGGGTGCCGGGCGGCGGCGCGCTGAGCGCCCCGGCGCCGACCAGGCGGTCGAAGAGCAGCCCGTCGATGAACGCGACGAGCTGGTCGCCCTGCCGGCGCGGGTCCGGCGCGCCGGCGCGCGCCAGCAGGTCCCGGGCCTGGACGCGGAGCGCCGTGCCGTGCTCCAGGATCCGGCGCAGCTCGGGCCGGTGCACGGCCTCCAGCAGGCAGGCGTACCGGGCGAGGGCCCGGCTGCGGCCGGTGGTCAGCCAGCGGTCGAGCACCTCGGCCACGCCGGCGGCGAGCTGGTCGAGCCCGTCCGGCCCGAGCGCCGGGGCGGCGCGGGGCGGTTCGGTGGGCAGCTCGTGGGCCGCCAGGTCGGCCCGGTCGAGGTCGGCCAGGCGCTGGACCACGGCCTCGATCAGCGCCTGCCGGGTCCGCAGGTAGGCCGAGGTGGTGCCGGGCGGCATCCCGGCCCGCGCGTCGACGGCGCGGTGGGTGAGTCCCCGCATGCCGCCCTCGGCCAGCAGCTCGATCGCCGCGTCGGCCAGCCGGGCCACCCGGGCCGCCCGTCCACTCACTGTCGCCCCTCCTCACCGACGTTCTACGGATGTAGTATGGCGTTTCTACAGGCGTAGAAGGGTGGTCGGCATGGGCGAGCCGCACGCGATCGTGGTCGGCGCCGGCATCGGCGGGCTCGCCGCGGCGCTGGCCCTGCACCGCCGGCGCTGGCGGTTCACGGTCCTCGAACGCGCCGCCGAGCCGCGCGAACTGGGCACCGGCCTGACCCTCATGGCGAACGCGCTGCGCGGCCTGGACGCGCTCGGCGTGGGCGACGCGCTTCGCCGGCAGGGCGTGCCGGACTCGCCGGGCGGGCTGCGGACCAGCGACGGCCGGTGGCTGTCCCGGATCGAGGGCGCCGCGCTGGAGCGGGCGCTCGGCACCGCGGCGCTCGGGATCCACCGGACCGACCTGCACCGGCTGCTCCGCGCCGCCCTGCCGGCCTCGGCCCTGGTCACCGAGGCCGACGTGATCGACGTCGACCCCGACGTGCCCGCGGTGACGTACCGGCGGGACGGCACGACCACCACGCTCCGGGCCGACCTGGTGGTCGGGGCCGACGGGCTGCACAGCGTGCTGCGCGGGCGGCTCTGGCCGGATCTGCCGGCCCCGGCGTACTCCGGCTCGACGGCCTGGCGCGCGGCGATCCGCTGGACCGCGCCGGTGGCGACGGCCGTCACCTGGGGGCCGGGCCGGGAGTTCGGCACCGTCCCGCTCGGCGACGGCCGGCTCTACTGGTACGCGGCGGAGACGGCCCCGCCCGGCGGGCGCGAGCCGGACGAGCTGGCGGCCGTCCGGGAGCGCTTCGGCGGCTGGCACGAGCCGATACCCGCACTGCTGGCGGCCACGCCGCCCGGGGCGGTGCTCCGGACCGACCTGTTCCACCTGGCCACCGCGCTGCCGTCGTACGTCCGGGGCCGGGTGGCCCTGCTCGGCGACGCGGCGCACGCCATGACGCCGCACCTGGGGCAGGGCGCGGGGCAGGCCATCGAGGACGCCGTGGTGCTCGGCGCCGCCTGCGCGGCGGGCTGGACGACCTGACCGGCGCGCTGGCCGCGTACGACCGGCAGCGGCGGCCCCGCAGCCAGGCCGTCGCCCGGGCCTCGGCCCGCGCCGGGCGGTTCGGCCAGCAGTTGCGCCACCCCGCGGCGGTCGCCCTGCGCGACGGGGTGCTCCGGCTGACCCCGGCGAGGGCGGCGCTGCGCGGCGCGGCCCGGTACGCCGACTGGCAGGCGCCGGCCTGAGAAATTGCGCGCGCACAATCCTCCAGAATATCGATCGCGCGCGTTTTCCGGGTCGGCCGAATGGGAGAGCGGGCCGGTAAGATCGGCGACAGGCCTGTGACTGATCGCTGACTGCGGCACGTGACGGCGATCACACACACTGTGCCCATGAATACGAGACTCGGCCGCAGCAGGGCATTCCGCCTCGCGGTGTGTCTCGCCCTGGTGGCGGCACTGAGCGGCTGCATGCAGCTCAACCTGGGGCTGACCGTGGACCCCGACGACACGGTCACCGGCCAACTCCTGCTCACCGCCGAGAAGTCGGTGCTCAAGCGGCGGAACCCCGACGTCGCGGCGGCGTTCGCCGAGCTGCGGCAGAACATCCCCACCCTCCCCGCCGGCGCCGAGACGCGATACGAGGACGCCAACTACTACGGCATTCAGATCGCGTACCGGAAAACGCCGTTGTCGCAATTCACCAGCGAGAGTGTGAATCTGGCCCGGGACGGCGATCTCTACCGCTTCTCGCTCCCGCTCGATCCCAAGAAATACGGCGGAAAGGTTGCCGAACAGGATCCGCGGAACCAGCAGGCTTTCATGACCTTGATGTCGTTCGAGATCTCGGTGACCTTCCCCGGCCGGGTGCTGGACACCAACGGCACGATCAACGGCCGGTCGGTGAGCTGGAAGGTGGTCGCCAACCAGCCCAAGCCGGCCGAGCTGCGGGCCGTGGCCGAGGCCCCGGCGCGGCCGTCGGCCTCGGCCAGCCCGGCCGCCGCCGCGGCCGACGACGGCGGGTTCCCGTGGCTGCTGGTCGTCGGCGGGGTGGTCGTGCTGCTGCTGGTCGCCGTGGTCGTCGTCCTCCTGCTCCGCCGCCCGCGCGGCCCGGTCGCCGCCGCCCCG
>NZ_WBKT01000214.1 GCF_008868175.1 Micromonospora sp. AMSO31t
CCGCCCGATCCCCCGCCGGGCGTAGGCCGGGTCGACGCTGAGCTGCTGGACGTGCGCGCAACCGTCGACCAGGTCGAGCACCGCGAAGCCGACCGGCCGGTCCACGCCGTCGACAACCACCCGGACGCGGCCGGCCCGCTGGGCGGCGGCCAGCACGTCCAGCGGCAGCGGGGGCATGTCGGCGACGTCGGCCATGCCGATCTCCCGGAACGGCGCGCCGGAGGCCACCTCGATCCGCTGCACCTCGGCCAACTCGTCCGCCCGGGCGGTCCTGCTGCGCATCACGGCACCGACCCTGGCAGAGCCGGTCCGAGCGGGCGAGCGGATTACCGCCCACCGCTGTGACGGGAGTCGCCCGGTTCGGGGCCGTCGGCCCGGCGGTGCCCTGCCTAGGGTCGAGGTCATGACCGTCAACGGTGAGGGCGACGTCGATCTCGACGCGGTGCGCGCCGCCGTCGCCCGGCCGGCCGGCCGAGCGACCGAGCGCATCGCCGACCTGGGGCTGATCACCGAGGTGTCCCGGGCCGTGCCACCGGTAAGGCGATGAGTCGCTGGTCGCGGATCTCACCGATCCCGCCGCCCGGGGAGCTGCGCACGCTCTCCCTGGCCACGCTGACGAACACCGTCGGCTCGGGACTCTGGCTCACCGGCGGCGCCCTCTACCTGACCCGGGACGTCGGGCTCTCCCCCGCCTCGGTCGGCGCCGGACTCACCCTCGCCGGACTGGTCGGGCTCACCGCCAGCGTGCCGCTCGGCGCGCTCGCCGACCGGCGGGATCCGCGTACGCTCCGCGCGCTCGTCCAGCTGGGCCAGGCCGCGGCCGCCGCGGCGTACCTGCTGGTCGACTCCTTCCCGGCCTTCCTCGCGGTGGCGGTCCTCGAGATGCTGCTCGCCTCCGGCAACCTGGCGGTCCGCGCGGCGCTGGTCGCCGCGGTAGCCGGACCGCGGGGCCGCGTCCGCGCGTTCGCGACCCTGCGTGCGGTGGCGAACCTGGGCATCGCGGTGGGGGCCGGCCTGGCCGGGCTCGCGCTGGCCGCGGACAGCCACCTGGCGTACCAGGCGCTGGTGGCCGGCAACGCGCTCACCTACCTGTTGTCGGCGGCGCTGCTACTGCGGCTGCCGGCCTGTCCGCCGGCGCCCCACGGTCCGGGCAGCCGTTGGCGGGACGGCCGGTCCGGCGCCGCGCTGCGGGACGTGCGTTTCGTCGCCGTCAGCGGCGCGTCGGCGGTGCTGGCCCTGCACTGGACGCTGCTCGCGCTCGTGGTGCCGCTGTGGACGGTGACCCGGGCCGGGGCGCCACCGCCGGTGGTGTCGGCGGTACTGCTGACGAACACCGTGCTCACCGTTCTGCTCGCCGTGCGGCTCAGCCGCGGCGCCGACGACGCCACCCGCGCCGCCCGGTCCATGCGCCGCGCCGGGCTGGTGCTGGCCGCCGCGATGCTGCTGTACGCGGCCACCGCCGGCCTGGCGCCCGCCGCGTCGGTCACCCTGCTGCTGGCCGCCACCGCGGTCTACACGTTCGGCGATCTCTGGCACGGCACCGCCGGGGCGGGTCTGGCGTACGGCCTGGCACCGCCGGACGCGATCGGGGCGTACCAGGGGGTGGACGGCATGCTGGCCGGCCTCTCCCGGGCGATCGGTCCGGCCCTGCTGACGCTACTGGTGCTCGACGGCGGCGTGCCGGGTTGGCTGGCGGTCGGGGCGGTCTTCGCCGGCGTCGGCCTCGCCACCCCGGCGCTGACCAGGTGGGCGCTGGCGAACCGGGAGCCGGCCCGGCCGGTGGCCGGCGATCGTCCCGCCGCCAGCGTGTAGCAGCATGGCGGCATGACGGACCAGCAGACGATCGCCATCCGCCCCGGCGGGCCGGCCGACGCCGAGGCCGTGTTGCGGCTGCTCGACAGCGCCACCGCCTGGCTGGTGGCGCGCGGCCGGACCGGCCAGTGGGGCACCGAGCCCGCGTCGACCGACCCGCGCCGGGTCGCCCAGGCGCAGGCGTGGACGACCGGGGGCGGGCTGTACCTGGCCACGCTCGGCGACACCGCGGTGGGCGCCCTCGTGGTGGGATCGGCCACCGCGTACGTGCCGCCGGCCACCGAACCCGAGCTGTTCGTCAACCTGCTGGTCACCGACCGGGCCCACGCGGGCCACGGGATCGGGGCACGGCTGCTCGCGTACGCGGCGGAGCTGGCCCGGGAGCGCGGCCTGGGGCTGCTGAGGGTGGACTGCTACGGCGGGGACGACCGGGCGCTGGTCCGGTTCTACGAGGGCTGCGGCTTCACCGCCACCGACCGGTTCACGGTCGAGCGCCCGGGCCGGCCGCCGTGGCCGGGCCAGGTGCTGGAACGCCGCCTCGCCTGACCGGTCAGCCGATCTCCTCGTCGAGGAAGCACCAGCGCCAGGTCTCGCCGGGCTGGACCGAGCGCATCACCGGGTGCCCGGTCGACTCGAAGTGCTTCGTGGCGTGCTGGTAGGGCGAGGAGTCGCAGCAGCCCACGTGCCCGCAGGTCAGGCAGCCCCGCAGGTGCACCCAGTCGTCGTTGCCGATGGCCACGCAGTCGGGGCACTCGGTCGTGGTCGTCGGCTCGGCGTCGCCCGCCTCGGTCAGGTGCTGGCAGCTCACTCGTCGGCCTCCTGTCGCAGCAACGACTCCTCCAGGTCCAGGTCGCGGTAGGCGCGGACCAGCACCTCCTCCGGGATCTTCCCGGAGTCGCGGGCGGCCCGGAAGACCTCCCGCTCTGCGTCGATCATCTCCTGCCGCAGTCGACCGTACGCCCGGGAGGGGGTCTCCCGCTCCTCGCCCCCGAGCCGTTCCCAGGCCACGTTGGTGCGGCTCTGCACCAGCCCGCGCAGCCGTTCCACCACGGCGTCCGGCGCCCCGCCGGCAAGTTCCTCGAGCCGTTCCCGGGCGGCCCGGCTGGCCTGCTGCTGCACGGCGGCGGCGGAGAGCGCGTCCTGCACCGGGTCGTCCGGCGGCAGTTTCGCCGCCCGCGCCACGGCCGGCAGGGTGGCGCCCTGCCCGACCAGCGTCACCACGATCACCGCGAAGGCGAGCCAGATGAACAGCTGCCGCGGGTACGCCCGCCCGTCGGCGAGGGTGAGCGGCAGCGCGAGCGCGGCGGCGAGGGTGACCACGCCGCGCATGCCGGCCCACCCGATGACGAGGGGGACCTGCACCGGGGTTGGCGCGTCCCGCCGGCGGGCCTCGGGCACCAGCCGGGCCAGGTAGGTGGCCGGGACGAGCCAGACGAACCGGGTCAGCACGACGGCGGCCAGCACCGCGGCGGTGATCCCGACCAGCCGCCCGGCCGGCTCGTCCAGGTCGCGGAGCACCTCGGGCAGTTGCAGGCCGACCAGCAGGAACACCAGCCCCTCGAGCAGGAACTGGATGAGCCGCCAGAACGCGCCCACCTGGAGCCGGGAGGCGGCGGACATGAGCAGCGGCTGCTTGTGCCCGATGCCCAGCCCGGTGACCACCACGGCGACCACCCCGGAGGCGTGGATCTCCTCGGCGGCGAAGACCACCGTGAACGGCACGATGAGCGACAGCGCGTTGTCCAGCACCGGGTCGGTGATGCGCTTGTGCAGGGCGCCGAAGACCACCACGCCGAGCAGCCCGACGAGGACGCCGCCGCCGGCGGATACCAGCACCTCGCGGGCGACCGCGCCGACCCCGACGTGACCGCCGGCCGCCGTCGCGGCGGCGACCGCCACCCGCAGCAGCACCAGCGCCGTGGCGTCGTTGACCAGGCTCTCCCCCTCCAGGATCGTCACGATCCGCCGGGGCAGGCCCACCCGCCGGGCCACCGCGGTGGCGGCGATCGCGTCGGGCGGCGCCACGACCGCGCCGAGGGCCAGGCAGATCGCGTACGGGACGCCGGGCAGGATCAGGTGGACGACGGTGCCCACCACGAACGCGGTGAACAGCACCAGCCCGACGGCGAGCAGCAGGATCGGCCGGAGGTTGAGCCGGAACGCCGGCACCGACGTCTTCAGGGCGGCCACGTAGAGCAGCGGCGGCAGGATGCCCACCAGCACCAGTTCCGGGTCGAGGCGGACCTCCGGGAAGCCGGGCACGAAGGACAGGCCGAGGCCGAGCACGACCAGCAGGATCGGCGCGAGCAGGCCGAGCCGGCGGGCCAGCGCCGCGCCGAAGGTCGCGATCGCGAGAAAGACCACGACCTCGATCAGAGCTTCCATGGAGTACGAGCCTAGGCGGCCGGCGGCCCCGACGTGATCACGAGGCGGTACGGAGTTTCGGCAGCACCTCGGCCCCGAACGTGTCGACGAAGGCGCGCTGCTCCTGCCCGACGTGGTGCAGGGCGATCTGGTCGAAGCCCAGCGCCACGTACTCCTCCAGCCAGCCGACGTGCCGGCCCAGGTCGGCGCTGACGTTGACCACCGAGGTGACCTTCTCCAGGGGCACGTCCTCGCTGACCACGTCGAAGTGGTCGGCCAGTTCCAGGTCCCAGCAGACCGGCGGGGCGAAGACGTTGCTGCGCCACTGGTCGTACGCGACGGCCTCGGCCTCGGCCTGGTCGGGCGCCCAGCTCACGTGGACCTGGAGGTGCAGCGGGCCGCGCCCGCCGGCGTCCCGGTAGGCGTCGATCATCCGGCGCAGGTGCTCGACGGGCGCGTTGACGGTGATCAGGCCGTCGGCCCAGTCGGCGCACCAGCGGGCCGTCTCGACGCTGACCGCCGCGCCGATGAGCGCGGGCGGCTGCTCGGGCCGGGTCCACAGCTTCGCCCGGTCCACGGTGACCAGACCGTCGTGGCTGACCTCCTCGCCGGCGAGGAGCGCCCGGATCACGTCCACGCACTCGCGCAGCCGGGCGGCGCGGACGTCCTTGCGGGGCCAGCCGGTGCCGGTGATGTGCTCGTTGCTCGCCTCGCCGGTGCCGAGCGCCGCCCAGAACCGGCCCGGGTACATGGCGGCCAGGGTGCCGATGGCCTGCGCCACGACGGCCGGGTGGTAGCGCTGGCCGGGCGCGTTGACCACGCCGAACGGCAGGTTGGTGGCCTGGAGCGCGGCGCCGAGCCAGGACCAGGCGAAGCCGGAGTGGCCCTGCCGGGCGCTCCACGGCGAGAAGTGGTCGGACGACATGGCGGCGTCGAAGCCGGCCCGTTCGGCGTGGATCACCGCCTCCAGCAGCCGGGACGGGTGGATCTGCTCGTGGGACGCGTGGAAGCCGAACGCCGTCATGGGGGCATCTCCTACCCATGACGGCGTCCGGTCAATCGCGGCTACTCGGAGTGCGCCCCGGCGCCGGCGCCGGCCTCCCCCTTGCCGACCCAGACGGTCTTGGTGTTGCAGAACTCGCGCATGCCCACGGCGGACAGCTCACGCCCGTAGCCGGAGTTCTTCACCCCGCCGAAGGGCAGCTCCGGGTAGGAGGTGGTCATGCCGTTGATGAAGACGTTGCCGGCGTCCAGGTCGACGGCGAAGCGCTCCTGCTCGGCGGGGTCGCTGGTCCAGGCGTTGGAACCGAGGCCGAAGGCGGTGCCGTTGGCGACCTCGATGGCCTCCTCGTAGGAGCCGACCCGGTAGAGGCCGGCGACCGGCCCGAACACCTCCTCGGCCCACATCCGCATCTCCGGGCGCAGGTCGGTGATCACGGTCGGCGGGTAGTACCAGCCGTCGCCGGACGGCTTCTCGCCGCCGCACAGGACGGTGGCGCCGTTGTCGACCGCGTCCTGCACCTGGGCGTGGATCTCGTCCCGGCCGCTCTCGCTGGCCAGGGGGCCCACGTCGGTGTTCCCGTCCATCGGGTCGCCGACCCGCAGCGCCGACATCCGGGCGGCGAACTTCTCGGCGAAGGCGTCGAAGACGTCGGTGTGCACGATGAACCGCTTGGCGGCGATGCAGGACTGGCCGTTGTTCTGGCAGCGGGCCGTGGTGGCCACCTCGGCCGCCTTGTCCAGGTCGGCCGAGGGCATCACCACGAACGGGTCGCTGCCGCCCAGCTCCAGCACGGTCTTCTTGAGTTCCCGGCCGGCGACCTGGGCGATCGAGCGGCCGGCGCCCTCGCTGCCGGTGAGCGTGGCGGCCCGGACCCGGGGGTCGCTGAGGATCCGGTCCACCTTGTCGGAGCCGACGAGCAGGGTGGTGAAGGCGCCCTCCGGGAAGCCGGCGCGGCGGAACAGCTCCTCCAGGTAGAGGGCGGTCTGCGGGACGTTGGAGGCGTGCTTGAGCAGCCCGGTGTTGCCGGCCATCAGGGCCGGCGCGGCGAACCGCATCACCTGCCAGAGCGGGAAGTTCCACGGCATCACGGCGAGCACCGGGCCGATCGGCTGGTGGCGGACGTACGCCCGCTTCGCCTTGACCGCGGCGGCGTCGGCGGGCTCGTCGGCGAGCATCTTCGCGGCGTTGTCGGCGTAGAAGCGGCAGGCCGTGGCGCACTTGGTCACCTCGGCCTTCGCCGCGGCGTACGTCTTGCCCATCTCGGTGGTCATGAGGCGGGCGGTCTCGTCCCGCTCGGCCTCCAGCAGGTCGGCCGCGGCGATCATCCACCGGCCACGCTCGGCGATCGTGGTCCCGTGCAGCTGCCGGAAGGCCAGGTCGGCCCGCTCGATCGCCGCGTCGATCTGCTCGTCCGACATGGGGTCGTACGTCTTGAGCACCTGTCCGGTGGCGGGGTTGGTGGTGGCGATGGGCATGTCGTACTCCTGTCACTCGAACAGCGAGTGCCGCGCGCCCGGCTCCTCCCGGTGGCGCGCGGCGCGGCGGCGCTGGATGACGACCAGGTCGACCACGGCCACCGCGGCGAGGATCGCGCAGACGACGCCCAGCCAGGTCACGCCGGCGGCGAACGCGAGCACCGCGAAGACGGTCATGGTGACCAGGCCGAAGAGGGCCAGGGCGAGCCGCAGGTTCAGCGCGCTGTACGCGGCGTTGATCCGGCGGCGGGGCTGTGACCGCGTCATTTCTCCGGCCTACCCCGGCACGGCCCGGGCTAACCAGGTCCGCCGGTCGTAACACGCCGATGTGAACGACGGTTGTCGATGCCGGAAAGGCGACACCGTCCCCGTCCGGACGGCCGAGGCGCATAGGGTCGACGCGCCGCTTCTGCCGCCGGACGGAGGACGGTATGCCTCGACGTTGGATCGCCGCGCTGGCCTGCCTCGCGGCGCTGGCCGCGCTCGCCTGCGACGGCTCGGGCTCGGCGTCGCCCCGGCCGTCGGGCTCCGCGCCCCCGGGCGCGCCGGCGGTGCTGACCGCCCTCGGCGACTCGATCACCAGCGGCTTCGGCTCCTGCCTGGTCCTGGTGAGCTGTGAACGCAACTCCTGGTCCAGCGGGGACGGCCAGCGGGTGCGCAGCCTCTACCGGCGGCTGCACGAGGACAACGCGACGCTGCGGGCGCACAACCGGGCGGTGCCGGGCGCCCGCGCGGCCGGCCTGGCCGACCAGGCGCGGGCGGCGGTACGCGACCGGGCCGACCTGGTCACCGTGCTGATCGGGGCGAACGACGCCTGCCGGAGCGACATCGACGACATGACCGCGCCGGCCACCTTCCGGCGACAGGTCGACGCGGCCCTGGCGGTGGTGCGCAAGGGCCGGCCGAAGGCGCGGGTGCTGGTGGTCAGCCTGCCCGACCTGCACCGGCTCTGGGAGCTCGGGCACACCGAGCCCCGGGCGGTGCGGGCCTGGTCGCGCGGCGTCTGCCCGGCGCTGCTGGCCGACGCCACGTCGACCGCGCCGGCCACGGTGGCCCGCCGGGCCCGCTTCCGGGAGCGGATCGACGCGTACGACGCGCAGCTGCGCGCCGCCTGCCGCGCGTACGGGTCGCGGTGCCGGTGGGACGGCGGCGCGGTGCACCGGAGCCGGTTCGGCCTGGACAAGGTGAACGCGCTGGACTGGTTCCACCCGAACGCGGCCGGTCAGGACCGGCTCGCCGACGTCGCCGGGGACGCCTCCGGCTGGGCCGACTGAGCCGGGCCGGCCGACGCGCCGCGCTGACCGCCGCTCGCGGACGGTGGTCAGGGTTGGCGCGGGCCGGGGAGCTGGCGCGGGCCGCCCCGGTAGAGGGCGCGGGCCCGGTCGGCGAGGTCCCGGGTGGCCGACGAGTTCGCCCAGGTGCCGAGGATGATCGCGGCGCCGGGGATCACCTTGGCGAACATCCGCTTGGCGGCGCGCACCCCGGCCATCCGGGCCAGCCGGATGCCGAGCTGGAGCATCACCCGGCCCAGCGGGCGCTGCCCGCCCATGCCGAACAGCGCGCCGGCCCGCTCCCGACCGGCGGCCACCCCGAGGGCGAGCCGGGCGCTCTCGGCGACCTTGTGCACCCGCTGGAGCACGAGCAGGTCGGTGGCCCGGTCGGGGTGGACCGCGTCGATCCCGTACGCGGCGGCCACGTGCAGCACGAGTCGGGCCTGGGTCCACGCCAGCACGCCCACGTCGATCACCGCGCCGGGCAGCCCGGCCGCACCGGAGACCGCGCCGGAGAGCCGGGCGTGGTTGACGAACTTGCGCACCGCCTGGTCGGCCAGCTCGTCGGCCGGGACGTCCGGCCGCTGCGCCCGCTCCCGCTCCGCCCACTGCGCCGCCTCCGGCCCGAGCCGGCGCACCGCCTCCAGGGCCAGGTGCTCCGGCGCGTACTGCGGGTCGTCCCGCATCCGGTCCCAGAGCCGGGCCGGAGGCGCCTCGGGCGCCTCCACCGGCGCGGCCGGCTTCTTCGGGAGGGTGGGTTCGCCGTCGACGG
>NZ_WBKT01000215.1 GCF_008868175.1 Micromonospora sp. AMSO31t
CAGGGTTTTCCACAGGGGGTGCTTGCGGTGGGCATCGTGGGCAGCCTGGGTGGGTGGCTGATCGGGTTGCGTTGAGTCGGGTCGCTGCCCGGCAGGGTGGGGTCGTGACGGCGGCGCAGGCGGTGTCGCTGGGATTCAGTCGGGACCAGATCCGCCATCTCGCGCGGTCGGGGCGGTGGATCAGGGTGGCGCGGGGCTGTTTCGTGCCGGCGCCGCAGCTGGACGTGGCGGCGCTCCGGCGGGCCCGCATCCGGGCGGCCGTCGAGAGTCTCGGCGCCGGGGCCGTCGCCGTGCTCGACACCGCCGCCGAGCTGCATCGCATCGGTGGCCTGCGCGCCACGTCGGCGGTCCACGTCTCGGTGCCTCCGGACCGTCCCCGTCCGCAGCGCCCACCCGATCCCGATCTGGTGGTGCATCAGCTCACCTCCGGTCCGGCCGATGTCTGCAGCACCGCCGGCATCCCGGTCACGACCCCGGTTCGCACGGTGGCCGACGTCATTCTCCGGGCCGACCGCTACCCCGCGGTGTGCGTCGTCGACTCGGCGCTCAACCGGCAACTGATCGACGAGTCGCATCTGTCCCTGGTGGCGGCGCTCATCGCCCGTCGCCGGGGTGCCGTGGCCGCCCGCCGCTGCCTGGCCGAGTCGGACGGCCGGGCCCAGTCGCCCTTGGAGACCCGGGTCCGCCTGCGGTGCGTGGACGGCGGCGTGCCGCCCGACACGCTGCAACTGGAGGTTCGCGACGACGACGGCTATCTGCTCGGCATCGGCGACCTGGCCTGGCGCGGCGCCCGGATCATCGCCGAGGCCGATGGCCAGGCCCCACACCAGACGCCCCAGGCCGTCTACGAGGACCGCGTGCGCCAGAACCGCCTGACGAACGCCGGCTGGACCGTCCTCCGCTTCACGTGGCCCGACACCCTCCGCCCGGACTACATCCCCCACACCGTCGCCCAGGCCCTCCGACGACCTCGTTGATCAAGAGGTTTGCGTCACCGAGGGCCGCATCTGAGACGCAAACTTCTTGATCAACAAGATGGGGTGGGGTGGCCAGTAGGATGCGGGGTCGTGCGGGTTCTTCTTGTGGGTGGTGGAGGGCGGGAGCATGCGCTCGCGCTCGGACTGGCCGGCGATCCCTCTGTCTCGGCGCTGGTCGCGGCTCCCGGTAATCCGGGGATCGCGGCCGTGGCGGAGCTGCGGGACGTGAACGGCGCCGATCCGGCGGCTGTGGCGGCGCTCGCCGTCGAGGTGGCGGCGGATCTGGTGGTGATCGGGCCGGAGGCGCCGCTGGTGGCCGGGGTTGCCGACGCGGTGCGGGCCAAGGGCATCGCGGCGTTCGGCCCGTCGGCCGAGGCGGCCCGGCTGGAGGGCTCGAAGACCTTCGCCAAGGACGTGATGACCGCGGCCGGTGTGCCGACCGCCCGGGCGTTCACCTGCGTCGACGCGGAGAGCGTCGGGAAGGCGCTGGACGAGTTCGGTGCCCCGTACGTGGTGAAGAACGACGGGCTGGCCGCCGGCAAGGGCGTCGTGGTGACCGATGACCGCGCCGCGGCAGCGCGGCACGCCGAGGAGTGCGGCCGGGTGGTGATCGAGGAGTACCTGTCCGGTCCCGAGGTCTCCCTCTTCGTGGTCACCGACGGCGAGGCCGCCGTGCCGCTGCTGCCCGCCCAGGACTTCAAGCGCGTCGGTGACGGCGACACCGGGCCGAACACCGGCGGCATGGGCGCGTACGCGCCGCTGCCCTGGGCCCCGCCCGGCCTGGTCGACGAGGTCATGCGCGACGTCGTGCACCCGACGCTGGCGGAGTTGCGCCGCCGGGGCACCCCGTTCGCCGGCCTGCTCTACGTGGGCCTCGCGATCACCGCCGCCGGCCCGCGCGTGATCGAGTTCAACGCCCGCTTCGGCGACCCGGAGACCCAGGTGGTGCTCGCCCTGCTGGAGACGCCCCTGGCCGGGCTGCTGCACGCCGCCGCCACCGGCACGCTGGCCGCGCACCCGCCGCTGAGCTGGCGCGACGGCGCGGCGGTCACCGTCGTGGTGGCGGCCGAGGGCTATCCGGCGGCACCGCGTACCGGTGACGTGATCACCGGCGCGGACCGCGCCGGGGTCATCCAGGCCGGCACCCGCCGCGACGCCGACGGCAGCCTGCGCTCCGCCGGCGGCCGGGTCCTCTGCGGTACGGCCACCGGCCCGACCCTCGCCGCCGCGCGGGACGCCGCCTACCAGGTGGTACGGGGCATCGAGCTGGCCGGGTCGCACCACCGCTCGGACATCGCCAGCCTGGCCATCGAGGGCCGGATCACGATTCCCGGCTGACCGGGCAACCCCGCACCTCCTCGCCACCGTTTGAGTCGTGAGGTGAGGAGGTGGTGGGATTGCCGGCCGACATCGAGGGTTATCGCGAGTACGTCGCGGCACGCCTGGATCCGCTGCGCCGTACGGCGTACCTGCTGTGCGAGGACTGGCACACCGCCGACGATCTGGTGTCGACGGCGCTGGTGAAGCTGCTGCGGCACTGGCGGCGGGTCTCCGCGATGGACAACCCCGACGCGTACGTCCGGCGGACCCTGCTGCGGACCTGGCTGGACGAACGGCGGCGGCCGTGGCGGCGGGAGGCCGCCTGGGCCGAGGTACCCGACCGCGCGGTGCGCCCGGCGACCGAGGCAACGGCGGACCGGGTCACCATTCTCGCTCTCCTCGCCGACTTGCCCCCGCGCCGTCGGGCGGTGCTCGTGCTGCGCTACTTCTGCGATCTGTCCGTCGAGGAGACCGCGCACGAGCTGGGGTGCAGCGTCGGGACGGTGAAGAGTCAGTCCGCACGGGCCATCGAGGCGCTTCGGGGCCGCCTGGTCACCGCGCGGACCAAGCCGCGGGAGGCGGAGGAGCATGGATGAGATCGGCAAGGAGCTGCGTGCGGTGGTGGCCGACCCGCCACCGACCCGGATCGACGTCGACGGGCTGATCCGCGCCGAGGGGCGGCGTCGTCGGCAGCGGACCTGGGTGTGGAGCGGCACGGGTGCGGCCGCCGCAGCGGCTGCCGTGCTGGGGGTGCCGGCGCTGGTGGTCGGCGGGGGCACTCCCTGGCCGGCGCCGGCCGGCCTGCCGAGCGCCTTTCCCTCGCCCGAGGTCAGCCTCTGCGCCGGCGTCAGTCCGAAGCCGAGTGGCCCGCAGGCGCCGCTGCAGTCGTACGGCACGGTTCGCGTCCGGCCCACCGAACCGCCGGTGGACGGGGTGATCCGGCTGACCGGTGCCCTGCGGGAGGCGCTGCGGGATCGGCTTCCGGCCGGTGTGCGGGTCGAGTCGGCGCAGCCCGGCTGCACCGAGCCGCAGTTCCAGTTCCATCCGAGTTACCGGGAGTACGAGGCGGGTGGCTGGTTGCGGCAGGGCGAGCACAGGGGACTCCTCCTGCTTCAGCTGCGGCCGACCGCGCGGGACCAGATGCCACCGAGCTGCGAGTACGCCGTGAACCCGCAGGACTGCACGGTGGTCGGCCATCCGGACGGCACGGCGACGGTCCGGAGCACGCTACCGGGGGAGCCCGGCCAGCGGCAGCTGACCGTGCTGGTGCTGCGGCCGGACGGCAGCGCGGTGCTCGCCGTCACCAACAACTTCCAGGACGGCCCGGAGGGCAGCACCACCACGGCGCCCGAGCCGCTGCTCACCATGGACCAACTCGACGAGCTGGCCCGATCGCCGGGGCTGACCCTCTATCCGTGAGGTCCGGGGCGGCCTGCGCGCACCCGCCCCGGCGAACCCGCTCAGCTGTAGTAGCGGCGGAGTTCGCGGCTGAGCACCTTGCCGGTGGCGTTGCGCGGCAGGTACCTCACGAACACCACGTCGCGGGGCACGGAGAAGCGGGCCAGGTAGTGCCGGACGTACTCGCGGACGGCTTCCGGGTCGAGCGTCTCACCGGGGTGCAGGGCGAGGAACGCGGCGAGCCGCTGGCCGTACTCCGGGTCCGGTACGCCGATCACGGCGACCTCGCGGACCTGCGGCAGCCGGGCGATCAGGTCCTCCACCTCGGACGGGAAGACGTTCTCCCCGCCGGAGACGATCATGTCGTCGGCCCGCCCGTCGACGAAGAGCAGTCCGTCGGCGTTCATGCGGCCCAGGTCGCCGGTGTCGAGGAGGCCGTCGCGGCTCTCCCGGCCGGCGCCCGTGGTGTAGCCCTCGAAGAGCATCTCGTTGCCCACGAAGATCCGGCCGACCCGCCCGTCGCTGACCGGTTCGCCGGCGTCGTCCACGATCTCGACGCGGGTGCCGTGCGGCGGGCGGCCCGCCGTGGTGGGTGCCACGCGCAGTTCGGCCGGGCCGGCGATGGAGGCCCAGGACACCTCGGTCGAGCCGTAGAGGTTGTGCAGGACGTCGCCGAAGCGGTCCATGAAGGCGGTGGCCAGGCCGCCCGGAAGGGCGGAGCCACTGACCGCGACCACCTTGAGCGGCGGCCGGGGCTCGGGCGGCGGCGCCTCCATGAGCCGTTGCAGCATCACCGGTACGGCGAAGAGCGCGTCGCAGGGCTGCGCGGCCAGGGCGGCCAGCGTGGCGGCCGGGTCGAACCGGCGGTGCAGCACGATCGTGGCGCGCAGCGCGAACGACACCTGGAGGGCGGCGTACCCCCAGGTGTGGAAGATCGGCGCGGCGATCAGCACGGTGTCGTGCACGTGCAGCGGGATCCGGTCGATGATGGACACCAGCGGGCCGAAGCCGTGCGGTGTGGGCCGGCGGGCGCCCTTGGGCGCGCCGGTGGTGCCGGAGGTGAGCACGATGGTCCGGCCATCCCGTTCCGGCGGCTGGAGCTGGTCCCCGGGCAGCGCGCCGGCGATCAGCTCCTCCTGGCGGCGCTCGTCGACCCGGTGCAGCTCGGCGGGAAGGCCGAGGACCCGCTCGGCGAACTCGGCGTCGTGCACCAGCACGCGCAGGCCCTGTTCTTCCGCCACGGTGGCCAGTTGGGCCGCGGAGAGACCGGTGTTGACCAGCACGGCGTCGGCGCCGAGCAGCATGGCGGCGACGATCGCCTCGATGAGGCCGTGGTGGTTGCGGCAGAGCACGCCCACCCGGTCGCCGGCCTGCACGCCGAGCCCGGCCCGCAGCGACCGGGCCAGCCGTTCCGACCGGTCCAGCAACTCCTGGTAGGTCAGTGAGGTGCCCTGCTCGTCGACGACGGCGATGCGCCCCGGGTCGCGGGCGGCGGCCTGGCGCAGCTCCCCGGCGAGGCTCCAGCCCCAGCGGCGCAGGGCGTTGAGTTGGGAGGCCACCCGGATGGGGCGGCCCGGGTTGAGCAGTCCGCGTCGGGTCAGCGTGGCGACGATGAACGGCAGGTCCAACTCGCAACCTCCTTCGCGTTCGTGTTCTCCCGATCATGCACCGGCGGCGGCGCGGGGCCCAGCCCACGTGATCAGGTGCCCAGCCAGCGGAATCCGAAGCGCGGACCGGCAGCCCGACCCGCGACGGCGGTACGCCCGGCACGGCGGTGCCGTCGCGGGTCGGGTCGGGGTCCGCCGGCGATCAGCGGATCTGCATGCCGGAGATGGCCCGGGAGATGACCAGCCGCTGGATCTCGGAGGTGCCCTCGAAGATGGTGTAGATCTTGGCGTCCCGGTACCACCGCTCGACCGGGTGGTCGCGCAGGAAGCCGGCGCCGCCGAGGAGCTGGACTGCCCGGTCGGTGACGGAGACGGCCACCTCGCCGGCCTTGAGCTTGGACATCGAGCCCTCACCCGCGGTGAACGGCCGGTTGTTGCGGCCCATCCAGGAGGCCCGCCAGACCAGCAGCCGGGCCGCGTCGATCTCCATCTTCATGTCGGCGAGCGCGAACGCGACCGCCTGGTTCTCGATGATCGGTCGTCCGAACTGGACCCGTTCCTTGGCGTAGTCGAGGGCGTACTCGTACGCGGCGCGGGCCACGCCGAGCGCCTGCGCGCCGACGGTCGGGCGGGATAGTTCGAACGTGCGCATGGCCGCCTGGCCGGTGGCCCGCTGGCCGGTGCGGGCCCGGGCCAGCCGCTCGTCGAGCGCCTCCTTGCCGCCGAGCAGGCAGCGCCCCGGAACCCGGACGTCGTCGAGGAAGACGTCGGCGGTGTGCGAGGCGCGCAGCCCGAGCTTGCGCAGCTTGCGGGTGGCGGTGAGCCCCGGCGTGCCGGGCGGCACGACGAACGCGGCCTGCCCCCGCGAGCCCAGGTCCGGCTCGATCGAGGCGGTGACCACGTGCACGCCGGCGATGCCGCCGTTGGTGGCGTACGCCTTCTGGCCGTTGAGCACCCACTCGTCGGTGGCCGCGTCGTAGACCGCGCGGGTCCGCATCGACCCGACGTCGGAGCCGGCCTCCGGTTCGGTGGTGCAGAACGCGGCGACCGCCGGCTGGTCGACGTCGCCGAAGCACTGCGGCACCCACTCGACGAGCTGGTCGGGGGTGCCGGCGCCGTAGATGGCGGCGACGGCCAGCGAGGTGCCGAAGATGCTCAGGCCGATGCCGGCGTCACCCCAGAACAGCTCCTCGCTGGCGATCGGCAGGGAGAGCCCGGTGGGGTCGGCCCAGCAGGTGGCGAGGAACTCGAAGCCGTACAGGCCGACCTTCGCGGCCTCCTGGATGATCGGCCAGGGAGTCTCCTCCCGGGCGTCCCACTCGGCCGCGGCCGGGCGCACGACCTCGGCCGCGAAGCCGTGCACCCAGTCGCGAAGGTCCCGCTGTTCCTCGTTCAGGTCGAGCGAGAACTCGGCCATGTCAGGCCTTGGGGATGTCGAACAGGTTGGCGATGTTGGCGGCGAGGCCCAGGTCGCCCTTGGCCTTCAGCTTGCCGGTCATGAACATCATGACCGGGTTGCCGCCACCGGAGACGATCTTCAGGAACTCGACCGGGCCCATGGTCAGGCTGAGCTTCGGGTCCCGGGTCGGGGTCTCCGAGACGGCGCAGGTGCCGTTCTCGATGACGATCTCGTAGGTGTCGGTGCCACCGTCGGGGCGACCGGTGATGTTCCAGTGGATGACCGCGTTGGTGGAGCCGGCCCGGTCGGCCCGGAACAGCGTCGGCATCCGGTTGAAGACCTCGCTCAGGATCTTGCCGCGCAGGTCGCCGGACATGACCTCGGCGATCTTGTCGTCGGGGGTGGACTTGACCAGCTGCGCGAACTCCTTCGGGCCGACGTTCGCGAAGTTGGCCGGGTCGAAGTCACTCATGGGGGATGCACCTCTCGGGCGAGCCGACTTTGGTTACTCAGGCGTAACCCTACGCACGAGTAGGTATGCTCGCAAGGGTGTCCAGCACACCGACCTTCAAGCGCCTCCCCCGCGCCGTGCGCGAGCAGCAGATGCTCGACGCGGCGGTCAAGGTCTTCTCCCGCCGGGGCTTCCACGCGTCCAGCATGGACGAGATCGCCGACGACGCCGGCATCTCCAAGCCGATGGTCTACGCGTACCTGGGCACGAAGGAGGAGCTCTTCGTCGCCTGCCTGCACCGGGAGGGCACCCGGATGATGGAGGCCATCGCCGGGGCGGCCGCTCCCGACCTGCCCGCCGACGAGCGGCTCTGGCGCGGGCTGCGCGCCTTCTTCGGCTTCGTGGGCGCGCACCGGGACGGCTGGGCGGTGCTCTACCGGCAGGCCCGCGGCGAGCAGCCGTTCGCCGCCGAACTGGCCACCATGCGCGGCCGGCTGGTCGAGGTGGTCGCCGGCATGCTCGACCACGCGCTGCGCGCCAAGGGGCGCGAGGTGGGTGCCACCGACCTGGAGGTCGTCGCGTACGCCCTGGTCGGTGCGACCGAGTCGCTGGCCGACTGGCTGGCCGACCACCCGGAGGCGGACCCGGAGAAGACCGCGACCCGGATGATGAACGTGGCCTGGCTCGGCGCCGACCAACTGCTGCGCGGCATCACCTGGCACCCGCCGGCCGGGTGACCCGGGCCCGCATCCGCCGGCCGCGCGCCCAGCGCACCGCCTCGACGATCGCGGTCAGGGTCAGCGCCAGCCCCAGCCCGAGCAGCAGCCCGCGGACCGGGTCCCGCTCGAAGGCGAGCCCGCCCAGGTAGCCGACCAGCGCCGAGTAGCTCCCCCACGACACGGCGGCCAGCGCGTCGAAGGCCAGGAACCGCCGCCGGGGGTACCGGACCGCCCCCATGGTCAGGGTGACCGCCGTCCGTCCACCCGGGACGTAGCGGGCCACGATGAGGATCAGCCCGCCGCGCGTCGCGATGCCCCGCCGGGCCCGCTCCAGCGCGGCCCGCCGCCGGCTGCCCCGACCACTCCGGCCCGGCGCCACCTGGGCAGCGGGAACGGCCGCCGGGAGCCGGGCCAGCAGCCGGCCGCCGCCGTGGCGGCCGATCGCGTACGAGACGTGGTCGCCAACGAGCGCGCCGAGCGCGGCCACCACGACCACCAGCGGCAGGTCGGGCTGGCCGGTCGCGGCGAACACCCCGGCCGTGATCACGGCGGTCTCGCTCGGCACCACCGGGAAGAAGCCGTCGACCACCGCGACGGCGAACAGCGCCAGGTAGACCCAGGGCGAGGACATGGTCTGGTGGAGCAGGTCGAGCACCGAATTCATGGCCCCGATGCTGGTCGCGCCGGCCGTCGCCGCCATCTGCCGTCGGTCGCCCGGCGGGGGTCACTTTTGTCGCGGCGTACCCCGACGGGCCGTCGGGGTCGGCCCCCAACC
>NZ_WBKT01000216.1 GCF_008868175.1 Micromonospora sp. AMSO31t
GGCACGGTGGGAACCTCCTACAGACGGTGCGGGTGGATCAGGCCTCGACGCGCTGGCCCTTGCCGATGACGACGATGCCGTTGTCGGAGACGGTGTACCGCTGGCGGTCCTTCTCCAGGTCGACGCCGATCTCGGCGCCCTCCGGAACGTAGACGTTCTTGTCCAGGATCGCCCGCCGGACCACCGCGTGCCGGCCGATCTCGACACCCTCCATGAGCACCGCGCCGTCGACGTGCGCCCAGGAGTGCACCTTCACCTTCGGCGAGACGACCGAGTTCTCCACCAGCGAGCCCGAGACCACCGCGCCCGGCGACACCATCGAGCCAACCGCCCGGCCGACCCGCTCGCCCCACTGGTGGACGAACTTCGCCGGCGGGTACGGCGGCTGCATGCTGTAGATCGGCCAGTCGAAGTTGTAGAGGTTGAACACCGGGTGGACGTTGATGAGGTCCATGTGGGCGTCGTAGAAGGAGTCGAGCGTCCCCACGTCCCGCCAGTAGCCGCGGTCCCGGTCGGTGCTGCCCGGCACCTCGTTGTCCTTGAAGTCGTAGACGTTGGCCTCGCCCCGCTCGACCAGCATCGGGATGATGCTGCCGCCCATGTCGTGCTTGCTGGTCTTGTCCTCCGCGTCGCGCTCGACGGCCTCGCAGAGCGCCTTCGTGCTGAAGACGTAGTTGCCCATCGAGGCGTAGATCTGGTCGGGCGCGTCGGGCAGCCCCACGGCGTCGGTGGGCTTCTCGCGGAACGCCCGGATCCGCCGGCCGTCCTCGCCGACCTCGATGACGCCGAACTGGTCGGACATCGACAGGGGTTGCCGGATGCCGGCCACGGTGACCGCGGCGCCGGAGGCGATGTGGTCCTCGACCATCTGCCGCGGGTCCATCCGGTAGATGTGGTCGGCGCCGAAGACGATCACGTGGTCGGGCTGCTCGTCGTTGATGAGGTTGAAGCTCTGGTAGATCGCGTCGGCCGAACCGGCGAACCACCACGGGCCGCGGCGCTGCTGCGCCGGCACCGGGGTGACGTAGTTGCCGAGCATCGTCGACATCCGCCAGGTCTGGGTGATGTGGCGGTCCAGCGAGTGGGACTTGTACTGGGTCAGCACGACGATCTTGAGATAGCCGGCGTTCGCCAGGTTGGAGAGGACGAAATCGACCATGCGGTACATCCCGCCGAAGGGGACGGCGGGCTTCGCCCGGTCGGTGGTGAGGGGCATCAGGCGCTTGCCCTCCCCGCCGGCAAGGACGATCGCGAGCACCTTGGCAGCCATGCTCAGACGCTATCCATACCGCACCGACTTCACCACTCGTACGGGCACGTTTCCGCACCCGGTGCCGGGCGGGAAAGCACGCTAGGGTGCCGGTCATGAGCGATACCGCACGGCTGCGCGTCGACCTGCTCACCCGGGAGTACCCGCCGGAGGTCTACGGCGGGGCCGGGGTGCACGTCGAGTACCTCGCGCGCGAGCTGCGCCGCCTGGCCGATGTGCGGGTGCACTGCTTCGGCGCGCCCCGCGACGAGCCGGGTGTCACCGCGTACGCCGAGCCCGCGGCGCTGGCCGGCGCCAACGCCGCGCTGCGCACCATGGGCGTCGACCTGGAGATGGCCGCCGGCGCCGCCGGCACCGACGTGGTGCACAGCCACACCTGGTACGCCAACCTGGCCGGGCACACCGCGAAGCTGCTGCACGGGGTGCCGCACGTGGTGACCGCGCACAGCCTGGAGCCGCTGCGCCCGTGGAAGGCCGAGCAGCTCGGCGGCGGCTACGCGCTCTCCTCGTGGTGCGAGCGGATCGCGTTCGAGGCCGCCGACACGGTCATCGCGGTGAGCGAGGGCATGCGGCGCGACGTGCTGACCGCGTACCCGGAGGTCAACCCCGACCGGGTGCGCGTCGTCCACAACGGCATCGACACGGCGCAGTACGCCCCGGACCCCGGCACCGACGTGGTGGACCGGCTCGGCATCGACCCGGCCCGCCCCAGCGTCGTCTACGTCGGCCGGATCACCCGGCAGAAGGGCCTGCCCTATCTGCTGCGGGCGGCCCGGGAGCTGCCGGCCGACACCCAGCTCGTGCTGCTGGCCGGCGCCCCCGACACCCCGGAGATCGCCGCCGAGGTGGAGGGGCTGGTCGCGGAGCTGCGGGCCGGCCGCTCGGGTGTGGTCTGGATCGCCGAGATGCTGCCCAAGCACGAGGTGATCCAGGTGCTCACCCACGCCACCATCTTCGTCTGCCCGTCCGTCTACGAGCCGATGGGCATCGTCAACCTGGAGGCCATGGCGTGCGAGACGGCCGTGGTGGCCACCGCCACCGGCGGCATCCCCGAGGTGGTGGCCGACGGCGAGACCGGGCTGCTCGTCCCCATCGAGCAGGCCGGCGACGGCAGCGGCCGGCCGCTGGACCCGGAGCGTTTCGTGGCCGACCTGGCCGCGACCATCAACGACCTGCTGGCCGATCCGAAGCGGGCGGAGGAGCTGGGTCTCGCCGGCCGCCGCCGGGCCGTCGAACACTTCTCCTGGGACACCATCGCGCAGCGGACGCTGGAGGTGTACCGGTCGGTGGGCGCCGCCGGCTGACTTGAGCGCGAAGCGATCTCGGGCAGTAGGTTGAACCGGTGACTGGACGGTTCCCGATCGAAGACGTCTCCCCCGTCGTCGCCTGCGGTCGCTACCCGGCCAAGGCGGTGGTCGGCGAGATCGTGCCCGTGTCGGCCCGCGCCTACCGCGAGGGCCACGACGCGCTCGGGTGCAACGTGGTCTGGCTCGGCCCGGACGGCGCCGCCCGCCCGTTCACCCGGATGCGCCCCGGCGAGCCCGGCCAGGACCGCTGGCACGCCAGCATCCGCCCCGACGCGGTCGGCACCTGGCGGTTCACCGTCGAGGCGTTCCAGGACCCGTACCTGACCTGGCAGAACGCCGTCACCAAGAAGGTCGCCGCCGGCCAGGGCCCGGCCGAGCTGGCCAACGACCTGGCCGAGGGCGCCCGGGTGCTGGAAGCCGCCCTCGACCTCGTGCCGTCCGCCGACCGCAAGCGGGTCCGGGCGGCGGTGACCGCGCTGCGCGACGAGGCCGCCGAGCTGCCCCGCCGGGTCGGCCCGGCGCTCGACCTGGCCCCGCTGCTGTGGGACCACCCGGTCCGCGAGCTGGTCACCACCGGCGACGAGCACACCCTCTGGGTCGACCGGCCGCGGGCGCTCTTCTCCGCCTGGTACGAGTTCTTCCCCCGCTCCGAGGGCGCCGTCCCGGCCACCGTCGACGCGCCGGCCCGGTCCGGCACCTTCGTCACCGCCCTGGAACGCCTGCCCGGCGTCGCCGCCATGGGCTTCGACGTGCTCTACCTGCCGCCGATCCACCCGATCGGCCGGGTCAACCGCAAGGGCCCCAACAACGCGCTCACCGCCGGGCCCGACGACGTCGGCTCGCCGTGGGCGATCGGCGCCGCCGAGGGCGGCCACGACGCCATCCACCCCGACCTGGGTACGCCGGAGGACTTCCGCGACTTCGTCGCCGCGGCCGCCGAGCAGGGCCTGGAGGTCGCCATGGACCTGGCGTTGCAGTGCGCGCCGGACCACCCGTGGGTGACCGAGCACCCGGAGTGGTTCACCACCCGCGCCGACGGCAGCATCGCGTACGCGGAGAACCCGCCGAAGAAGTACCAGGACATCTACCCGCTGAACTTCGACAACGACCCGGAGGGCATCCGGGCGGAGATCCTGCGGGTGGTGCTGCACTGGGTCGGCGAGGGCATCAAAATCTTCCGGGTCGACAACCCGCACACCAAGCCGTTCGACTTCTGGCACTGGCTCATCTGGGAGGTCAAGGCGGTCGACCCGGACGTGCTCTTCCTCGCCGAGGCATTCACCCGCCCCGCGATCATGCACGGGCTCGGGAAGATCGGCTTCACCCAGTCGTACACCTACTTCACCTGGCGCACGTCGGCGGCCGAGATGCGGGAATACTGCGCGGAGCTGATCGCGGCGGCCGACTACATGCGACCGAACTTCTGGCCGAACACCCCGGACATCCTGCACGAGTCGCTCCAGCACGGCGGCCCGCCGATGTTCAAGATCCGGGCGGTGCTGGCCGCGCTGCTGTCCCCCTCCTGGGGCATGTACGCCGGCTACGAGCTGTTCGAGCACGTCGCCCGCCCCGGCGCCGAGGAGTACCTGGACAACGAGAAGTACGAGCTGCGCCCCCGCGACTGGGCCGGCGCGCAGGAACAGGGCCGCTCGCTCGCCCCGTTCATCACCACCCTCAACCGGGTCCGCCGGGACAACCCCGCCCTGCACCGGCTGCGCAACCTGCGCTTCCACGACATCGACAACCCGGCGCTGCTCTGCTGGTCCAAGCACGACCCCGACACCGGCAACACGGTCATCGTGGTCTGCTCGTTCGACTCCCGCGCCGTCCAGTGGGGCAACACCACCCTCGACATGCCGGCGCTCGGCCTCGACTGGCACGAGCGGTTCACCGTGCGCGACGAGCTGACCGGCGCCGACTACGACTGGGGGCAGCGCAACGCGGTGCGGCTCGACCCGTACCTGCAACCCGCGCACGTGTTCACGGTGCGGCGGCCCGCCGCGCCGGCCGAGCCCGAGGCCGTGCCGCCGGTTCCGGCGGCGGCCGACCTGACCGTCGAAGACGTACCCGCCGACCTCTCCGGCGGCACCGCCCCGACCGCACCGGCCGCGAAGGACGACGCACGATGGAGCAGCTGATCGCCGGCCAGGCCCACGACCCGCACGCCGTGCTCGGCGCGCACCCCGCCGACGGCCGCACCACCATCCGGACGCTGCGCCGGGGCGCGACCGACGTGACCGTGGTCGCGGGCGACGAGCGGCACCCCATGAAGCGGGTGCACGACGCGGGCGTCTTCGAGGCCGTGCTGCCCGGCGAGGTGCTCGACTACCGGGTCGAGGTCGACGGCGCGGTGCACGACGACCCCTACCGCTACCCGCCCACCCTCGGCGACCTGGACCTGCACCTCATCGGTGAGGGCCGGCACGAGCGGCTGTGGGAGGCGCTCGGCGCGCGGGTCTTCGACGAGGGCGTCGCGTTCACCGTCTGGGCGCCCAACGCCCGCGGCGTTCGGGTCGTCGGCGACTTCACCGGCTGGGGGCCCGACGACGGCTGGCCGATGCGCTCGCTCGGCTCCAGCGGGGTGTGGGAGATCTTCGTGCCCGGCGCCACCGTCGGCAGCCGGTACAAGTACCGCATCCTCGGCGCCGACGGCCACTGGCGGGACAAGGCCGACCCCCTCGCGGCCCGCGCCGAGGTGCCGCCGGCCACCGCCTCCGTGGTGCACCACTCCCGGTACGCCTGGGGCGACGCCGACTGGCTCACCCGGCGGGCCCGGCGGCAGCCGCACCAGGAACCCATGAGCGTGTACGAGGTGCACCTCGGCTCCTGGCGCCCCGGCCTCGGCTACCGGGAACTGGCCGAGCAGCTCACCGCGTACGTCACCGAACTCGGGTTCACCCACGTCGAGTTCCTGCCCGTCATGGAGCATCCGTTCGGCGGCTCCTGGGGCTACCAGGTCACCGGCTACTACGCCCCCACCGCCCGGTTCGGCGACCCCGACGAGTTCCGGCACCTCGTTGACCGGCTGCACCAGGCCGGCATCGGGGTCATCCTCGACTGGGTGCCCGCGCACTTCCCCAAGGACGAGTGGGCCCTGGCCCGCTTCGACGGCACCCCCCTCTACGAACACCCCGACCCGCGGCGCGGCGAACACCCCGACTGGGGCACGTACGTCTTCGACTTCGGCCGCCGCGAGGTGCGCAACTTCCTGGTCGCCAACGCCCTCTACTGGCTGGACGAGTTCCACGTCGACGGGCTGCGCGTCGACGCGGTCGCCTCGATGCTCTACCTGGACTACTCCCGCCAGGAGGGCCAGTGGGCGCCCAACGTGCACGGCGGCCGGGAGAACCTGGAGGCCATCGCGTTCCTCCAGGAGGTCAACGCCACTGTCTACAAGCACCACGCCGGGGCGGTGATGGTCGCCGAGGAGTCCACCGCCTGGCCGGGCGTCACCCGCCCCACCGCCGAGGGCGGGCTCGGCTTCGGCTTCAAGTGGAACATGGGCTGGATGCACGACACCCTGCTCTACACCTCCAAGGACCCGATCTACCGGCAGCACCACCACCACCAGCTCACCTTCTCCCTGGCGTACGCCTGGAGCGAGAACTACGTGCTGCCGATCAGCCACGACGAGGTGGTGCACGGCAAGGGCTCCCTGACCGGGAAGATGCCCGGCGACACCTGGCAGCGGCTGGCCAACGTGCGGGCGCTGCTCGCGTACATGTGGGCGCACCCCGGCAAGCAGTTGCTCTTCATGGGCTGCGAACTCGCCGACGACCGCGAGTGGAGCGAGGAGCGCGGCCTCGACTGGTACCTGCTGCACGACCCCGCGCGGGCCGGCGTGCAACGCCTCGTCGGCGACCTGAACCGGGTCTACCGTGAGACCCCGGCGCTCTGGGCGCAGGACACCGACCCGGCCGGCTTCCGCTGGATCGCCGGGGACGACGTCGCCAACAACACCGTCTCGTTCATCCGGATCGCCCCCGACGGCCAGACCCTGGTCTGCGTGGCCAACTTCTCCGCGCAGCCGCTGGAGGGCTACCGGGTCGGCCTGCCGGCCGGCGGGACCTGGACCGAGCTGCTCAACACCGACGCCCACCACTACGGCGGGTCGGGGGTGGGCAACCTCGGAGCGGTGCAGGCCGAGAGCGTGCCGTGGCACGGGATGCCGGCATCAGCGGCGCTGCGCGTGCCACCGCTGGGCGTCCTCTGGCTCCGCCCCGCGTGATCCGCCCTGCTTGATCGACTCCAGCTCGGCGAGCTGGCGGTATCCGCGCCGCCGGGATACCACCACCTCCCGCGAGCTGGAGTCGACCAGCAGTGACCGGGAGCTGACGCTGCGTCGAGAAATCCGGGGGCGGGGGCACCCGCCTGAACGGGAGCGGCGGTTCGGCCGTACCGCTGGACGGATGCCGGACACCCGACGGACGAGGCGGAGGACCTTCGATGGCGTGGAGCAGAGGCACAACCAGGCGACGAGGGAAGGCGAGCAGCTCCCGGAACCGGAAGATCGCGGGCGGGGTGGCGCTGGCCATGACGGCCGGGGCGGCGTTCGCGGTCGCCACCGGCACCGGCCAGGCCGCCGAGAACTGCCAGGGCCTGGACACCGCCCTGCGCAACAACCTGACCTTCATCGCCGGCCAGCGCCAGAACCCGGACGCCAACTCGGCGGCCCGGATCGCCAACCGGCAGGCCGTGGTCAACCTCATCCAGCAGCGCCGGACCACGGCCGGCTGCACCGGCACCGTCGAGGTGGCCGGCGCGGCCTGCCCGGAGGTGCCGTGGGAGCAGGCGATGGGCACCCAGCTCGACCGGGCCTGGGCGGTCACCGGGCAGCTGAGGGGTGAGCGCTCCGGCCAACTCGTCGACCCCCGACTGACCGAGGCGCGGGTGAAACGGCTCGCCGGCCTCTTCAGCGGGGTCCGCGGCATCGTGCAGGGCGCCCAGAAGGCACAGGCCGGCGAAGCCGAGGCGCCCGGGGCTGACGAGGCCGGCGCAGCCGCCGGTGGGGCCGAAGCGCCCGGCGCCGGGGAGGCCGGCGCGGCTGGCGCCGGTGAGGCCGGGGCGGGTGGCGCCGAGGCCGGTGGGGCCGGTGCAGCCGCCGGTGGCGCTGAACGGGCCGCCGACATCATCAACGCCATCGGCGGTGTGCTGCAGCAGATCGCCGCGATCATCCAGGCCGCGCAGCAGCAGGCGGACGGCGGCCAGCAGGCCGGCGACGCCCAGGACGACCAGCAGGCCGGCGGCGAGGAGGGTGCCGGCGGTCAGGAAGGCGCCGATCAGCAGAACGGCGACGGCGGCGCGGCAGCGGACCAGCAGGGCGCGGCCGAGCAGCAGGGCGCGGCCGAGCAGCAGGGCGACCAGGCGGCCGACGGGCAGCAGGACGGCGGCCAGGCCGCGGACGGGAAGCAGGGCGCCGCCGGCCAGCAGGCCGGGGAGCGGGTCGCGGATCGGGTTCAGCAGATCCGGGCGCGCATCCAGCAGCTCCGGGCGATCGTCAAGCAGATCCGTGCCGCCCGCCAGGCCGAGCGCGGCCAGGGTCAGGGTCAGGGCCAAGCGGCGGACCAGGGGCGGGGCGCCGACCAGGCGGGCGCCGGTCAGGGCATGGACGACCAGGCGGGCCAGGGCAGGGACCAGGGCGGTCAGGGCGAGGTCTACATGGTGGCCGACCCGAGCGTGCCGGGCTGCGCCCCGGGCGACGGCCAGGGCGCGGGCAACGCCGGCGCCGGGAATCAGGGCGACGCGAACGGTGCCGACCAGCAGGAGGGCGAGGCGGACGGCAAGGGCGCCGACCCCGCCGAGTCAGCCGACACCGGCGCCGGCATGACGGACGAGGCCGGCACGAACACCAACTGACCGCCAGCCCCACCCGACCGCCGATCCGCGGAACTCGGCGGGCCCACGAGCCACCGGCAGAAACGGCGACCCGGCCAGGCAGAGCCCACGGCCGGGTCGCCGCGTCTGCCACCGACCCAGCCTCCGCGCCCGCACTCCCCTTCCGGCCGCCACCCAGAAAGGGGTTAGACCAGGCCGGCTTCGCGGAGG
>NZ_WBKT01000217.1 GCF_008868175.1 Micromonospora sp. AMSO31t
CCCCGACCGGACCACCCGCTGCAGGTCCTCCTCCGCGCCCGGCAGCACCGCGCGCCGCCAAGCCGACCCGTCCGCCGAGGTCCACACCACCGCCGACGATCCGGTACGCCCCGACGACAGCACCGAGCCCACCATGAGCCAACCCGACGCCGTCGCCGTGCCGTCCGCCGCCCAGGGCCGGCCGCCCGCATCCGTCGCCAACCCCGGCACCGCGCTCACCAACCGGAAGTCCACCCCGTCCGGCGACACCCACGCCGCCGCGCCGGTCGCCCGGTTGCCGGAGATCAGCCAGCCGTGCGGGCCGCCCGCGATCCGGCCCGCGTTCACCGCGTCCGCGCCCCCGAACACCTCGAACTCGGCCGGCACCTCGACCAGCGAGCCGTCCGCCACCTGCCGCCAGGTGCTGATCCGCGGATTGCCGTGCACCCCGCCGCTCTTGCCGCCCACCGCCGCCAGCCGGCCGTCCCGGCAACCCGCCGCCGTCAGCACGTTCGCCTCGCCGTACGGGCTCCGGGGCACCGGACGCAGCGCCGTCCACGTCGCCGCGTCGGCGCTCGACCAGGCCGCCGGGTGCGTGGCCCCGGCCGCGTCCACCACCGCGCCCACCACGAACCAGCGGCCCGCACAGGCCGCCGCGTCGCGCAGCGCCAGCCGCCCGGAGAGGCCGGACGGGACCGGGAGGGTGACCGGCTGCCAGGCCGGGCGCAACGGCTCGGGCGCGGGCTCGGCCCGACCCGACGAACGGCAGGCAGCGAGCAGCACCACGAGCAGGCCGAGCACCGCCAGCGGACGCCGCATGGCGGCGATCGTATCGACCGGCCACGACGCGGGGAACCCGCCGAGCCACGTTCCCCGCGATGCCGTGCGGCCCGCCCTACGCGGTTTTCGCTCGGCGCGGCGAATCTCCCCGGCGCGGGCGCGTCGTTCCGGCGCGGCGTTGGCTCCGGTGCGGGTTGCGCTCCACGCGGCGTTTCGCTCCGACGCAGAGTTGTGCACCGGCGCGGTCATCAGATCGGCGGAACGCACCGCGGGCGCGGCCGAGCGGCGGCGCTGACGGTCGCGCCGGGATCAGGAGGCGGGCTGCGCCACCTCGCCGCCGGCGGTCTCGGCGAGGATCCGCTCGGCGACCTCCTTCATGGTCATCCGGTGGTCCATGGCGGTGCGCTGGATCCACTTGAACGCCTGCGGCTCGGTCATCCCGTAGGTCGTCATGAGCGCGCCCTTGGCCCGCTCGACGGTCTTGCGGATCTCCAGCCGGTCGGTGAGGCCGGCGACCTCCGCCTCCAGCGCCGCGATCTCCGAGTAGCGCGACAGCGCGATCTCGACGGCCGGCACGAGGTCGCTCTTCTGGAACGGCTTGACCAGGTAGGCCATCGCGCCCGCCGCGCGCGCCCGCTCCACCAGGTCCCGCTGGCTGAACGCGGTCAGGATGATCACCGGGGCGATCCGCGCGCCGGCGATCCGCTCGGCGGCGGCCAGCCCGTCCATGATCGGCATCTTGATGTCGAGGATGACCAGGTCCGGCTTCAGCTCCTCGGCGAGCTTCACGGCGGTCTCGCCGTCACCGGCCTCGCCGACCACCTCGTAGCCCTCTTCCACCAGCATCTCGGCCAGGTCCAGCCGGATGAGCGCCTCGTCCTCGGCGATCAGAACGCGCTTGCGCTCGGCATCCGCCTGCATCTCGGCCACGAGCCACTCCCACCAGTCTGAGCCCGGCACCCGCCGTGCCGGGTGCCACCGCCCTTAGCGTAGTGGGTATCCTTGCACCGCCGAACTGCGCAATGCCCCTGTAGTCCAATGGCAGAGACAATGGCTTCAAACTCCATACAGTGTGGGTTCGAATCCCACCGGGGGCACCAAACTTGTCGTACGGGCGTTCGAAGATAGGCTCGTGCATCCACCCAAAATTCGCGCCCGAGCACGGCAGGTCTTCCTGTCCGGGGCCACCGTCGCCGAAGCGGCTCGCAGTGTCGGCCTCAGTTACCCCACGGTGTGGCACTGGTGCAGGGACCGCCCCACGCCTGCTGTTCAGGGCACCGCGCTGCGATGTTTCCGCTGTCGCACGGATGTCCAGGTTCCGACAGATCCCGCCGCTTACGCCTACCTGCTCGGCCTCTACCTGGGCGACGGGCACCTGGTGACCACCGCGCGGGTACCGGTGCTTCGGATCTCCTGCACCAGCAGTTGGCCGGGCCTGATCAGCGCTTGCGACGATGCCATGCGGGCCGTGCTGGCAGAGAAGGTGCAGCGCGTCCGGCAGCAGGGCTGCGTCAATGTCCAGAGCTACGGCACGCACTGGCCCTGCCTGCTGCCGCAGCACGGGCCGGGCAAGAAGCACGAGCGCCCGATCGTCCTGGCCGACTGGCAGCGGACCATTGTCGAGCGGCACCCGGGCGACTTCCTGCGCGGCCTGTTCCACTCCGACGGCTGCCGGTTCGCCAACCGGGTCACCGTGCGCGGCAAGCAGTACGTCTATCCCCGCTACATGTTCACCAACGAGTCGGCCGACATCATGGGCCTCTGCCGGTGGGCCCTCGACCTGCTCGGCGTCGCCTGGCGGATGAACCGCCGCAACTCGCTGTCGGTGGCGCGGCGCGACGCCGTGGCGGCGTTGGACCGCCACGTCGGCCCGAAGTCCTGACCTCGTCAGATCACGGACAGCGCCTGCGCCAGGTCGGCGCGCAGGTCCTCGGGGTCCTCCAGCCCGACCGAGAGGCGCAGCAGCCCGCCGCACGGCTTGGCGTCGTCCTCGACCGGCCGGTGGGTGAGCGAGGCCGGGTGCTGGATGAGGGTGTCCACACCGCCGAGCGACACGGCGTGGGTGATGAGCCGGCAGGCCCCGGCGACGGCGGCCGCGGCGGGGGCGCCACCGCGTACCTCGAAGGCGAGCAGGCTGCCGGGGCCGGCCATCTGACGGCCGACCAGGCCGGCCGGGTCCCCGACGCTGGGGTGGTGCACCCGGGCGACGGCGGGGTGGTCGGAGAGCCAGGCGGCGAGCTTCTCGGCGCCGGCCTGCTGGGCGCGGACCCGCAGCGGCAGGGTCTGCAGGCCGCGGTGCAGGAGGTAGGCGCCGAGCGGGTGCAGGACGGCGCCGGTGACGGCGCGGACCTGGCGCAGCCGGGTGGCCCATTCGGGCGCGCAGGCGACGACGCCGGCGAGGACGTCGCCGTGGCCGCCGATGCTCTTGGTGGCGCTGTGCAGCACGAGGGCGGCGCCGTGCCGGGCGGGTTGCTGGAGCACCGGGGTGGCGACGGTGTTGTCGACGAGCAGCGGGACGTCCCCGGCGGCGGTGGCGAGGGCGGCGATGTCGACCAGGTCGAGGGTGGGGTTGGCCGGGGTCTCGACGACGACCAGGGCGGTGTCGGGGCGGATCGCGGCGGCGACCTCGTGGGGCCGCGCCCAGGTGACCTCGGTGCCGAGCAGGCCGGTGGCGAGCACGTGGTCGGTGCCGCCGTAGAGGGGGCGGACGGCGACGACGTGCCGTTTCCCGTCGCGGGTGGCGGCGAGCAGGGTGGCGGTGAGGGCGGCCATGCCGCTGGCGAAGGCGACGGCCTCGGCGGTGCCTTCGAGCTGGGCGAGGGCGGTCTCGAAGCGGGCGACGGTGGGGTTCCAGAGCCGCTGGTAGACGGCGCTGCCGCCGGCGCGGAGGGTGCCGCCGGTGGCCAGGGTCTCGTAGTCGTCGCCGCCGCCAGCCACGGAGGGCAGCGGGTTGGTGGTGGAGAAGTCGATCGGCGGCACGTGGACGCCGAGACCGGCGAGATCCTCGCGCCCGGCGTGCACGGCTGCGGTGTCCACGGTTGTCATGGCGGAAGCGTCGAACATGAGGCCGCAATCAGGCAAGAGGAGCGAAGGAGATTCTGTCCACAGCCCTTCCGGGGGAGGGAAGTTCGGGGAAGGATGGTCACATGCCTGTCGCACCGAATGATGTACGGCCCTTCGGGGCGCTGGACGACACCGACCGCGCGATCCTGGCCGAGCTGGCGGCGGACGGCCGGTTGCCGAACAACGCGCTCGCCGAGCGGGTGGGGGTGGCGCCGTCGACGTGCCTCACGCGGACGCGGGCGTTGCGCGAGTGCGGGGCCATCCGGGGGTTCCACGCGGAGGTGGACCCGGCGGCGGTGGGGCTGCCGCTGCAGGCGCTGGTGTCGGTGCGCCTGGCGGCACACGAGCGGGCCGCGGTGGACGCGTTCCGGGCCCGGTCGGTGCGGCTGCCGGGGGTGGTGTCGGTGTTCCACGTGGCGGGCGCGGAGGACTACGTGCTGCACGTGCGGGCGGCGTCCGGGGACGCGCTGCGGGACTTCGTGCTGGACCACCTGGCGGTGGATCCGGCGGTGCAGCACACCCAGACGAGCCTGATCTTCGAGCAGGCGCGGGGCATGGGTTAGCTCCAAGGGAACAATTCCGGCGCACGGCGTGTTGGTGTGGCGTGTGATCGACGTACCCTTGTCTGTTCTTGATCTTGCTCCCGTGGCCGCCAGCGGCAGCGCCGGTGAGGCGCTGCGGCACACCACCGAGCTGGCCCGCCGCACCGAGGAGCTGGGCTACCGCCGGTTCTGGGTGGCCGAGCACCACAACATGCCGGCGATCGCCAGCTCCGCGCCGGCGGTGCTCCTGGCGCACCTGGGGGCGCACACCTCGACGATCCGGCTGGGCTCCGGCGGGGTGATGCTGCCCAACCACGCGCCGCTGGTGGTGGCCGAGCAGTTCGGCACCCTGGAAGCCCTGCACCCCGGGCGGATCGACCTGGGCATCGGCCGCGCGCCGGGCACCGACCAGGTGACCGCGCTGGCGCTGCGCCGGACCATGGAGGGGCTGTCGGCCGAGCACTTCCCGCGCGAGCTGGCCGACCTCATGAACTACTTCAGCGGCGCGGAGCCGGGCCCGATCACCGCGACCCCGGGCCGGGGGCAGTCGCCGGAGGTGTGGCTGCTCGGGTCGAGCGGGTTCAGCGCCCAGCTCGCCGGGCTGCTCGGGTTGCCGTTCTCCTTCGCGCACCACTTCAGCGCCCAGAACACCATCCCCGCGCTCCAGCTCTACCGGCAGAGCTTCCGGCCGTCGCAGTGGCTGGAGCAGCCGTACGCGATGGTGGCGGTCAACGCGGTCTGCGCGGAGACCGACGAGCGGGCGGAGTGGCTGGCCGGTCCGGCCGGGTTGTCGTTCCTGAAGCTGCGGTCGGGGCGGCCGGAGCCGCTGGCCAGCCCGGAGGAGGCGGCCGCCTACCCGTACTCGGAGTTCGAGCGGGAGTTCGTGGTGCAGCGCCGCGAGGGCCAGGCGACCGGTTCTCCGGAGACGGTGGCCCGGCAGCTCGGCGCGCTGCTGGAGCGCACCGGCGCCGACGAGCTGATGTTGACCACGATGGTCTACGACGTGGCCGACCGGGTGCGCTCGTTCGAGCTGATCGCCGAGAAGGTGGCCGGTGGCCTGCGCCGGAAGGGCTGAAACACGCTCTTCATAGCCACGTCACCCCACCGTCGCGCAGGCCGCCTACCTTTGGTGTCGGTGGTGGTACGGCATTCCCGGTCGGGACGGGTCGGGAGTGCTGCGGTGTGGTGCACCGGGTCGCCGGCGGAGCGGATTCCGCGGCCGGCGGCCCGGTGCCTTCGCGTTCAGCGCAGGTAGATGTTCGGCGCGGGCGGGGTGCTCATGCCGTCGCCGAGCTGGAAGCCCGGATGCGGTGGCTGGTTGTAGGCGGTGTTCTGCCAGGCCACGGCCACCCGGTACTGCGGGTCGTGCATCAGGGTCGGCAGGCGCAGTCCGGTCGTGACGGGCGTGCTGTAGCCGGCGCGGCAGCCGGTTGCCGCCGCGGCGGCGGTGACCGTGCCGACGGCGCCGGCCACGAGGGCGGCCGCCGAGGCCGCGGCGAGCAGCGCGGTCCGGCGACGCGGAAGGAAGGGGTGCACGGGGATGCCTTTCGCGGAGGTCAGGCACGGGACGCCCGCGCCGGCCTGCCCGGACCGGCGGAGAAAGGGGTACGCCGCACTGACGTAACAGGATCGACGTCGATGACTGGCTCCACGCCCCGTCAGCGTAGGACAACGCTTTCCGGCCGCACAACCACTGCCGTCGCCGCCTACGTCGACTCCGGTCGGACACGGCGACGAGGCGGGCTGGTCGATCCGCGCGCCGGTCACCCCGCACGCCGGCCGGCGACCGCGCCGACCTCGTGGCCTGGTCCGGCCCGGGGTGCGCTTCGCCGGTGCGGGCCGGGGCGCGCGTGATCCACTCCAACTCGCCGAGCTGGCGGTATCCGCGACCCCGGGATGCCGCCACCTCGCCGAGCTGGAGTCGATCAACGGCTGATGCGGGGAGGGCCAGTTCGACCGGCTCGTCGGCGGGTCACTGCCGGCGGGGCAGCGTCGGGTGCGTACCTCGTGAAGGGGTCAGCCCTCGACGGCGGCGGCGAGCGGGCGGGGCTCCTCCGACGCGGTGGCGGCGGCCTCGGTGGCGGCGACCGGGCCGGCCGGGTCGGGGGCCGGGCCGCTGGCCTGCGCGGCGGCGAGGGACGCCTCGGCGGTGACCCGGGCCCGGCGGGTGCGGCGCAACGCCCGCGTGGCCAGCACCAGGGCGACCAGCCAGCCGGCGCCGAGCACCGTGTAGGCCAGGGCCGGGACGGGGCCGCCCAGCTCGCCGGCCCGCAGCAGGGTGCGGGTGTTGGTCAGCACGATCACGCCGCCGATGACGGCGCCGAGCAACTGGGCGGGGACGATGCGGACCAGCCAGGCGGCGATCGGCGCGGCGATCAGGCCGCCGATCAGCAGGGCGGCCACGGTGGGCAGCAGGAAGCCCTCGGAGCCGAGGCCGATGAGGAAGCCGATGCTGGCCGCGCCGGCCACCAGGAACTCGGAGGTGTCGACGGAGCCGATCACCTTGCGGGGTTCCATCCGGCCGGACACCAGCAGCGTCGGGGTGGCCACCGGGCCCCAACCGCCCCCGCCGGTGGCGTCGACGAAGCCGGCGACCAGGCCCAGCGGGGCCAGGAAGCGGCTGCGCAGCCGGCCGGCGGCGCGGTTGGCGCGCAGCGGCCGGGAGAAGCGGACCAGCAGGTAGGCGCCGAGGGTGAACAGGATGGCGGCCATCCAGGGGGCGGCGGACTCGGTGGAGATGGAGCTGAGGAACGTGGCGCCGGCGAACGCGCCGACCGCGCCGGGCAGCGCGATCCGGCCGACCACCCGCCAGTCGACGTTGCCGAACCGCCAGTGCGAGACGCCGGCGGCGAGGGTGGTGCCGATCTCGGCCAGGTGCACCGAGGCGGAGGCCGCGGCCGGGGCGACCCCGGCGAAGAGCAGCAGGGTCGACGACGTCAGGCCGTACGCCATGCCGAGCGCGCCGTCGACCAGTTGCGCGGCGAGCCCGACGAGGGCGAGGACCAGCAGCTTGCGCACGAGCGCCCCCTGACTTTTCGGTATCTCCTATCGACTTGGTCGACAATGCGGCACGGGGGCGCTCCGGTCAAGTCCTCCATCCGGTTGGTGGGAACACGCCGGACGGCGCGCCGGGCACCCGGGACGGCCCGGCGGACGCGCGGGACGGCGGCGTCGAGGCGTCGAGGGCGTCGAGGGCGTCGAGGGCGTCGAGGGGAGCGTCAGCTCCAGGCGCTGGGGTCGGCGGCGAGGTCGTTGATCCGGCCGGGCAGGCTGCCGCTGGCCACGTCGGCGATGGTGACCAGTTCGAGGATCTCCCGCTCGCTGGCCCGCAGGGCGATCCACACGTCCTGCAGGGCGCGCGCCGCACCCTGGTAGCCGAGCTGCTCCGGGCGCTGGCCGCGGACGTTCGCCAGCGGGCCGTCGATCACCCGGATCACCTCGGCGAGGGAGATCTCCGCCGCGGGCCGGGCCAGCCAGTAGCCGCCCTCGGGGCCGCGCTGGGCGTGCACGATGCCGCTGCGGCGCAGCTGGAGCAGGATGCTCTCCAGGAACTTCGGCGGGATCTCCTGGGCGCGGGCGATCTGCTCGGCGGTCACCGGCCGGGTCCGCCCGGCGGCCGCGCCGTCGGCGACGGAAGCCAGCTCGGCGGCCGCGCGGAGGGCGTAGTCGACCCGAGCGGAGAGGCGCATGCCGGCAAGGTTAGTCCCCTGCTCAGCCGCCCGGTTTCCCGACCCTCGGCCGATCGGTCACGGTTTTCCGGGTCAGGCGCCGACCCGGCGCAGCAGCCCCTCCTGCACGGCGCTGGCGATGTGCCGGCCGTCGGTGGTGAACATCCGGCCGGTGGCCAGGCCCCGGGCGCCGGACGCCGACGGGCTCCAGCAGTCGTAGAGGAACCATTCGTCGGCGCGGAACGACCGGTGGAACCACAGCGCGTGGTCGAGGCTCGCCCCCACCACTCCCCCAGGCCCCCACACCTCGCCGTGCACCGACAGCACCGAGTCGAGCAGGGTGAGGTCGGAGGCGTAGGTGAGGGCGCAGGCGTGCAGCAGCGGGTCGTCGGGGAGCTTGCCGTCGAGGCGCATCCAGACGCGCTGGTGGGGTTCGGCGGGGCGGTCGCCGGGGCGTACCCAGCCGGGCTCGCCGACATAGCGCACGTCGATGGGGCGGGGGATCTGGCCCCAG
>NZ_WBKT01000218.1 GCF_008868175.1 Micromonospora sp. AMSO31t
CAGTCAAGGCGAGGATCGTGCCTGACATCCCACGGGCGAGGAGGAGCCCCGCCACAGCGGTCGGGCTGAGTCGCGGGCGACATCACCGGCCCAGCCCTCATGGCCCACCGTTGAGTCATTCCCGGCATCAGCTCGACAGGCAGCGACCAGTTGTCCCCGACCCCGTCAGGCGGGAGTGGCTCGGCTCGCATCCACCGGGACCAGGGTGACGAGCCCAAAACCGGGCGGGGCTACGGTGGGGGCGTGGCGCTCTCCCTGGCGATCTCGCCCTGCCCCAACGACACCTTCGTCTTCGACGCCCTCGTGCACGGCCGGGTGCCCGGCGCGCCGGCCGTCGAGGTGACCTACGCCGACGTCGACGTCACCAACACGGCCGCCGAGCGTGGCGCGTTCGACCTGGTGAAGGTGAGCTACGCGGCGTTGCCGTGGCTGCTCGACGACTACCACCTGCTGCCCTGCGGGGGTGCGCTCGGCCGGGGCTGCGGCCCGCTGGTGCTCACCCGCGGCGACCGGACCGACCTGTCCGGCGCGACGGTGGCGGTGCCGGGTGAGCGGACCACGGCGTACCTGCTGTTCCGGCTCTGGGCGGCGGAGCAGCCGCCGGCGCGGATCGAGGTGGTGCCGTTCCACGAGATCATGCCGGGGGTGGCCGCCGGGCGGTACGACGCCGGGCTGGTGATCCATGAGGCGCGTTTCACCTATCCACGGCACGGGCTGACCGCCCTGGTCGACCTGGGCGAGTGGTGGGAGGGCGACACGGGGCTGCCGATCCCGCTCGGCGCGATCCTGGCCCGCAAGGGCGCGGTGGACCCGGTCGAGGCGGCCGCCTGGATCCGCGAGTCGGTCCGGCAGGCGTGGGCCGACCCGGAGGCCAGCCGGGAGTACGTGCTCGCGCACGCCCAGGAGATGGAGCCCGACGTGGTGGACCGGCACATCGGCCTCTACGTCAACGAGTTCACCGCCGACCTGGGTGAGGCCGGCTTCGCCGCCGTGGAGGCGCTGCTGGGCCGGGCCGCCGACGCCGGGCTCGTCCCTCAGACCTCCAGCTCGCGCGCCACCGCGTGGACCAGCTGAGCGATCTTCTGCGCGGTCTTCCGGTCCGGGAAGCGGCCCCGGCGCAGGTCCGGCTGGACCTTCGCCTCCAGCACCTTGATCATGTCTTCGACCAGGCCGTGCAGCTCCTCGGCCGGCCGGCGGCGCAGTTCCGCCACCGACGGCGGCGCCTCCAGCAGCTTGACCCCCATGGCCTGGGCGCCCCGCCGGCTGTCCACCACGCTGAAATCGACCCGCTGGCCGCCCTTCAGATCGGTGACACCCGCCGGTAGCGCGCCCTTCGGCAGGAACACGTCGCCACCCTCGTCACTGGTGACGAACCCGTATCCCTTGGCCGCGTCGTACCACTTCACTCGACCCGTCGGCACGTGAAACCCCTGCTTCGCTCGGAACCTCTACCCCTCCAAGGCTAGCCGGATGATCCGGTCGAGCGCCGCTGGGAATCCGCCGAGATCATCCAGCACCACGTGTGCTCCGGCCGCGCTCAGCTCGTCCCTCGTGCAGGGGCCGGTCGCCACTCCCACGCCCGGGATTCCCGCAGCCTGTGCGGCGGTCATGTCGGCCACGTGGTCGCCCACGTAGAGGGTGGCGCCGTGCTCCCGCAGGGCGGTCGCCTTCTGCTCGGCGAACAGGTCACCGGCCAGCTCGTCGACGGCCAGGCCGAGGTGGTCCAGGTGCAACTTCGCCAGCCGGCCGATCTTGGAGGTCACCACCATGACGCGGCCACCGCGCGCGTGCACCGCCGCGATGGCGGCCTCCGCGCCGGGCATCGGCAGGGTCGGGGTGATCGCGTACGCGGGGTAGAGCTCCCGGTACGCGAGCACCGCCTCCTCGACCTGCTCGGGCGGGAACCAGTGGGCGATCTCGGTGCGCAGCGGCGGCCCGAGGCGGGAGACCGCCAGGTCGGCGTCGACGGGTACGCCGGTCCGCGCGGTCAGCGCCCGGTAGGCGGCCGCGATGCCGGGGCGCGAGTCGACCAGGGTCATGTCGAGGTCGAAGCCGACCATGAGCGAGGGCATGTCGAGAACGTACCTGTCCGAGGGGCGCGACCGGCCCCGGCCGGGCTAGCGTGGAACGACGATGACCACCTCATTCGCCGACCACCTGCGGACCCTTCCCGACGAGTCCCTGGCCGCCCTGCTCCAGCTGCGGCCGGACCTCGTCGTGCCCGTGCCGGCAGACGTCTCCGCCCTCGCCATCCGCGCCCAGTCGCGGGTCTCCGTGGCGCGGGCGCTCGACGGGCTGGACCAGTTCACCCTCCAGATCCTGGACGCCGCCCGGCTCACCCGGGACCCGGAGGCCGGCGGCACGGCCACCGAGGCCATCCTGGCCCTGGCGACCTCCGGCCCGAATCCGCCCGCCCCGAACGCGGTCCGCGGCGCGGTGAACCGGCTCCGAGCCCTGTTCCTCCTCTACGGGCCCGAGCACGACCTGCACGTGGTGGGCGGCGTCGACGAGGTCTCCCCGTACCTCGCGGGTCTGGGCCGGCCGGCCGCGGAGCTGGACCCGCGCGCGGCGGCCGTCTGCACGGACCCGGCGAAGCTGCGGCGGACGCTGCTGGCTGCGCCGCCCTCGGCCCGGGCGATCCTGGACCGGCTCGCCGCCGGCCCGCCGGTCGGCACGGTGCCGCATGGCGCGCTGGAGGCCCCCGCCGTCGGCGAGGAGGACATCCTCCCGCCGGACCTGGTCAACGGCGGGGCGGCGACCGGCTCCCCGATCCGGTGGCTGGTGGAGCACCGGCTGCTCGTCCGGATGTCGGCGGTCAAGGGCGGCGGCACCGTCGAGCTGCCCCGCGAGGTGGGGCTGCTGCTGCGCCGGGACACCGGCCCGCTCGGGCCGCTGCGCACCAGCCCGCCCGAGATGTCGAGCCCGCCGCGGGAGGCCAAGTCCGTCGACTCGGCCGGCGCCGGGCAGACCATGGAGGTGGTCCGGCACACCGAGGCGCTGCTGGAGGCCCTGGCCGCCGAGCCGGCCCCGGTGCTGCGCTCCGGTGGCGTGGGCGTCCGGGACCTGCGCCGGCTGGCCCGCGGCCTCGGGCTGGACGACCCGACCACCGCGCTGATCTTCGAGGTGGCCTACGCGGCCGGGCTGGTCGGCGAGCTGGACCTCACCGGGGCGATGACCAGCCGGTACGGAGGCGACCAGCAGATCCTGCCCACCGGCGGGTACGAGGTGTGGCGGGCCGCCTCGCTGGCCCAGCGCTGGGAGCAGCTGGCCCGGGCCTGGCTGACCATGACCCGCCAGGTGGGCCTCGTGGGCCAGCGCGACGACCGGGACCGGCCCATCTCGGTGCTCTCGGCCGAGGCGGAACGGGCCGGCGCGCCGGCCGCCCGGCGTTCGGTGCTCGCCGTGCTGGCCGACCTGCCCCCGGCCACCGCACCGACCCCGGACGAGGTGCTGGAGCTGCTGGACTGGCGGGCGCCGCGCCGCGCCCGGGGCCGGGAGGGCGCGCACCGCGAGGTGCTGGCCGAGGCCGCGCAGCTCGGGGTGACCGGGCTGGGCGCGCTGACCTCGTACGGGCGGCTGCTGCTGGTCGAGCTGAACGACGCCGACGAGCGGGCCGACGACCCGCTCGGGTTGCAGTCCGAAGCCGAGTCGGGCGAGCCGTCCACCGCCGTCCGCGCGCTGGACGCGCTGCTCCCCGCCCCGGTCGACCATTTCCTCGTGCAGGCCGACCTGACCGTCGTGGTGCCCGGCCCGCCCGACCCGGCGCTCGCCGCCGAGCTGGACGTGATGGCCGAGCACGAGTCGGCCGGCGGGGCGAGCGTCTACCGGGTCACCACGGCCAGCGTGCGGCGGGCCCTGGACGCCGGCTACTCGGCCGACGACCTGCACGCGCTGTTCCGCCGCCGGTCGCGTACCCCGGTGCCGCAGGGGTTGAGCTACCTGGTGGACGACGTGGCCCGCAAACACGGCGGGCTGCGGCTCGGCTCGGCCGGCGGCTACGTGCGCAGCGACGACGAGGCGCTGCTCACCGAGGTGCTGGCCGACAAGCGGCTGGAGTCGCTGGCGTTGCGCCGGCTGGCGCCGACGGTGCTGGTCACTCCGTACCAGGTGAACCGGATGCTGACCGCGCTGCGCGACGCCGGTTACGCGCCGGTGGCCGAGGACGCCGGCGGCGCGGCCGTGCTGGCCCGGCCGAAGACCCGGCGGGCGCCGGCCCGCGTGCCGGCGGCCAGCCGCAGCCTCGACCCGCTCGCGGCGCCGCGGCTGCCCATGCCCCGGCTGCTCGGGGTGGTCGAGCAGATCCGCCGGGGTGACGCGGCGGCCCGGGCGGCGCGCCGCGCCCCGGACGTGGTCCGCGGGGCGGCGCGCAAGGGCCCGGGGCCGGCGCACACCCACAGCGATGCCCTCGCCGTGCTCCAGCAGGCGGTACGGGACAAGGCGCTGGTCTGGGTCGGTTACGTCGACGCGCACGGGGGGACCGCGTCCCGGCTGGTCCGGCCGGTGTCGATCGGTGCCGGCTACCTGCGCGCCGAGGACGAGCGCACCGAGATGCTGCACACCTTCGCGCTGCACCGGATCACGGCGGCGGTGCTGGAGGACTAGTCGCCGTTGCGGCGCAGGGTGCCGACCACCGAGACGGTGAGCAGCAGGGCGAACGCGGCCCCGGCCGACTCGCCGACCGAGTCGACGAAGCCCTGCCGCTGCACCAGCAGCCCGAACAGGAACCAGCCGAAGATGCCGGTGGCGGCGGCCGCGTAGCCGAACAGGGCCGCCGGTGAGACCTCCGGCTGGCGCGCCCGGTCGTCCTCGGGAAGCACGTCGTGGTCGACGGTCATCTGCAGCCCCTCCCCCGCACCGTGGTGGACCCCCTCCAGCGTGGCACCGGAGGGGGTCACCCGGACAGGGGATAAAACCCTGATCCGGGCGCGGGGGTCACGCCCGGCCGGGTATCAGGTGCCGGGGCGGCGGCCGAAGACGACCACGCGGGTGCCGACCGAACCCAGCTCCCAGAGCCGCACGGCGTCGCGGTGCAGCAGGTTCACGCAGCCGTGCGAGCCGATCGAGGAGTTGTGCAGGTACGTCGTCGTCTCGTGGAACCCGATCCCGCCGTTGAACCGCTGCCAGTAGGGCAGCCACACCTCGTACGGGTTGGACCACTCGCGCATGTTCTTCCCACCGACCGAGTAGGTGCCGGTCGGGGTGGCGTAGCCGGACATGCCGGTGCGGGTCACCGTCGGGCCCATGACCACCTTGCCGCCGCGCATCGCCCAGACGGTCTGCCGGGTCAGGTCGACGCAGAAGGTGGTGCCGGAGCCGGCGCGGCAGCGCCCGGTGTCGGTGCTGGCCAGCCGCTTCGCCACGTCGTACGTGGTGGGGCCGGCGCGACCGGAGGCGGGGCTGATCCCGTACCGGAGCTGGAACTTCTTGATCGCCGTGCAGTCGGCGGCGGACTGCTTACCGTCCACGCTCAGCGTCCCGAAACCGCCCAGCCGGCTCAGGTACGTCTCGACGGCCCGCTGCTGCTCCCCCTGAGGGCACCCGGCGGGCTTGGACGGCTTCGGCGTGGCCGGCTTCGGGGTGGTGCGGCTGGGCTTGGGCGTCGGGCTCGGCTTCGCCGACTCCGACGGCGCCGGCTGCTCCGGCGCGGGCGGCGCGCTCGCCCCCGATGCCTCCTCCGTCACGCCGACGGGCTGCGGGGCGGCGGCCCCGGACCCGTCGACCTGCGGATCGTGCGCGCACGCACCGACGCCGACCAGCACGACCACTGCCAGGCCGACGGCCCGGGCGGCGAAACGGACACGCTTCATGGGCCCTCCCCCTGGACAGTTGTCCCGCTTGCTAGACGTCCGTGAGCAGTGTGACGTTGCGTGTCCAGCGAGACTTTTTCCGGACACCCGTCGGCGTGCAACACTGGATGGTCCGCCTTCGGCAGGTCAGCCGCCGTGCGGGCGAGAATTTCCGACTCTTGGAGAGGACGCTGGCGTGAGCGGTGGACCACTGATCGTGCAGTCGGACAAGACCCTGCTGCTGGAGATCGACCACCCCGACGCCCAGGCGTGCCGGATGGCCATCGCGCCCTTCGCCGAGCTGGAGCGCTCCCCCGAGCACGTGCACACCTACCGGCTCACCCCGCTGGGCCTGTGGAACGCCCGGGCCGCCGGCCACGACGCCGAGGGCGTGGTGGACACGCTGATCAAGTACTCCCGCTACCCGGTGCCGCACGCGCTGCTGGTCGACGTGGCCGAGACGATGGACCGCTACGGCCGGCTCCAGCTCGCCAACGACCCGGCGCACGGCCTCGTGCTCCGCGCCCTGGACCGGCTGGTGCTCATCGAGGTCGCCAAGAGCAAGAAGCTCGCCGGGATGCTCGGCCCGAAGCTCGACGACGACACCATCCAGGTGCACCCCTCCGAGCGGGGCCGGCTCAAGCAGGCGCTGCTCAAGCTCGGCTGGCCCGCCGAGGACCTGGCCGGCTACGTCGACGGCGAGGCGCACCCCATCGAGCTGGCCGAGGCCGGCAAGAACGGCAGCAAGCCGTGGACCCTGCGGTCGTACCAGCGGGAGGCCGTCGAGGCGTTCTGGGCCGGCGGCTCCGGCGTGGTCGTGCTCCCCTGCGGCGCCGGCAAGACGCTCGTCGGGGCGGCGGCCATGGCCGAGGCCAAGGCGACCACGCTGATCCTGGTCACCAACACGGTCGCCGGCCGCCAGTGGAAGCGCGAACTGATCGCCCGCACGTCGCTCACCGAGGACGAGATCGGCGAGTACTCGGGCGAGCGCAAGGAGATCCGCCCGGTCACCATCGCCACGTACCAGGTGCTCACCTCCCGCAAGAAGGGCGCGTTCACCCACCTCGACCTGTTCGGCGCCCGCGACTGGGGCCTGGTCGTCTACGACGAGGTGCACCTGCTGCCCGCGCCGATCTTCCGGTTCACCGCGGACCTCCAGGCCCGCCGCCGGCTCGGCCTCACGGCGACCCTGGTACGCGAGGACGGCCGCGAGGGCGACGTGTTCAGCCTGATCGGCCCGAAGCGGTACGACGCGCCGTGGAAGGACATCGAGCAGCAGGGCTGGATCGCTCCGGCCGAGTGCACCGAGGTCCGGGTGACGCTGACCGACGCCGAGCGGATGTCGTACGCGACGGCGGAGGCCGAGGAGCGGTACCGGATGGCGGCTACCGCCCGGACGAAGCTGCCGGTGGTGCGGGCGTTGGTTCAGCGGCACCCTGGTGAGCAGGTGCTGGTCATTGGGGGGTACATCGACCAGCTGCACCAGCTCGGGGAGTATCTGGACGCGCCGATCGTGCAGGGGTCGACCACCAACAAGGAGCGGGAGCGGTTGTTCGACGCGTTCCGGTCGGGGGAGGTCAAGACTCTGGTGATCTCCAAGGTCGGGAACTTCTCGATCGACCTGCCGGAGGCGGCTGTCGCTATTCAGGTGTCGGGGACGTTTGGGTCTCGGCAGGAGGAGGCGCAGCGGCTGGGGAGGGTGCTCCGGCCGAAGGCCGATGGGCGGCAGGCGCACTTCTACACGGTCGTCTCTCGGGACACGATCGACACGGAGTACGCGGCGCACCGCCAGCGCTTCCTCGCCGAGCAGGGGTACGCGTACACCATCGTGGACGCCGACGACGTACTTGGCCCGTCGCTGCCCTCGTTTGACTGACCACAGCCGTTAATCGACGCCCGGCGGCGTAACCGTCTCGCCCGAAGACCAGCCGTCCCTACGCCACTCGGTGTTCTGCGACCGCCCACTGCCCAACGGGGGCCGCTGCGCCCTGCCGGTGGACCACACCTCGCCCTGCGCGCGCCGCGCACCGTGGATCACCCGCCCCTGAGCACGACCGATGCCGTGGCCAGTGGTGGCGGAATGGCGGCTGTCCCAGCGGGTACGCGGACTGGAGGCAGGGCGGGTAGACACGCCACGCTGGGAGAGCGCCATCTCCGATCTGACGCATGAGAGAAGAGAGGCACGCGATGAAGGACAGAATTCTCACCCCGATCAAAAGGGCAACAAAGACCATCCAGGTGCGCCGTAAACGGGGAGACGCCCTGATCACCAAGGCGAAGGCCACCCGGCCCGGCCGGCTCTTCCAGTAAGCCCGACACACCGGACCGCCCGGGCGATCGAGCCGTCCGGTGAAGACAAGCGCTGCCAGCGCGCTCGGCCTCCACGAAGGCCGAGCGCGTCGGGTTTACCGCAGGCTACGAACGGCGGCGCAGGTAGCGGGCCCGCCGGCCGGCGTCCTGGAACCCGAGCCGCCGGTACAGCTCGGCGGCCGGGTTGTTGTCGTTGACGCAGAGCCACACCTCCTGCGCCCCGTCGGCCGCCAGACCGACCAGCGCACGAGCC
>NZ_WBKT01000219.1 GCF_008868175.1 Micromonospora sp. AMSO31t
GGCGGGCCGGCGTCAGCCGGCCCGCCCTTCGCGGGTGTTTTCGGGTCACATGGAGGCGACGTCGGCCTGCTTCGCGCGGACGGCCTCGGCGGCCTCCTTCAGGGCGGCCAGCTCGTCGGCGTCCAGGTCGGTCTCGACGACCCGCTTGACGCCCTCGGCGCCGATCTGGGCCTCGACGCCCAGGTAGACGCCGGAGATGCCGTACTGCCCGTCGACCCAGGCGCAGACCGGCATGACGTCGCCGGAGTCCTCGGCGACGGCCTTGGCCATCCGGGCGGCGGCGGCCGACGGGGCGTAGTAGGCCGAGCCGGTCTTCAGCAGCGCCACGACCTCGGCGCCCCCGTTGCGGGTCTTGACGACCAGCTCCTCGATCTGCTCGGCCGGCATGGCCTCGCGCAGCGGCTTGCCGTCCACGGTGCTCTTCGACGGGACCGGCACCATGGTGTCGCCGTGCGAGCCCAGGGTCAGGGTCTTCACCGACTTCACCGGGACGTTCAGCGCCTCGGCCACGAAGTTGGTGAAGCGGGCGGTGTCCAGCATGCCGGCTTGGCCGAGCACCCGATTCTTCGGGAACTGGGTGGCGAGCTGGGCCAGCGCGGTCATCTCGTCGAGCGGGTTGGAGACGACGATGACGACGGCGTTCGGGGCGTACTTGGCGACGTTCTCGGCGACCTGACGCACGATCTTGGCGTTGGTCTCCAGCAGGTCCATGCGGCTCATGCCCGGCTTGCGGGGCAGGCCGGCGGTGATGACGACGACGTCGGAACCCTCGATGGCCTCGTAGCCCTCGCCGTTCGGCCCGGTGGTGACGCCGACGACCTTGGTCTCGAAGCCCTCGACGGCGCGGGACTGGTTGAGGTCCAGCGCGAGACCCGCCGGCTTGCCCTCCACGATGTCGGTGATCACGACGGTGTCGAAGACGTCGTACTCGGCCAGGCGCTGTGCGGTGGTGGAGCCGTAGAAGCCGGCCCCGACGACAGTGACCTTCTTACCCATGGTCGTCCCACTCCCTGATACCAGTCGGTTTTCCGGACCGTATCAGCCATCCTGGCACCGATCGGGCCAGGGGCGGACGGTTATGACATGCCTGGGCGGCTCAGCCCTGCCGCTCGGCCCGCTCGACGACGTTGGTCAGCAGCATGGCCCGGGTCATCGGGCCGACCCCGCCCGGCATCGGCACCAGCTTGCCGGCCACCTCGGCCACCTCCGGGTCGACGTCGCCCGTGTAGCGCCCCTTGCCGTCGGCCCCGATCACCCGGGTGATGCCCACGTCGACCACGGTCGCGCCGGGGTTGACCATGTCGACCGTGAGCAGCCCCGGCACGCCGGCCGCGACGATCACGATGTCGGCGTCGCGGGTCTGCGCCGCGAGGTCCAGGGTGCCGGTGTGGCAGAGCGTCACGGTGGCGTTCTCGCTGCGCCGGGTGAGCAGCAGGCCGAGCGGCCGGCCCACGGTGTTGCCCCGGCCGACCAGCGCGACCTTCGCGCCGCGCAGCGGCACGTCGTGCCGGCGGAGCAGCTCGACGATGCCGCGCGGGGTGCAGGGCAGCGGGGCGTCGTAGCCGAGCACCAGCCGGCCCAGGTTGACCGGGTGCAGGCCGTCGGCGTCCTTGTCCGGGTCGATCATCTCCAGCGCCCGCTGGGTGTCCAGGTGGGCCGGGAGGGGCAGCTGGACGATGTAGCCGTGGCAGCCCGGGTCGGCGTTCAGCTCGGTCAGCACCGCGTCGAGCTGCTCCTGGGTGGCGTCGGCCGGCAGCTCGCGACGGATCGAGGCGATGCCCACCTCGGCGCAGTCGCGGTGCTTGCCGTTGACGTACGCCTGCGAGCCGGGGTCCTCGCCCACGAGGACCGTGCCGAGCCCGGGCGTGATGCCGCGCTCCGCCAGCGCCTTGACCCGTGCCCGCAGTTCGTCCTTGATCTCCGCCGCGGTCGCCTTGCCGTCCAGGATGGTCGCCGTCACGACTGGATCGTCTCACGCCCCGGGCCCGGCCGGCCGACGACGGCGAAGGGTGACGAACCGTGACGTGGGTTAAGTCACGGACAGTCACCAAATGTGGAGCGCACCACACGCCGGAACGGACGGGCGGGCACCGGACGGGATGGAGCGGACAGGGCCGGCGCATCCCCCCGAGCACACCGCGACCCCACCGGAAGGCGCGGCCGGGCGGTGCGAAAGTCCTGGCCGGCTCACCGAGGGGCCATTTCTGTAGCACGCCGGCCAGGTGCCGACCACCCCCGGCGGCACGTTCCGTTATGGGTTCGCAACGCGGTCGTTGTCGACGGGGCGGATCGCGACCTACCGTTACCGCTCGTTGCGTAGCGTCACCCAGCGCCGGGCCTGACTGCGCAGCGTGAGGAGATGAGGAGAGTTCATGCGGGTTCGTAGACTCGCCGCCTGGACCGCCCTCCCGCTCGTGGTGACGCTGGGCCTGGCGGCCTGCGGCAGCGGCGGGGACGGCGGATCGAGTGGCGGCGGCCAGGACGCGGCGGTCAGTATCCAGATTTCCGAGCCGCAGCACCTGGTTCCGACCAACACCACCGAAACGTCCGGCTCGCAGGTGCTCGCCGGCCTGTTCAGCCCGCTCGTCGACTACGACGCGCAGAACAAGCCGTACGAGGTCGCGGCCAAGTCGGTGACGCCGTCCGACAACAACAAGGTCTGGACGATCGCGCTCAAGGACGGGTTCACCTTCCACAACGGCGAGAAGGTCACGTCCGACGACTACATCAACGCCTGGAACTACGGCGCGTACGCGCCCAACGGCCAGGGCGCCAGCTACTTCTTCGAGAAGATCGCGGGCTACCAGGACCTGCAGGGCGAGAAGCCGAAGGCCAAGACGATGTCCGGCCTGAAGAAGCTGGACGACCTGTCCTTCCAGGTGACGCTTGCCGAGCCGTACATCGACTTCAAGTCCATGCTCGGCTACACCGCGTTCTACCCGCTGCCGGAGGCCGCGTTCTCCGCGCCGGGCGTGCTCAACGACGCGTACGAGCAGGCGCCGATCGGCCAGGGTCCGTTCAAGATGAAGGGCACCTGGCAGCACGACAGCAAGCTCGACGTCGAGCGGTACGACGCGTACCCGGGCGAGAAGCCCAAGGTGAAGGACGTCGAGTTCCGGGTGTACCAGCAGCTCACCGCGGCGTACTCGGACCTGCAGTCGGACAACCTCGACGTGCTGCCGACGATCCCGACCGAGAACCTGAGCACCGCGCCGAGCGACCTGGGCGACAACTACCAGACCAGCCCCATGTCGTCGTTCCAGTTCCTGGCCTTCCCCACGTTCGAGAAGGACTACAGCAAGCCGGACGTGCGCAAGGCGATCTCGATGGCGATCGACCGTGACGAGATCACCAAGTCGATCTTCAAGGGTTCGCAGCAGTCGGCCCGCTCGTTCGTCTCGCCGGTCCTGCCGGGCTACCGGGACAACACCACGGGTGCCGCGGGCCAGTTCAACCCGGCCGAGGCCAAGAAGCTCTACCAGGCCGCCGGCGGCCCGTCGAAGATCACCATCTCCTACAACGGGGACGGCGGTCACAAGGACTGGGTGGACGCGACCTGCAACCAGCTCAAGGCCAACCTGGGCGTCGACTGCGTCGGCTCCGCCGAGCCGAAGTTCGCCGACCTGCTGACCAAGGTCGAGAAGAAGCAGCCGGTGGGTCTGTTCCGGATGGGCTGGGTCATGGACTACCCGTCCATGGAGGACTACCTCGGCCCGCTGTACAGCACCAACGGTTCCTCGAACTACTACGGCTACAGCAACCCCGAGTTCGACCGCCTGGTCAAGGAGGGCGCTGCCGCGCCCACCGAGGAAGAGGCGATCAAGAAGTACCAGCAGGCCGAGGACATCCTGGCCAAGGACATGCCGGTGATCCCGCTCCGCTTCGGCGAGAACGTGTACGGGCACTCCAGCAAGGTCCAGAACGTCCAGATGGACCTGTTCCAGCGGGTCAACCTCGTCAAGATCGAGGCGGCCAGCTGAGCTGACCACGGCACGGGCCACCCGGAGCGATCCGGGTGGCCCGAGCACGTGGCCCCCCGGGCCGGAGGGCAACGGCGGCCAACTTCCGGTACGCCAGAGATGTCATCCCGCGCCCCATTCGCGTTTTTCCGGAGAGACTGGACAGCATGTTCCGCTTCATCCTGCGGCGCCTCCTGCAGATGGTCCTCGCGTTCTTCGGGACCACGCTGATCGTCTACGCGCTGATGTTCGCCGGGCAGGGCGACCCGATCCAGGCCCTCGCCGGGGAGCGGCCGGTGACGGCAGCCCAGCGGGCATACCTCACGGAGAAGTACCACCTGGACCAGACCGGCGTGGGCGGCTTCTTCTACCGTTACCTCGACTACGTCAAGAACCTGCTCCAGGGCGACCTGGGCCAGTCGCTCACCGGCCGGCAGATCGGCGACATCCTCCAGCAGGCCTGGCCCGTCACGGTGCGGCTGGCGCTCATCGCGCTCGCCGTGGCCATCGTCTTCGGCGTCACGGCCGGCGTCATCGCCGGCATCCGCCGGGCCGGCATCTTCGACAACGCGACGCTGGTGCTCACCCTGCTGGTGCTGGGCATCCCGACCATCGTCCTGGCGCCGCTCGCGCAGTACTTCCTCGGCGTCAAGTGGCAGCTCTTCCCGCCCACCGCCGGAACCCAACCGAGCTTCTACGCGCTGCTGCTGCCCGGCATCGTGCTCGGCTCGCTGTCGCTGGCCACCGCCCTGCGGCTGACCCGCACCTCGGTAGCGGAGAACCTGCGCGCCGACTACGTCCGGACCGCCCGGTCGAAGGGCCTGGTCAAGCGCCGGATCGTCAGCGTGCACGTGCTGCGCAACTCGCTCATCCCGGTGGTCACCTTCCTCGGCGTCGAGCTGGGCAACCTGATGAGCGGCGCGATCATCACCGAGGGCGTGTTCAACATCCCCGGCGTGGGCTTCAACCTCTTCCGCGGCATCCGCACCGAGGACGGCCCACTGGTGGTCGGCATCGTGAGCGTGCTCGTCGTGGTCTACCTGATCTCCAACCTGGTGGTGGACGTGCTCTACGCCGTACTCGACCCGAGGATCCGCTATGAGTGAGCGCAGCGAACGAATCGTCAGCGCAGTGTGCCGGGCCGCTCATGACCGCGCCGAGCCGAGCGAGGTGCGGGCATGAGTGATTTCGAGACGGTGGCGGCCACGGAGGACCAGGCCGCGCGGCGGGGTGTGTCCGGCGAGCCCGGCACGCCCAACCGGGTCGGCGAGCCGCAGAAGCCGCGCAGCCTGGCCGGCGACGCCTGGCGGGACCTGCGCCGCAACCCGATCTTCTGGGTCAGCCTGGGCCTGGTCGTGCTGATCACCGCGATGGCCGCGGTGCCGTCGCTGTTCACGGCCAACGACCCGCGCGACTGCCTGCTCTCCCGGCAGCACGCCGCGCCGTCCGGCGGGGCCATCCTCGGGTACGACTTCCAGGGCTGCGACGTCTACGCCCGGGCGGTCTACGGCACCCGGGCCTCGCTGCTGGTCGGTGCGCTCGCCGCGCTGGTCACCGGCGTGATCGCGCTGGTCGTCGGCATGCTCGCCGGCTACTTCGGCGGCTGGGTGGACGCGGTGCTCTCCCGCGTGATCGACATCGTGCTCGGCATCCCGCTGCTGCTCGCCGCGATCGTGCTGCTCAAGCGGCTGAGCACCAGCAGCGACAACGTCCGGCTGTTCGCGGTGATCTTCGTGCTGGCGGTGCTCGGCTGGACCACCGCGGCGCGGGTCGTCCGCTCCTCGGTGATCACCGCGAAGGAGCAGGACTACGTCGCGGCGGCCCGCATGCTCGGCGCCAGCAACGGCCGGATCATGTGGCGGCACATCCTGCCGAACGCGCTCGCCCCGGCGATCGTGGTGCTCACCATCGCGCTCGGCTCCTTCATCGCCGCCGAGGCGACGCTGAGCTTCCTCGGCATCGGCCTGAAGGCCCCGACCATCTCCTGGGGCCAGGACATCGACACCGGCCGCATCCACATGCGCGAGTCGGCGACCCCGCTGATCGTGCCGTCCGCCTTCCTGGCGCTGACCGTGCTCGCCTTCATCATGCTGGGCGACGCGATCCGCGACGCCTTCGACCCGAAGCTGCGGTGAGAACCTCATGACCCAGTCCGCGGTCCGGCCCACGCCGGCCTCCCCCACCCCGCCCGGCGGCCACCTGCTCGAGGTACGGGACCTGCACGTCGAGTTCCGCACGACCGAGGGCGTGGCCAAGGTGATCAACGGGGTGACCTACCACCTCGACGCGGGCGAGACCCTGGCCGTGCTCGGGGAGTCCGGCTCCGGCAAGTCGGTCACCGCCCAGGCGATCATGGGCATCCTGGACACGCCCCCGGCGCACGTCCGCTCCGGCCAGATCCTCTACCAGGGCCGGGACCTGCTGACGCAGTCCGAGGAGCAGCGCCGGCAGGTGCGCGGCAAGGAGATCGCGATGATCTTCCAGGACGCGCTCTCCGCGTTGAACCCGGTCTTCCCGGTCGGCTGGCAGATCGGCGAGACGCTGCGCCAGCGCGAGGGGATGTCCCGGGGCGACGCCCGCCGGCGGGCCGTCGAGCTCATGGACCTCGTGAAGATCCCGGCCGCGGCGAAGCGCCTCGGCGACTACCCGCACCAGTTCTCCGGGGGCATGCGGCAGCGCGTCATGATCGCCATGGCGCTCGCCCTCGACCCGAAGGTGCTCATCGCCGACGAGCCGACCACGGCGCTCGACGTCACCGTGCAGGCCCAGATCATGGACCTGCTGGCCGACCTGCGCCGCGACCTGAACATGGCGATGATCCTGATCACCCACGACCTCGGCGTGGTCGCCGGCGTCGCGGACCGCATCGCCGTCATGTACGCCGGCCGGATCGTCGAGCACGCCGACGTGCGCTCGCTGTACCGGGCGCCGGCCCACCCGTACACCAAGGGGTTGCTGGAGTCGATCCCGCGCATGGACGTCCGCGGCCAGGCGCTGTCGACGATCAAGGGGTTGCCGCCGAACCTCATGCGGATTCCCTCCGGCTGCCCGTTCCACCCCCGGTGCCCGTACGTGCAGCAGGTCTGCGTGGACGTGGTGCCGCACGACCTGGTCCTCGGCGACGGCCGGACCAGCGCGTGCCACTTCGCGCAGGAGGTCCGTGATGACAGCGCCCGCTAGCCCGACGAAGGTCCGCGGCGAGACGATCCTCTCCGTCGACAACCTGGTGAAGCACTTCCCGATCAACCGGGGCGTGCTGTTCCAGAAGCAGATCGGCGCGGTCAAGGCGGTCGACGGGGTCAGCTTCGAGCTGCGCCGCGGCGAGACACTCGGCGTGGTCGGCGAGTCCGGCTGCGGCAAGTCCACGCTGGCCCGGCTGCTCATGCGCCTGGAGACGCCGACCTCGGGCCGGGCCACCCTGGAGGGCCGGGACCTGTTGAAGGCGTCCGGCTCGGAGCTGCGCCGGCTGCGCCGCAACATGCAGATGGTGATGCAGGACCCGTACACCTCGCTGAACCCGCGCATGACTGTCGGCGACATCATCGGCGAGCCGTTCCAGATCCACCCGGAGGCGGCGCCGAAGGGCAGCCGGCAGCGGCGGGTGCAGGAGCTGCTGGACGTGGTCGGTCTCAACCCCGAGCACATCAACCGCTACCCGCACCAGTTCTCCGGCGGCCAGCGGCAGCGCATCGGCATCGCCCGGGCGCTCGCCCTGCGCCCCGAGGTGATCGTCTGCGACGAGCCGGTCTCCGCCCTGGACGTCTCCATCCAGGCCCAGGTCATCAACCTGCTGGAGCAGCTCCAGGACGAGTTCGGGCTGTCGTACATCTTCATCGCGCACGACCTGTCGGTGGTCCGGCACATCGCGGACCGGGTCGCGGTCATGTACCTCGGCAAGATCGTGGAGATCGGCACCGAGGAGGAGATCTACGAGCGGGCCACCCACCCGTACACCCAGGCGCTGCTGTCCGCGGTGCCGGTGCCCGACCCGGACGCCCGCGAGGAACGCACCATCATCCGGCTCACCGGCGACGTGCCCAGCCCGGCCGACCCGCCCTCGGGCTGCCGGTTCCGCACCCGCTGCTGGAAGGCGCAGGAGGTCTGCGCCACCCAGGAGCCGCACGCGGTGCTCCGCGCGGCCGACCCGCACCCCTCGGCCTGCCACTTCGCCGAGGTACGCCCCGGCGCCTGACCCGTCGATCCCGCAGCCCCGTGCCCCGGAGGAAGGGGGCACGGGGCCACCGGGCGGCGGCGTGCGCGGCGGGGCGGAAGGCGTCCCCGTGTCGTCATCGGACGGGACGCCAGGGTCGGCCGCGGTGCCGCCGGGGCGACACCGGGATCT
>NZ_WBKT01000220.1 GCF_008868175.1 Micromonospora sp. AMSO31t
ACCGACGCGGGTACGCCGGCCGTCGCGCCACCTCCGGCGACCACCGCCGCCGGCGAGCCGGTGGGCGAGGAGGCCCCGAAGCGGACCCGGCGTGCGCCGGCCGCGAAGAAGGCCACCCCGCCGAAGAAGGCCACCCCGGCGGCGCGGAAGTCCACGGCGGCGCCCAAGGCTCCGCTGGAGCCCGGAACGGCGGAGCCCACGGGCGCCGACGCCGTCGGGACGGTCGGGTCCGAGCCGGGGGCGGCCGAGCCGGCCGCGACGGCGGCGGGAACCGTGACACCGGCGCGCACCGCCCGGGCGCGGAAGAGCACGAAGGCGGCACCGGCGAAGAAGGCGGCCCCGACGAAGCGCGCACCCGCTCGCCGGGCACCCGCCACCCCGCCGGACGCCGCAGAGCCCGCCCTTACCCATGCCGCTACCGAGCCTCCTGCCGGGCGCGTTCCGCCGGAATCCACCGCCGCGCAGACCCCGAGCGAGCAGAACGCCGCCCACATCGCGGCGGAACCCGCCGCCGCGCACGTCTCACCCGAGCAGGACGCCGCGCAAACCGCGGCGGGATCCGCACCGGTCCCGCCGGCGCAAAACGCCGTCCAGGTTCCCGCGAAACCGGCTGCCGCGCAGGTTCCGGCCGAACCGGTTGCCGCCCAGCTCGGCCGAGCGGAACCGCCGGCCAGGACCGAGCTGGCCGCGGCCCGGTCCGCCGGCCCGGCCACCGCCAAGGAGGTCGCCACCGCGGCGACCGCTCAGGGCCCGGGCTGGCGGGCGGTGGGCGTGCGCGTACTCGATCACCCAGGTTTCGCGCCGGAGCTGCTGGCCCTGGCCGCGGTGGAGGCCCTCGGGCCGCGCGCCGCGGACTGGGTGGAGCGGACCCGCGACGCCTACCCGGACGCCGACGCCGACGGGCTGGCCCGGCTGGTGACCCGGCGGTTCGTCCGGCTGTCCGGCACGGGTGGCGCGCTCGCGGCGGGCGCCGGGCTGTTCGCGCCGGTGGCGGAGCTCACGGCGGTGCTGTGGACCCAGGCGAACCTGGTGCTGCACCTGGCTGCCGTCTACGGCCGGGATCCGGCCCATCCGGACCGGGTGGTCGAGCTGCTGGTGCTGACCCAGGTGCATCCGGACGCCGGCACGGCCCGCGCCGCGCTGGACGGGGTGCGCTCGGCCGGCGCTCCGGCGGAGGGGTCGTTGGCCCGGGCGGCCGAGGCGGCGTGGCGGCTGGCGACTCCGCTGGCCGCGCAGGCTGCCGGCTGGCTGGGCCTGCGGCTGGCCGCGCGGCTGCTTCCCGGCGCGGCGGCGCTCGCCGCGGCGGCCGGCGACGCGACCGCCGCCGAGCGCCTGGCCGCCCGAGCGACCGGCCTCTACCGCCCGGCCCGCCGTCAGAGCCAGCCGAACCAGGACTTCGGCAGGAGGGCGTAGCCGACGAAGGCGACCACGTCGAGCAGGGTGTGCGCGACGATCAGCGGCCCCACCCGCCGGGTACGCAGGTAGAACAGGCCGAAGATCACGCCCATCACGGCGTTGCCGAGGAACGCGCCGAAGCCCTGGTAGAGGTGGTAGGAACCGCGCAGCACGGCACTCGCCGCGAGCACGGCGCCGAGCCGCCACTGGAGCTGTCGCAGCCGGGTGACCAGGTAGCCGACCACGATCACCTCCTCCAGCACGGCGTTCTGCACGGCGGCCAGGATCAGCACCGGGACCGCCCACCAGAGGTCGGGCAGGGCGGCCGGGACGAGGGTGGCGTTGACCCCGAGCTGGGCGGCCGCCCAGAACAGGGCCAGCCCGGGCAGGCCGATGAGCGCGGCCAGGCCCGCACCCCGGGCCAGGTCCGACCCGGGCCGGGTGAGGTCGGCGCCGAGGGTCCGCGCCGGGTCGCCGGGGTCGCGCGCCAGCAGGTGTACGGCGAGCAGCACCGGCAGCAGCGCGAAGAGGATCCCGAGGAGCTGGTACGTCAGGTCGAGGTAGGGCCGGGCCGACGCGGAGGTGTTCAGCGAGGCGGTCTGCTTCGACAGCCCGCCCGTCGCGGTCAGCTTGGCGACCAGCGAGACCAGGGCGTACACGGCCGACTGGCCGAGGGAGAGGCCGAGCACGAGCAGCGTCTCGGTGCCCAGGGTCCGGCGGGAGACCGGGCGGGTGAGCTCGTCAACCGTCACCGGACCACTGTGCCCCACCCGGGGGGCGGTCGGCACGCTCCGGTGGTCAGGTGAGCCGATCGCACATTCTGTGCGACCGACCAGCACGCTCCGTGGAGATTCTATGGGGGCCGATCCGCCCGCCAGGAGAAGGAGCGTGCCCCTGTGGAGAACTTCGCGCGGTTGCTGAAGGAGAGCTGGACCCTGGTCGAGGAGGACCGGGAGCGGCTCAGCGGTCACTTCTACGCCCGGCTGTTCCTCCTCGACCCGGCGCTGCGCATGCTCTTCCCGGTGCAGATGAACGGCCAGGGCGACCGGATTCTGGAGGCGATCGTCACCGCCACCCAGACGGTGGACGACCCGGAGAGCTTCGACGAGTACCTACGCGCGCTGGGCCGGGACCACCGGAAGTTCCATGTCGAGGCGAGCCACTACGAGACCATGGGTGTCGCCCTGCTGGACGCGCTGCGCAGCACCGCCGGCGACGGCTGGAACCTGGAGTACGACCAGGCGTGGCGGGAGGCGTACGCCAGCATCAGCGAGCGGATGCTGGCCGGCGCGGCGGCCGACGACAATCCGCCGTTCTGGCACGCCGAGGTGCTCACCCACGAGCGGCACGGCCCGGACACCGCGGTGCTGACCGTGCGCGCCCTCCAGCATCCGATGACCTGGCAGGCCGGCCAGTACGTGAGCATCGAGACGCCCCGCTACCACCCGCGGGTGTGGCGGACGTACTCGGTGGCGAACGCCCCGAACGAGGAGAACGTGCTGGAGTTCCACGTGCGGACGCCGGCCGGGGCGGCGGGCTGGGTGTCGGGGGCGCTGGTCCGCCGGACCAAGCCGGGCGACCTGCTGCGGGTGGCCGCGCCGATGGGCTCGATGACCCTGGACCGGGCCTCCACGCGGGACATCCTCTGTGTGGCGGGCGGGGTGGGGCTGGCCCCGATCAAGGCGCTGGTGGAGGAGCTGACCCGGGTCAACCGGACCCGCTGGGTGCACGTCTTCTACGGCGCCCGCCGGCGGGAGGAGCTGTACGGGCTGCCCGGCCTGGAGAAGCTGGTGGCCGCCCATCCGTGGCTGTCGGTGACCACGGCGTGCAGCGACGACCCGGGCTTCGACGGCGAACTGGGTGACATCTCGGAGGTGGTCACCCGGTACGGCCCGTGGACCACGCACGACTGCTACGTCTCCGGGTCGGCGGCGATGGTCCGGGCGACCCTGCGCGCGCTGGCCGCCGACGACGTGCCGCCGGACAACATCCGCTACGACACCTTCGGCAACCTGTAGACCTTGCTCCCCCCGAGCCGGGTCGCGTGCCCCTGCCCCCTGGGGCACGCGACCCGGCCCCCCGTTCACCGGTACGCGGGTCGGGCCGGCAACCGGCCCGCGTACCGGAGTCCCTGCGGGTCAGTAGCGCCAGGGGTTGCCGCTCTCCCGGTATTCCTCGACGGGAACCAGCGGCACGCCGGGGGCCATCCGGTCGGCGTAGAGGCGGCCCTCCAGGTGGTCGATCTCGTGGGCGACCAGCCGCGCCATCGCGTACTCGAAGGAGGTGATGACGCGGCTGCCGTCCCACTGGGCGTGCTCCACGTCGATCCGCAGCGGCCGCGGCACCAGGCCGCGGTGGTCGAAGAAGGAGAGGCAGCCCTCGTACTGCTCGTCGGTGTCGGGGGAGCTGTCCACCACCCGGGGGTTGAGCAGCACGACGGGTTCGGCCGCCCGGTCGGCGGGGCGGACCAGGGCGGCGGCCCAGCCGAGCCCGAGCTGCGGCGCGGCGATGCCGACGCCCTTGCTGAACGGGTGCAGCTCGTCGAGGCGGACCAGCAGGCCGGAGAGCCGGTCGACCACGTCCCGGGCGAGTTGTTCCTCGCGCGGCAGGTCGAACGGGCGGGCCTGCTGCCGGAGCAGGTCGTCGCCGCGCTGCACGATGCCGACCGCGCGCATCCGGTCGCTGGCCCGGATCCGGGTGCCGGGGGCCGGACCTTCGGGCTCGACGTCGGGGGGCTGGCTGCGGAACCGCCACTGCATCCGGTAGCGGGCGTTCAGCGGTGGGTCGTCGGTCGCCCATTCGAAGATCGCGCGGCCGCCGTCGTCGGCGCGCTGGATCGGGGTACGCAGCGGGCCCTCCTCGGCGGAGAGCGAGGTCGCCGCGCCCCACACCTTGGGGTCGAGGCCGACGGGGAGGTCGAGGCGGACGGCCAGGTGCCGGGTGGGCAGGCGTACGGCGCGCTGGAACCAGGGGCCCCACTTGTCCCGCCCGACGCGGTACGCGTACTCGATGGTGACCCGGTCGCCCGGGTAGAGCGGGAAGCGCCCCTCGTCGTTCTCGAAGAGCAGCCAGATCTCCTTGAACGCGTCCCGGTCGTGCTTGGCCCGCCAGTGCATCGGCTCCCGCGCGCCCCCGTCGTCCCGGTAGGCGGTGAGTTGCAGCTCGGCGAAGGTCAGCGGGTGCTCGCGGTGGTGCCGGTTGGAGCGGCCCGGGTCGTTGGGGTAGCGGTCGACGGCGACCCGGACCAGGTAGCGGGTGACCGGCTCGGTGCCCGCGTTGTACAGCTCGCGCCGGATGGCGCAGTGGTAGCCGTCCTCGCTGTGGGTGAGGGTGGCGGTCTCGCGCTCGACGACCAGCCCGGTGCCGGGCGGTAGCCACTGGCCGGGCACGGGCGGGTCCCGGTGCGCACCGCCGGAGCGGCCGTGCCGCAGCTCGTCGTACTCCCGGAAGCGCTGCCAGATCGCGCCGCTGGCCTCCAGGACGGCCTCGGCGCGGCGGGCGAAGTCCTCGGTGGGCCGGTGCCGGCGCCCCTCGACGTGGCTGACGTAGGACGGGTCGAAGCCCATCAGCGTCGCCAACTGCTTCTTGGACAGCCCTCGGCCGGTGCGGTGCCGGGCGAGTTCGGCCGCGAACGAGTCGGCGGCACGCTCGATGGGTGAGGTCGTCATCGGCTTCCTCGTACGCGGGAAGACCATTTTCACGTTAAGTGGCCGAACGTGTACGGAAACTGCCTCGTATTCGACACTCGCCTTGACAATTCAGCGGCATCCGTCGATGCTTGCGCCGCCCGCCGCCCCGCTCGGCGGCGTTTTCCGCCCATCTCGCCGGGTAGTACGCGAGCGGCGACGGAGTGAGCGGGACCTCTCCCCGGAGTCCACGGGACCACTTTCCCTCACCGGGGATCTGTGGTTAGGCTAGCCTTAGTTCGGATCGGCGGCGGACGGCGGCCGGTGGGGCGACCAGACAGGGGACGACCAGGTGACTGCGGTGATGCCGGGGCGGGACGTCGCCACCCCGTTCGCCCCGATCACGGCGACCCTGCGTGCCATGTTCGGCACCGACGACCTGCCCGGTCTCGCGCCGGGCCTGCTGGTCACCGACAGCGCGCCCCGCTGGGTTCCGGCCACCCGGCTGGTCGACGGCACCCTGCTCCCCGAGTTCCTGCGGGCGGCGGGCCGGCGCTGGGGCGGCACCCCGCACGCCTGCGCCGCGCTGGCCTGGAAGTCCTACAGCTACTGGACGGCGCTGCCGGCCGTGCTCGGCTGGGCCTCGGCCCGGCGGGTTCCGCTGCTCGACCCGGCCGACGTGCTGGTCCATTTCGAGGACCACCACCAGCTGCTCACCCTCGGGCTACGCAGTTCCACCACGGTCGCGGTGCTCCCCGGCGACCCGCTGGCGCTGGCCGGCGACCCGGGCGTCCGGGTGGTCGCCGACGAGGCCGCGCTTCTCGGCGCGCTGCGGGCCACGCTGCTCGACGCCCACTTCGCCCCGCTGATCGGTGCCATCCAGGGCGAGGTCCGGATCGGCACCCGTACCCTGCTCGGCTCGGTCGCCTCCGGCATCGCGCACGGCATCTTGCGGGCCTCGGACGCGCTGCCCGGCTCCTCCACCGCGACCATCGGCACGCTGCTCGACGCGCTCGACCTGAGCGACCTGGTCGAGTTGGTGCCGGGCCCGGCGGGCGAGCCGACCGTGCAGCGGCGCACCTGCTGCCTGGCCTTCACCCTGCCCCGGCCGAAGATCTGCCAGGGCTGCTGCGTCCGCCAGTCCTGACCCGGCCGCTCAGTCGACCAGGGGACGCACGTCCCAGAGCCAGACCCCGCCGGTGAAGGTCGGCGTGATCCCGGTCAGCTCGGTCATTCCCCGGTACAGCGATCCGGCCTGCCGCAGCCGCGGGTCGAGCACGACGGCGCCCGCCCGCCAGTACCGCAGGTCGTCCACGGCCGCCACCCGGTCCTGCGGCGTGATCGGCGGCACCGCGTCGGTCTGCCGGATGGTGGTGAAGAAGGTGCTCGTGGGGCGGGGCGGCGCGGTGAAGAGGGCCACCCGGCCGGCGCCGGGCCGGGTGTCCGGATAGAGGAAGTAGCCGCGGGCCAGCGGCATGTCCAGCCGGGTCTCGGCGGACCAGCGCAGCGGGACGGCGTAGTTGGTGTCGGGCAGCGGGAGCGTGACGATGCTGCGCCCGCCGGCGACGTAGGGCCGCCAGGCGCCGGAGGTGACGAAGGTCGGGGTGGGGTCGAGGCGCACCGACGGCAGCGGGGTCGGCAGGAGCGGCAGCAGCGCCATGGTGAGCACCGTGGCGGTGGCGAACCGGATCCGCCCCCGGGCGGCCGGGTGCCGCCGGGCCAGCCGCCGGATGTGTTCGGCGCCGAGCGCGAGCAGGATGCCGACGATCGGGGTGAGCGCCAGCGACCACCGGGTGGGCACCACCGAGTGCAGGATCGGCAGGTGCTCCAGGGCCGCCCAGGGGCCGGGAATGCCGGTGTCCCGCCCGTCGAAGCGGATCTCGCGGCCGAGCGAGAACAGCACGAAGACCGCGCCGACGGCCGCCAGGCCGAGCACCACGACGTTGCGGCGCAGCCACCAGACCAGCGCGACCGCCAGCACGGCGAGCGGCCAGCCGAAGAAGGCGTTCTCCTCGGTGGCGTTCTTGGCCAGCCAGACGCTGCCCCGCGCGTCGCCGGCCAGGGACTCACGGGACCAGGCGACGTAGGAGGCCAGGTCGGTGCGGTAACCCCGGATCAGCGTGGAGAGCCCCTGGTAGGCGCCGGGTCCGAAGAACTGCACGGAGAGCGGGTACGCCAGCAGCACCCCCGAGAGCACGGCGGCCACCCCGAGCCCGGCGGCGAAGGGCCGGGCGGCCGTCCGCAGTTCGGGTCGGCCGAGGGCGAGCGCCAGCACCACGACGCCCAGGCCGATCGCGGTCATCAGGAGGATCTCCAGGTTGAGGAAGGCCTGCCAGACGATCAGCAGACCGAGCAGCAGGCCGTTGCGCAGCCAGCGGCCCGGCTCGGCCAGGCGCAGCGTCCGCCAGACGATCAGCGGCACCACGAACTGGCTGACGATGTTGGGGTGGGCGTTGGCGTGGGAGACCATGGCCGGCGCGAACGCGCAGAAGCCGGCCCCCAGCCAGGCCGGGGCGCGGGCACCGATCAGCACCCGGGACAGGACGAAATACCAGGCCGCCCCGGTGGCGGCCATTCCGAGGGTGAGAAAGAGCAGGAACGACCAGCGTGGCCCGAACAGGACGGTGACCGGCGTCATTGGCAGCGAAATGGATAATACGGACGTATTGGCCATCAAATTGACGCCGTCCGGCACATTCATCCGGTCCGAGGTGAACGGATAGGCGAAATCGGTCACGACCCGCGCACCATGCGCCATCATCCACTCGAACTGCGCCTGATCGGTGCGGTTGTCCCGGAGCCCGTTGGCCGGGTCCAGCCAGAGCCGAGCGGTGATCCAGAAGGCGAGCAGCACGAAACTGAGCACGGCGACGACGTCGACCCACCTGCCCTGCCCCGGTCGTCCGCCCTCGTCGGGCCCGTCGTCGGCGGCACCACCCGGGGCGGCGTCCGATTCAGGAGTAGTCATGACAATTCAGAGCGTAGTCAGGGTATGGCAGGGCCGTGACATGTTTCTGGGTACTGGCGTACTATGTGCCGGGTTCGCCGACCGCCGATCACGTGCCCACCCCCGACCGCAATTC
>NZ_WBKT01000221.1 GCF_008868175.1 Micromonospora sp. AMSO31t
GGCGCCACGAGGGGCGGCCAGGCGGTCGGCGGCCCGCCGGCGAACGGGCCGGGGTCGGCGAACGGGCCGGGGTCGGCGGCGGTGCCCGGATCGGCGGCGGGGCCCGGGACGAAGGCCGGGTTGCCGAAGGCGTTCCAGGACTGCCCAGCCTCGAGGCTGCGGGTGGCCCGGCTCAGCAGCGCCGCGTCGAAGCCGGCCGGCTCGTCGGCGATCGGGGTGCGGGCCGGCTCGGGCAGCGCCCGCCGCTCCCGGGACGGCACGGCGGCCCGCGCCACGGCCACGCCGGCCCGCTCGGGACGGCGGACCACCAGCAGGGCGGCCGGGATGTCCAGGTGGGCGGTCACCCCGCCGCCGGCGGTCGCGGCGAGCCGGACGTTCCAGCCGTGCCGGCGGGCCAGCCGGCCCACCACGAAGAGCCCGAGCACCTCGGTGGGCGCCAGGTCGAGCCGCTCCCGGCGGGTGAGCCGCGCGTTCTCCGCGGCGAGGCGCTCCTCGGTCATGCCGATGCCCCGGTCCACCACGGTGAGCCGGGCGCCGCCGTCGGTCTGCTCGCCGGCCACCAGCACCCGGGTGTGCGGCGGGGAGAAGGCGGTGGCGTTCTCCATGAGCTCGGCCAGCGCGAGCACCAGGTCGCCGGCGGTCGCGGGCCCCGCCGACACCCCGGACGGGACCTGCACGTCCACCCGGGTGTAGTCCTCGATCTCACCGAGCGCGAGCCGGACCAGGTCGGCCAGCGGGACCGGTGCGACGTGCCCGTCCGTCCCGGTCGCGCCGGAGAGCACCACGAGGCTGCCGGCGTTGCGGCGCAGCCGGCTGGAGATGTGGTCGAGGCGGTACAGGTGCTCCAGCCGCCCGGGGTCGGTCTCCTGCCGCTCCAGCCGGTCGATCAGGGCGATCTGCCGGCCCACCAGGTTCTGGGTACGCCGGCCGACGTGGCCGAACATCTGCGCCACGTTGCGCCGGCCGGCCACCTGCCGCTCGACCAGCCGCGCGGCGGTGCGCTGCACCCGCTCGAAGGCGCGGGCCAGGTCGCCGATCTCGTCCCGGCCTCCGACGTCGATGGGGTCGAGGCGGACCGGTGCCACGGTCTCGGACTCGTCGTCGACCACCCGGGTCAGCTCTGCCTCGGCGACCCGGGCGACCCGGTCCGCGGACCGGGTGAGCCGGGTCAGCGGCCGGGCCACCGTCCGGGCCACCGCCATGCCGAGCAGGACGACGCTCAGCAGGATCAGGACGGCGGCCGCGCTGACCAGCCAGGCGGCGGCGAGCGCGTCCCGCTGCTCGTTCCGGGTCTCGGCGATGACGTCCGCGACGATCTTCTTCTCCACGAACTGGCCGAGGGTGATCATCGAGCGGACCGAGGGGAACAGCGCGTCGATCGGCACCGCCGCGATGGCCGTCACCGGGTCCTTGACGCTGTCGACCAGGAAGGTCGGGCTGGTCCGCGCGGCGACGGCCGCGTCGTCCAGCATGGCCAGCCGGTACTGCTCCGGCGTGATCAGGCTGCGGAACCGCCGGTTGTCGACCAGGAGCGCGGACATGCAGGCGATGTACGAGCCGGCCACCTTCGGGTCGCCCGTCGTCTTGACCAGCACGATCAGCGTGGCGCAGGCGCCCAGCCCCTCGTCGGCGCGGAGCAGCGCGTCCAGCGCCAGCACCTGCCGCCCGGCCGAGGTGCCGGTGTCCACCTGGAACGGCAGCCGCAGCGCCTCGATCAGCGCCATGTCGACCGTGCGGAACGCGTTCATGATCTCGTCCGGCGTGGCCCTGCCGGCGAGCACCGCGGTGCGCAGGTCGTCCAGCGTGCGTACCCCGTCGAGGGCCGTCCGGACGGGCGCCGGCAGCGGCTCGGCCCGCAGGTCGGCGACCCGGTCGTCCACCGTGGCGGACTTCTGGATCAGCTCGGTGCGGGTCACCCGGCCGAGCAGCGACCCCACCGAGAGCAGCCGTTCCTGCTGGAGGTCCTGCACGAGACTGCCGATGCGGCTGGCCACCCGGACGGTGTCGGCGGTGTCGGCGGCCCGCTGGGCGGCGGCGACCCGGTCGAGGACCACCGGCACGGCCAACCCGACCATGCTGAGCAGCGGGATGATCACCAGCAGGGCGAGCCTGCCCCGGATCCGGAGCCTACCGAGCAGCATCGAACGGCCTCCATCGCTCGGACTCGCCGCGCCCCGCGCCGACCGGCAGGAGTTCGCCGTCCCCGGCGTACGCCGGCTGGTCCGGGCGGAGCGTGGCCGGCGGGGGGCCGGCCTCGGCGGGCTCGCGGTCCGCCTGAGCCGCCCGGCGGCGGGCGCGTCGCAGCGCGGAGAGCAGCACCCCGGCCAGCACGGCGAGCAGCACCCCGGCCACCGCGACGGCGCCCCGGGCCAGCCAGCGGTCCCGGTCGAGCCGGTCGAGCCGATCCGCCAGCAGCGCGTCGAGCTGGTCGAGGATGACCTGCCGGAGCTGGGCGGCGGCCGACTGCGCGCCGCGCCGCGCGGCGCCGAGCTGGACCGGGTCGGGCCCGGCCGCGCCGGCCGGCGCCGAGAACGCGGCCAGCGCCTCCACCGAACGCTGGTAGGTGTCCAGCGGGGTGAGCACGGTCGGGCCGAGGTCGGTGCTCTCCGAGCTGTCCACGGCCGCCCGCAGGTCGTCGACCAGGTCGGTGGCGGGCCCGAGCGCGGCGACCCGCAGTTCGGCCAGCTCGGCGACGGTCCTCGGGCGTTGCGCCGCGGGCCGGTTCGGGGCGAGGGTGGCCACGTCGGCGAGGCGGCCGGCGGCCACCATGGCGGCGGGCAGGTCCGCGCCGATGGCGTCCTGCACGAAGAACGAGTCGGAGCGCGGGTCGCGGACCAGGCCGGAGGCCTCGCGGACCTTCCGGTGCAGGGCCAGCAGCAGGTCGGCGACCTCGCCGTACGCCTGGAAGGCCGCCTCCGGGTCGGCGAGCCCGCGCTCCGGCAGCGCCTCCAGCTTGGCCCGTACCCCGGCCCAGCGTTCCCGGGTGCGGAGCTGGTCGCCGATCGCGCCGTCCACCTGCGCGGCCCGCTCGATGGCGGCGGTGAGCGCCGCCCGGGAGACCGGTCGCCCGGCGACCGCGTTGGTCTGCGCGTCGGTCAGCGCGTCGGTGACCGGCCCGAGCGCGCGCAGGTAGCGCACGCCGAGCCGCTCCCGGGCGGCCAGGTCGTGGTCGTCGCCGGTGTGCCCGTCGGTCTGGGCGAAGAGCAGCCCCAGCGGGGCGAGCAGCGCCAGCACGAGGAGCAGGGGCAGGGTGCGGCCCGGTACGGAGGGCCGCCGGCGGACCCGCGGCGCGGGGACGGTCATGGTCTGTCTCCTCCGGCGACGGCGGGGGACGGTCCGGAGCCGGGAGGTCGCCATACGCAGTCCCATGCACCGGACCGGAAAAGTAATCGAACCGGGCGCAGGTGGCAGCGGAGTCCGCGAGTCGGCTTCACGTCACTTCGGGTCGCGTCACGTCCGGTTGACCTTGCACCTACGGAGCGTCCGATATGGGCGGGAGGAAGGCGGCATCGGCGGCATTTGCGAGCGTAGATGTGAATTCACGGAATCAGAATTCATCCCGCTGGGACGCTCTGGACCTTCCGCGGTCGACGGAACCCGGACAACGAACGGTGCAACCGGACGGACGTACGGCGGATCTCAGGGAATGCTCAGCCGGCGGCCCGTACCGTGTGCCGCATGAGATCACCGCTGCCCGTCGCGCGGATCCGGCGCGCCCTGGCCGGCCGCCCCCGCCGGCTCGTCGCCGCGGTGGTGGTGGTCGTCCTGGTCGCCGCCGCCCTGGTCTGGGCGGCCCGCCCGGACCGCACCGGCTTCCGCACCGAGTCGGCCCTGGTGACCGTCCGTTCCGGACCGGCCGGTGACCAGCCGGTCGACCTCGACACCACGCTCTACCTGCCCGACGACGCCTCGGCCCGGCACCGCGTCCCGGCCGTGCTGCTGGCGCACGGCTTCGGCGGCACCAAGGAGTCGGTCCGCTCCGACGCGGAGGATCTGGCCGCCCGGGGGTACGCGGTGCTCACCTGGACCGCCCGCGGCTTCGGCCGCAGCGGCGGCGAGATCCACCTGGACAGCCCCGACTACGAGGTGCGGGACGCCGAGCGCCTGCTGGACCGGCTCGCCGCCCGCCCGGACATCCGCCTCGACGCGGCCGGCGATCCCCGGGTCGGCGTGGTCGGCGGCTCGTACGGCGGCGGCCTGGCCCTGCTGCTGGCCGCGCAGGACCGCCGGGTCGACGCGATCGTCCCGATGATCACCTGGAACGACCTGTCCCGCGCCTTCCTGCCGGAGAGCACCGGCAAGGGGCCCACCGAGGGCGTGTTCAAGAAGGGCTGGGCCGGCATCTTCTTCGGCGGCGGCGGCAACGCCGGCTCCGGCCCGGCCGGGCTCTCGGGCACCGCGGCGGCCCAGCCGGAGGGCGCCCCGGCATCGGCCGGCGCGCCCAGCCCGCAGCCCGGCGCCGGTCCGGGCACCGGCCCCGGTCGCGCCCCGGCCGGCGCCGCCGACCCGTCCTGCGGCCGGTTCGCCGCCGACGTCTGCGCCGCGTACCTGCGGATCGCCACCACGGGGCGGGCCGACGGGCCGGCGGTCGACCTGCTGCGCCGCTCCTCCCCGGCCGGGGTGCTCGACCGGATCACGGCGCCCACCCTGCTGGTGCAGGGCGAGGCCGACACCCTCTTCCCGCTCACCGAGGCCGACGCCAACGCCCGGGGCATCGCCGCCGCCGGCACCCCGGTGCGGGTCGCCTGGTTCACCGGCGGCCACGACGGCGGCGCCGGCCCCACGTCCGACTCGGACCGGGTGAAGTTCCTGACCGCGCAGTGGCTCGACCACTACGTCAAGGGCGACGGTGCGGCGCCCGGCGACAGCTTCACCTTCTCCCGGATCGCGGGGTTCGACGCGCTCGACCGGGGCCTGGTGGCCACCGGCTTCCGCACCGCCGACTATCCGGGCGTGACCGGGCAGGTCCGCCGCGAGGTGACGCTGGCCGGGCCGGCCCAGGCCGTCGCCAACCCGCCCAACGGCAACCCGGCGGCGATCTCGTCGGTGCCGTTCGCCGGGGCGCTCGGCTCGCTGCTCGACGGGGTGGCCGGCGACATCCCCGGCCAGCACGCCCGGTTCGAGTCGGAGCCGCTGGCCGACCCGGTCGACGTGGTCGGCGCGCCCACCGTGCGGATCCGGGCCGCCTCCGCGACCGGCGAGGCGGTGCTCTTCGTCAAGCTCTACGACGTCGACCCGCAGGGCGGCGCCACCCTGCCGGACGGCCTGGTCGCGCCGGTCCGGCTGACCGGCCTGCCCCGAACCGTCGAGGAGGCCCGGCCGGTCCCGGTCACCCTGCCGGCGATCGTCCGCCGGGTCGAGGCCGGCCACCGGCTGCGGGTCGTGGTGGCCACCTCCGACCAGGCGTACGCCACCCCGGCCGAGCCGGCCGTGCACACCGTGGCGCTCGGTGACGGCCCGCTGGTGCTGCCCACTGTCGACGCCACGCCCATCCCCACCACCGCCACGGTCTGGCGCTGGGTGCTGGCCGGCCTGCTCGCCGCCATCGCGGTGGGGCTCGTCGTGGTCGTCCTGGTCGCCCGCCGCCGGCACCGCCGGCAGGACAGCTCGATCCACCCGGCGTACGCGGGCGTCCCGCTCGCCGTCCGCAACCTGCGCAAGGAGTACGCGGACGGCTTCGTCGCGGTCTCCGACGTGGACTTCGAGGTGCGCCCAGGCCAGGTGGTCGGCCTGCTCGGGCCGAACGGCGCCGGCAAGACCACCACGCTGCGGGTGCTCATGGGGCTGACCCAGCCCACCGCCGGCGAGATCTACGTCTTCGGGCACCGGCTGGTGCCCGGCTCGCCGGTGCTCTCCCGGATCGGCGCGCTGGTCGAGGGGCCCGGCTTCCTGCCGCACCTGTCCGGGCTGGAGAACCTGCGGGCGTACTGGCGGGCGACCGGCCGGCCGTGGGCGGACGCGCACTTCGACGAGGCACTGGAGATCGCCGGGCTGGGCGACTCGGTGCACCGGCGGACGAAGAACTACAGCCACGGCATGCGCCAGCGGCTGGCCATCGCGCAGGCCATGCTCGGCCTGCCCGAACTGCTGGTGCTCGACGAGCCGACGGACGGGCTCGACCCGCCGCAGATCGCCGAGATGCGCCGGGTGCTCCAGCGCTACGCCACCGACGGCCGGGCGGTGCTGGTCTCCAGCCACCTGCTCGCCGAGGTGGAGCAGACCTGCACCCACGCGGTGGTGGTGAACAAGGGACGGATCGTGGCGTCCGGCCCGGTCGAGGAGATCGTCGGCGAGTCGCCCAGCGTGCTGTTCGACGTGAGCGACCCGGACGCGGCGCGTGGTGTGCTCGACCGGCTGGCCGGCGTACGGGTGCTGCCCGACGGCGACGGCGGGCTGGTGGTGGACACCAACGGCACCGCCCGCAGCGAGGTGGTGGCCGAGCTGGTGCGGGCCGGCATCGGGGTGGACCGGGTAGTGCCCCGGCGGCGCCTGGAGGACGCGTTCCTCGCCCTGGTCGGCGAGAACTCTCGGGGAAGCGGGGACCGGTGATGGCGCAGTCGTCTTCTGTGGGGCCGGTGGGGGCGGCCGTCGGTTACCGGCCGTCGGCCACCCTGCCTTTCCGGGCGGAGTTCCGCCGGCAGGCGTCGCGGCGGCGTACCCAGCTGGCGCTGGGGTTCATGGTGCTGCTGCCGCTGATCATCCTGATCGCGTTCCAGTTCGACTCGGGCGGTGACGACGACAACGGGCGGGGCGAGTTCGCCAGCCTGGTCGACCTGGCCACGTCCGGCGGGTTGAACTTCACCCTCTTCTCGATCTTCGTGTCGTCGTCCTTCCTGCTGGTCGTGGTGGTGGCGCTGTTCTGCGGTGACACGGTGGCCAGCGAGGCGAGCTGGGGCAGCCTGCGTTACCTGCTGGCCGTCCCGGTGCCCCGGGCCCGGCTGCTCACCGTGAAGCTGGTGGTCGCGCTCGTGTACTCGGCGCTGGCGCTGGTGCTGCTCGCCGGCACCGCCCTGCTGGCCGGCACCCTCCGGTACGGCTGGTCCCCGCTGCGCAGCCAGGTCGCCGCCGAGCTGGCCCCGGGCGAGGGCCTGGTCCGCCTGCTCGCCGTGCTCGGCTACCTGGCCGTGATCCTGCTGGTGGTGGCCGGCCTGGCGTTCCTGCTCTCGGTGACCACGGACGCCGCGCTCGGGGCGGTCGGCGGTGCGGTGCTGCTCTGGATCCTGTCCAGCATCCTGGACCAGATCACCGCGCTGGGTGGGCTGCGCGCGTTCCTGCCCACCCACTACAGCAGCGCCTGGCTCGGGCTGCTGTCCACTCCCGTGCAGACCGACGACGTGGTGCGCGGCGCCATCTCGGCGATCGCCTACGCCACCCTGTTCTGGGGTCTGGCCTTCTGGCGGTTCACCCGGAAGGACGTAACAAGCTGAGCGGCTCACATCTTGGGAGCGTTCCCACACGGCCGTCCCGTTAACAAGGAATTTATTAAGTTCGATAAAGTCGTCGGCCATCCTGGGACTACGTGCGTCACGTTTCAGGAGGTCACGATGGTTCCTGCACGGCTGAACGGCCCCGTCCTGTCCCTCTTCCGCATGGTCACCGGCGTGCTCTTCCTCTGCCACGGCGCGGCCTCGCTCTTCGGCATCCTCGGCGGCAACCCGATGACCCGACAGGCGGTCCCCTTCGCCGAGTGGCCAGGCTGGTGGGCGGCGCTGATCCAGCTCGTCTGCGGCGCGCTGGTGCTCGTCGGCCTGCTCACCCGGCCCGCCGCCCTGCTCGCCTCCGGCTCGATGGCGTACGCGTACTTCGTGGTGCACCAGCCCGACCACCCGCTGCCGCTGCACAACGGCGGCGAGCTGGCGGCGCTCTTCTGCTGGTCGTTCCTGCTCGTGGCGGTGCTCGGCCCGGGCACCTGGGCCCTGGACGCCCTACTCTCGCGCCGCCGCGCAGCGGTCACCACGCCGACGACGCGCCCCTCGGTCCCCGCCTGACCTGATCCGTCCGAGATCTTGGTAGGAAGTGGCCCTCCCAGGGGCCGGTTCCTACCAAGATCTGATGGCGGGACGACCCTCAGAGGCGGCTGTCGGGGGTGGGTGCC
>NZ_WBKT01000222.1 GCF_008868175.1 Micromonospora sp. AMSO31t
GGTCGGGTCCGCGGACATCGGCGGGGAGGTGGTGCCGGTCCGGTCGGACATGCCCTCGAACAACTCCCTCAACGCCGTGACGCTGTCGACCCTCGGGGTCCAGCCCAGTTCGCGCTCGGCGCGCTCGCTGGACATGAGCGGGGCGTTCAACGCCAGGTCCACCCAGCCGGTGTCGACCGGCTGCAGCCGCGCCCGCCAGGTCAGCGCCGCCGCCGCGCGCAGCACCGGGATGGCCACCGGCACCGTCCAGCCGTGGAAGTGCCGGGCCAGCAGCTCCGGGGTCAGCACCGGGTCCGCGGCCACGTTGAAGGCGCCGTGCGCATCACCGAGCACCGCCCGGGCGTACGCGTCGGCCACATCGTCGGCGTGCACCGCCTGCATGCGCAGCCGCCGGTGCGTCGGCACCAGCGGGATCCGGCCGTACCGGAGCAGCCCGACCGGCGCCAGCGGCCCGATGAAGTAGCGGCGGATCTCCGTGCCGGCGTCCCGCTGGAAGGTCAATCCCGGCCGCAGCCGGACCACCCGCAGCTCCGGGCGCTCCCGCCGCACACCGTCCAGGAACGCCTCCACCTCGGCCTTGTCCCGGCTGTACGACGACGTCTCCACCCCGGTCGCCGGCCAGTTCTCGCTCACCGGATGGTCCTTCGGGCCGGGCGCGTAGGTGCCGACCGACGAGGCGTAGACGAGGGCGGGAACACCGGCCCGAACGGTCGCCTCGAACACGGCGCGGCTGCCGCCGACGTTGGTCCGGTGCAGGGTGCGCTGATCGTGGCTGGGCTGGATCTGCCAGGCCAGGTGCACCACGGCCCGCGCCCCGGCGAACGCCCCGGCCAGCTTCTCCACCGCGTCCGGCGCCCCGACGTCACAGGAGTGCCACTCCACCCCGTCGTACGGCTCACCGGCGTCCGGCCCGGGCAGCCGGCGGGCCACCCCGACCAGCTCCGCCCCGGACTCCCGCCGCAGCCGGCGCAACAGGGCCGTGCCCACGTTGCCGGTGGCCCCCACGATCACGATGCGCATACCGGTGCCGTACCCGCTGAAGCGGACAGCAACCGCTCACGGACGGGGGTTCGTCCGCGCCCAGCTCCGCTCGCCCTCGCGCCGCCCCTGCGTGGCGGCCAGGCAGCGGGGACACACGTAACCCTCGGGGTCGGCCTCGGTGAGCACGTCGGTGTTCGAGTAGTCGAACGGCACATGGGGGAAGCGGCGCAGCCGCGTCCGGCTGAGCTGGAGCCCGCAGACCGTCTGGTTCTGGCCCGGCAGCCAGGCGTGGACCTCGCCACCGGGGCGGCGAACCCCGTCGTCCCCGGCCACCTCGCTGGACGCCGCCACCGCGGCCGTGCTGCTCGCCCTCATGCGTATCCCGGTTCCCCAGCGCGGCGTCGACATGCCCGTCCGCCGACGGTGGGAGTCTAAAGATCGACAGGTGCCGGAAGCCGGAAGGCCCGCGCGGGCGGGTTCCGGTAGCCTGGTCGGACGGGCCGCTAGCTCAATGGCAGAGCTGTGGACTTTTAATCCATAGGTTCAGGGTTCGAGTCCCTGGCGGCCCACTCCTCCGCAGGTCAGCGGCCCTTCGCGGGGCCGCTGTTGCCGTAATTCGGGCCGGTACAGCAGCGAAGTACAGCAGTAGTGCCTTACCGGTCCAGCGCGCTACCTAGCCGCTTGAGGGCGTCGCGGGTCGCTGCCGAGGAGACCACCGTGTAGATCTCCATGGTGATGGCGAACTGGGCGTGCCGGAGGATCTGCATCGCCAGTCCTGATACCGATGTGTCAGGCAGGGTCCCGAGACCTGGCAGCAGGCTGCCGGCCGGTGTGGGAGAACTTTCTGTACGTCTATCAAGGCGGCCCTTGACGGGCCGCACGCGCCGCCGCCTGGGCGCGCTCCGGCCGCTGCACACCGGCGGACCACCCGCGTTTGTTGAGCGTCTACAACACGTCCTCGCTCAGTCTCGATACCCAGAGGGCCTGACAGGCAAGGCCGCCACTCACTATGACCCTGCCGCCAGAGAGTTGCTTATCGAGTACGAGTTACCACTACGAGACGTCGTGCCAACCGTGGTCGCTTATCGATACACGAACGCGTCACCGGTGTTCATGACGTGGTAGGAATCCGACGCCATGGCCCGGCTCTGTTACAGCAAAATCGTCGGCCTTGAAGCCGTCCACGCTCGCGCCGGCGTGATGGATCACAAGTGGGCCGCCAAAGGCGTTCTCGGCACTACTTCGTGGGTAGGCAAGGCGAGCCGCGACTTCGCTGCCGCGAACGGACGAATCGAATTTGTTGAAGGCCGCAACCTCAACACGTGCTGAAAGAACACCTTGGCCTAGACGTCCTAATCGGCCTGCAAAAGCTTCCGCGGGCCGGGACAGGGCAGACTTGGAGTAGGGCCATCATCCTTCGGACCGGATGGTGCCTCGCTTGCAGGGTCTGAGCCTTCGTCTACCAACGTCCCCCTCAGGCGCTCGTTCGTGCGCCGCCGTCGCCAGCTGTCGTCGTGCCAGCTCGTGTCAGGGCATACGCCGACGACCGCTCAGCATGGCATTTGATCATTCCGCTCATGTCTTGGATCTTGCCCTGTGGGCTCCCGCGCTGTATAGAACGCGGAGGTGCAAGATGTAGCTCAGGAAAGACCGAGGCTAATCGAAAGGTGCCGCCGTAGTCGCCACGGCGGCACCTTTCGGGCCGGCTCATGCAGCGGCAACGACAGCTCGCCGCATGCGGTTCACTACTGTACGGTGTATCCGTAATCCATCCGGTACGGGTAGGTGCTATTGCAGTACTTCACTGACCAAGTGCTACCGTCGCTGGCTCGATCAATGATGGCCCCCTTCAGGGTCGTCACTCGGCCGTTGTCGTTCCCGCACTTGATCCATACCCAGTACTGACCCCATCCAGCAGTACACGTCGCATACGCCCAATTCCCACCGTCCGTACCGGCGTGGCAGCCGCTCGGCACGGCGGAAGCCGGCGCTGGCGAGAGCCCCACCGCGGCGACGACCGTGGCTAGCCCGAGGGCTATCTTCCCCGTTGTCTTGATCATGTCTGCGAGAGTAGCGCAGGAGACCGCTCACCACAATAGACAACTATCGTTGGGAAAGCGCTCGGCAAATACCGTCGCATCCTCTTCGAATAGGTCGACGACTACATCCGCGAACAGGTCGAACACCAAGAGGCCGGCCGATGCCCGCACGTGCGGCGGTCTGCTCGGATTGCCCAGGTCGATGGCAGGCGGGATGGCCTACCGCACCCACCATCCTGGAGCCGGAGCGCCCCCGCCGGAGGCCCTAACCGCAACCCCGCGACCGCCGCCAGCTCGCCGCCGCGGCCGTTCGACAAGGCCGCCCTGAGTTCGAGGTCAGAGTCGGCGGCCTGCCTCTCGCGCTGCCTTCGCCGCCGTTTGGTCGGCCAGACGCTTCGCCTGTACTTCATGCCTCAGACGCCCTGCCTCAGCCTTCTTTGCCCGCACCCGATCCGGCCGGCTCGCCGGCAATCCATAGGTTCGAGGTTCGAGTCCCTGGCGGCCCACTCCTCCGCAGTCAGTGCCGTTCGGCCAGGAGCAAGGCAAAGCTACGCCGGGCGTTCCGGACCGTGATCCGCCGGACCCGGCGGTGTCGCAGCGCCGGTCCCAACCCGCTGACCTGGGCGGCGTGGCGGCCGGCCCCGGCGGTAGCTGGCCCGGGTTGAATCGCCACGGCAGGCGTGGGTGGTGCGGTAGAACCGTGGAGTGAGCCGAACCCGGCTGGAGGTATTCAGCGATGGGTCTTCGCGGTCGCGATCACGCTGCTCGCGCTGAACCTGGCGGTGGCCGGCCCGGGGCATGGCCCCCTCATGCATCAGATCGGGGAGCGCTGGCCGTCACTTGTCGCCTACGTGATCAGCTTCGCCACGATCGGGCTCATCTGGGTCAACCATCACGCCCTCATCGGGAACCTCGCCGTCGTCGACCGGACCCTGGCCCTCCTCAACCTCGTCCTGATGTTCTTCGTCGTCCTCATTCCGGTGGACACGGCGACGGTGGCCGAGTACCTCGCGTCGGGCGGGGAGGACGCCCGGGTGGCGGTGATTCTGTATGCGGCTGCCTTCCTGGGCATGGGGTTCAGCTTCGCTGGGATGTTCGAATGGACCTTGCGTCCCGGGCGGCTCCACCAGTCGGTGCCGGAGCGGGACCGTTGGAAGGCGCGGGCGCGATTCGGGGTCGCGTCGATCCTGTATCTGACGGCGGTTGCCGTCGCCTTCTTCAGCCCGCCGGTGGCACTGGCCATCATCGGCGTCGTTCCCGTCTACTACATCTTCGAACGCAACCTAGCGGTCGGCTCTCCGGCAGATGTGCGGCAGCAATCATCCGGCGAGGCAGGGAGAGGGCAGCGCGAGCCCTGATGCGGGCGGACGCGCGCAGGCAATCCGAACGCCCCGAGGCCGAGCCGGCACCCGGCCAGTGGGCCGCCCACGCCCAGGTGGGCGCGCCTGGGCGTGGGCGGCCGCGCGGGTCGGACCTCAGGCCGCCCCGGTCACGGTCACCGGGAAGGTGATGACGTTGTCCGCGGGGTTGAGGTCGTTCGGGTAGCGGGACAGGGCGCGGAACGCGATGCTTCCCTCGCCCAGGTCACCGGCCGCCAGCTCACTCGCCGTGCTGAAGATCAGCGTGAAGGTCCGCTCCTCGCCTTCCATGAAGGCACCGCCCGGCACACAGTTGAGGCCGCACTCCTCGGTCCACGGCTCCCAGATGCCGTCCGGCAGACTCACCGGCTCGAACCACACCTGGTCGTGCGGGGCGTCGCCGTTGTACCGGACGGTCACCGGCAGCCGGCCCTCGAAGAATCCGTCCGGCCGCCGGGCCAGGGTCAGGCCGCCGGTGATGCTCACCGACACGTCGGGCTGGGTGTCCTGGACGTAGGGCTGGGGGTCGGCGAGCGTGCCCGTGGTGGACCGGAAGCGGGTGGAGAACGCCTCATCGGCAACGACCTCGCCGCCGACCTTGACCGCCAACCTGCCGTTGCCGGCCTTCATGGCGTGCGGCTGGAGGCTGGTGAGCACCCGGAAGTCGAGGGTGAAGGACCGCCGCTCGCCGGGGGCGAGCTCGCCGCCCGGCACGTCGCACTCGACCCGGGTCCGGTAGTCGGGCAGCACGTCGCCACTGCTGTAGCAGCTGATGCCCCATTCGACGTTCTCGTAGGAACCGGGGATCGGCTCCGTGATCACGTAGGTGGCGCGGCCCGGCTCCGTGCCCCGGTAGGTCAGGTCGACCGTGAGGGAGCCGCGGTAGCCGCGATCGGTCGGTTCGAGGACGAGCCGGTCGGCGACCGTGGCGGTCGAGCGGGCGGACGCGGCCTGGGCGGGCCCTGCCGCCACCGACAGCGCGGCCGTCGCGCCGAGGACGGCGACGAGCACAGTGGACACCCTGGTAAGCAACGAAATCTCCCCCGATTTCCTGTGCGGCCGCGACGGGCGTTCCATCGCGGGCGCTCGCGGCCCCACGTGCCGGCCTCAGCGAGCGACGTCAATGGTGGCAGCTCCGGCCACTCCGCGCTGCCCCGCGAACACCGCCCGCTGTCGCCGGTTCGCCGTCCGCATCGATGACGCGGGCGGGCGGAGGGGAGCAAACCCTCCCCGCTTCGTCACCTGTCGGCCGCGCACCGTCCCTGGTTTTCTCTCTGACGACGGGATCTCGAGAGAAAGCAGGGTTTCCATGTCGTTGCTCCGCCGCACCCTCGCCACCGCGGCCGTGGCCCTCGCCGCCGGCGCCGTCGCCGTGGTCGACGCGTCCCCGGCGCTGGCCAGCACGCCGTCGAGCTGCTCCAGCGTCCGCCAGATCGGCACGACCCGCGTGCTCACGGTCGGTGGCGTGCAGGCCGCGTCGGTGAAGCAGTACTACGGCTGTGGCTACAACTACGCCTACATCTACGTCTGGGAGCAGTACCGGGCCAGCCACTCGACCTGGGACCTGTACGTCCACGTCGTCGACGAGTCGGACAGCGGCACGGACTACGGGGTGGGCGAGCTGAACAACACGACCCGGGCGGAGCTGTGGGGCAAGCCGGCGAACACCGCCGCGCACTGCACCCACGTCACCGGCTACCTGAACTCGACGGGCGGGTCGACCAGCACGGTCTGCTGACCCGCCCGTCATCTCACCGCGCACCACCCGGCCTACTTCACCGAGCACGGTGCGAGTGCGCGGCGTACAAGTTCTCCAACGACTTCTGATCCGCCGAAGGGGGGCGGGGCCGGCCGGTCGCGCGGCCGGCCCCGGTGGCAACGCGGCGACGGTCCGTGCCCTGGTCGGGGCACGGGCCGTCGGCGTCCACCGGGGAGGGCGGACCCGAGCGGCGGGTGCCGTCCGGACCCATCGGTAACATTCAGCGGCGATGGTCCACAGCGAGCAGCCGGTGACGCACCGCCCCGAGCCGGGCGCCGGCGTCGACCTGGGGATCGCCGGGTGCGTTGATGCCGTCGAGGTCGGGCGGGGCGGGTTCGGCGTCGTCTTCCGGGCCTGGCAGGCCGACTACTCCCGCTGGGTGGCGGTGAAGGTGCTCGCCGCCGACTGGGCCGGGCCGTCGCGGGTCCGCTTCGAGCGGGAACTGCGCGCCCTGGGCCGGCTGTCCGACCATCCGCACATCGTCACCCTCCACCAGGCCGGCCGGACCGCCGCCGGCAACCCGTACCTGCTGATGGCGTACGAGGAGGGCGGCTCGCTGGGCGACCGGCTGCGCCTCGGGACGGCGGGTGACTGGCGGGCGGCCGTGGCCGGCGGGATCGCGGTGGCCGGCGCGCTGGAGACCGCGCACCGGGCCGGTGTCCTGCACCGCGATGTGAAGCCGGAGAACATCCTGATCTCCGGGTACGGGGAGCCGAAGCTGGCCGACTTCGGCCAGGCCCGGGCCGGCGCCGAGCGCCCCGGCACGCGGGGCACGGTCACGGCGAGCGTGCTGCATGCCGCCCCGGAGGTGCTGCGCGGCGAGCCGGCCTCGGTGGCCGCCGACGTCTACGCGCTGGCCTCGACCGTGCTGCACTGGATCCGGGGCACGCCGGCCTTCGCACCCGCCGGGGAGTCCACGGGCGCCCTGCTGCGCCGGATCGCCGCCGACCCGGTGCCGGATTTGCGCCCGCTGGGCGTACCCGATGGGGTGTGCGCGGCGCTGGAGCGCGCGCTGGCCAAGGATCCGGCGCGGCGGCCGGCGTCGGTGGCGGAGTTCGCCGGGGAGCTGCGGGCCGCCCAGGCCGCGGCCGGGCTGCCGGTGACCCCGTTCGTTCCGGGGGACGTGGCCGCCGACGCCGGGGCGCGGCCGGTCGCGCCGGCCGGCCCGGCGCCGTCGCTGTCCGCCCGCCGCCGCGCGGCCCTCGCCCTCTCCGCCACGGTGGCGCGACCCTCCCGGGTACGCCGGCATGCGCTGCGCCGGACCGTCGGCCTGGTCGTGGCGGTGGCGGCGGTGCTGGCCACCGGGTACGCGCAGGCGCCGCCCGCGCCCGCCCCGGTGACCCTGCCCGAGCGGGTGGAGCTGGGCGAGCTGACCCTGCACGCCGAGTCGGCGGAGCGGCTGGTGCGGGTGCGTAACCGCGCCGACCACCCGGTGACCCTGGGCGGGGTGACGCTGGGCGGCCCGTCCGGGGGTGAGCTGCGGATCGTCGAGGACTCGTGCGGGTCGCGCCGGCTGGCACCGGGGGCCGGCTGCGACGTGGGGCTGGTCGTCGTGCCCCGGGTGGCCGGGCCGGTCCGGGCGGTGCTGGAGCTGACCGTGGCCGGCCGGCGGGTGACCACGACTCTGGCGGGCACGGCGGGGCCCCGCCGGGCCGGCCAGGACGACGCGCCGCCCGGCCGGTGCTACGCCGACGCCTACCAGATCGGCGCGTCCGCCTACGGGTACGCGGGTGGGCTGCGTGCCATCTCGGTGAAGCAGTACTGGTCGCCGGGCTGCCGGGCCGCGATGGCGTACGTGTGGGTGTGGAAGCAGTACCGCCGGCAGGTGGTCAAGCAGGCCGACCTGGTGCTGGCCATGCTGCGCTGCCCCGGCGAGTTCACCGCCGACGAGAAGGCCCGCAACGTCGCGTACTACGAGGCCCGGACCGTCCGGGACTCG
>NZ_WBKT01000223.1 GCF_008868175.1 Micromonospora sp. AMSO31t
AAACCTACAATCATGGGATGAATTTCGGCAGGAGGTGTAACCGGTGACACCCGCCGTCGATTCCGTCGCCGTGCCGCCACGCGGCCACCGGGTGCGCCAGACCATCGAGCAGCTCCGGGGCCGGATCCTCGGCGGCGAGTGGCCGGTGGGCGCGAAGATCCCCACCGAGCCGCAGCTCGTCGCCGCGCTGGGCGTCGGGCGGAACACGGTCCGCGAGGCCGTCCGGGCGCTGGTGCACGCCGGGGTGCTGGAGTGCCGGCAGGGCTCCGGCACCTACGTGGTGTCGACCGACGAGCTGGCCCCGGTGGTGGCCCGTCGGCTCACCGACGACCGGATGGCCGAGGTGATCGAGGTCCGGCGCGCCTTCGAGGTGGAGGCCGCCCGGCTCGCCGCGCTGCGGCGTACCCCCGAGGACCTGGCGGCGCTCGACGGCGCGCTCGCCACCCGGGAGGCCGCCTGGCGCTCCGGCCGGGTCGGTGAGTTCGTCGAGGCGGACGCCGCGCTGCACACCGCCGTGGTGGCCGCCGCGCACAACGCCATGCTGGCCGAGCTCTACGCGTCGGTCGGCGCCGCGCTGCGCAGCACCGTGGCCCAGGCGATGGGCGAGACCCTGGAGCCCGAGCGGTACGTGGACCACGGCCGGCTGGTCGAGGCCATCCGGGACGGCGACCCGGCCCGGGCGGCGATCGAGGCCGGTGCTTTTCTCGAAGCCCCCTCCCGGGCATAGGTTGTGCCGGACGGAAATTCGGACAGCACGGGAGTACGGATGCTCAAGGGCTTCAAAGACTTCATCATGCGCGGCAACGTCGTCGACCTGGCGGTCGGCATCGTCATCGGCGCCGCCTTCACCGGGGTGGTCACCCAGCTCACCAAGTCGTTCCTGGAACCGCTGATCAAGGCGATCGGTGGCGGCGAGGGCCAGTTCTCCGGCTCTTGGGAGATCACCAAGGACAACTACATGGACTGGGCCGCGTTCATCAACGCGGCGATCACCTTCCTGCTCACCGCTGCGGTGCTCTACTTCCTCGTTGTCTACCCGATGAACAAGCTCGCCGAGCGGCGCAAGCGCGGCGAGGAGCCGCCGCCCGCCGCCCCGAGCGAGGAGGTCAAGCTGCTCACCGAGATCCGGGACGCGCTGCTCGCCGGCAACCAGGGCACGCCGGCCCAGCGCGGCGCGCTGGACGACGTGCTCGGCCGCCGGCAGGAGCCCCCGGCCGTGCGCTGACCCCATAGCCGATCGGCCCCCGTGGGAATCCCGCGGGCGCCGACGTGTGTCGAACACATGTTCGATAGAGTCCCGGCATGGAGCAGCGCAGGCACTGGTGGAACGGGAAATGGGGGCGGCTGGCCCGGCGGGACGTCTTCCTCCGGGTCGACGCCGACCGCTGGCACGTCGAGCAGCGCGCCGGCGGCGCCGAGGGGGTCTCCCAGTTCTACGAGTACGCCAGCGTCGAGGAGGCCGAGGAGACGGTCCGGGCGCTGCTGGAGGGGCCGGACACGTGGCGCGAGCTGTCCCCGCGCCCGCCGAGCGGCTGGGCCCCGCCCGTTTAGCGCCCGCGCGCCTCGGGAACCGCGCCTGTATGAGCCAGCAGCAGGACAGCGTCTCCCGGGTCACCACCGGCATGCGGGTGGTGGACTCCACCGGCGTCGAGGTGGGCACCGTGGATCTCGTCCAGCGCGGTGACCCGGCCGCCGTGACCGTGCAGGCGCCCGCCCCGGTGGACCCGGGCAGCAGCCTGGACGAGTTGATCGAGTCGGCGGCCGCCGAGGAGCCGGACGTCCCGGCCGACCTGGCCGCCCGGCTGCTGCGCGAGGGCTACCTCAAGGTCTCCACCGAGCTGGCCCGCACCGGCGCGGTCTACGTGCTGGCCGACCGGATCGCGGCGGTCACCGACGACGGCGTGCGCCTCACCGTCCCCGCCGGCGAGCTCCCCCCGGAGGAATGACTCGCGTCGCCTGATCAGCCGGCCCGGGCCGGAGCGGCCGGCTCCGGTGCCGGCTCGGCGACCGGCGGCGGGGCCGGGCGACGGCGGCGGAACAGCAGGAGCATCAGCCAGCCGGCGACCAGCCCCCAGAACGCGCCGCCCACGCCGAGCAGGCTCACCCCGGAGGCGGTGACCACGAAGGTGACCACGGCGGCCTCCCGGGCGTCCGGCTCGGCGACCGCCGCCGCGACCGCGCCGGCCAGCGCGCCGAGCAGCGCGAGACCGGCCACCGCCTCGACCAGGACCGGCGGGGAGAGCAGCACCAGGGCGGTGGCCACGCCCGCGCCCAGGCCGAGCAGCGCGAGACCGATCCCCGCGGTGACCGAGGCGATCCAGCGCCGCTCCGGGTCGGGGTGCGCGTCCGGGCCGGCCGCCAGCGCGGCGGTGATCGCGGCCAGGTTCACGGCGTGCCCGCCGGCCGGCGCGCCGAGCGCCGTGGCGAGCCCGGTCACGCGGAGCGCCGAGCCCAGCGGGGCGCGGTATCCGTAGCCGGCCAGCACGGCCGTGCCCGGCACGTTCTGCGCGGCCATGGTGACCAGGAACAGCGGCAGCGCCAGCCCGACGATCGCGGGCAGGGTCCAGGCGGGCGCGGTCAGCACGACGGCCGGGGCGGCGTCGATCCGGGCCGGCCCGGACGCGGTCAGCGCGATCGCCACCACCGCCACGGCGAGCGCGCCGGGCACGGCCCAGCGGCGGGCGAACCGGTGCAGCAGGAGCCAGGCGAGCACCACCGGCCCGGCCAGCCGGGGCACCTCGACCAGGGCCCGGACGGGCGCGGTGCAGAGCGGCAGCAGCACCCCGGCGAGCATGGCGCTGGCGATCGGCGCGGGGATCGCGGCGACGGCCCCGCCGAGCGCGGGCACGAGCCCCGCGGCGACGATCAGCAGGCCGGTGAGCAGGAAGGCGCCGACCGCCGCCGGCCACCCGCCGGGCACCGGCCCGGTGGCGACGAGCAGCGCGGCGCCCGGGGTGGACCAGGCGATGGCCAGCGGCAGCCGGTGCCGCAGGCCGAGCCAGACCGCGCAGCAGCCGCTGGCGACACAGAGGGCGAGCAGCCCGGAGGCGGCCTGCGCCTGGTCGGCGCCCACGGCGCGCAGCCCGGCGAGCACGACCGTGAACGAGCTGGCGAAGCCGACCAGGGCGGTCACCACGCCGGCCAGCACGGGTTGCAGTCGACCGGCCATCGTTCTCCCCCTCGCCTGCCGTTCCGTTTACGGAACGGGCCGATGTAGCACCATAGCCCCATGGCAGCTGCCCCACCAGCCGGTGACCGGACCGCCGAAGCCGTCGGCCGGCGGATCCGCGCCCTCCGCGAGGAGCGGGGGATGTCCCTGTCCACGCTCGCCCGGCTGGCCGGCGTCGGGAAGGCCACCCTCTCCGGGCTGGAGAACGGCACCCGCAACCCCACCCTGGAGACCCTGTACGCGATCACCGCCCAGCTCGGCGTGCCGCTCACCGCCGTGCTCTCCGGACCGGCGGAGACGCCGACCGTCCGCGGCGCCGCCGTGGGGGCCACCCTGCTGGAGGTCTTCAGCGACACCGACGCGACCTACGAGCTCTACCGGATGCGGGTCAGCCCCGGTCCGGCGCAGCTCTCCCCCGCACACCAGGCCGGCGTCACCGAACACGTCACGGTCTTCGCCGGCGTGCTCCGCGCCGGCCCGGTGGACGCCCCGGGGACCGCCGGCCCCGGGGAGTACCTCCGCTGGACCTCCGACGTGCCGCACAGCTACGCGGCCGTCGGCGACGAGGAGGTCCGCGCGAGCCTGCTGCTGCGCTACCCACGAGCGGCCACAATGGATGGTTGATACATACCGCGTGTGCAAGTGGCCGACATTTCTTTCAGCAGACCCAGCAATGCGTAGAGACGCGGACCCGATGTTCTTGGCAAGCTTGTCCCCATGACGCTGATCCTCCGCTCGGCCATCCTGAACGACGTCGGCCTCGTCCGGACCAACAACGAGGACTCCGCCCTCGCCGGTGACCGCCTCGTGGCGGTGGCCGACGGCATGGGCGGCCTCCCCGCCGGCGAGGTGGCCAGCGAGATCGTCATCCGCATCCTGGACGAGCTGACCCCGCCGACGGCTCCCGACGAGGCCGCCGACGCCCTGCGCGCCGTGGTGAGCACCGCCAACCAGCGCATCCGCGCGGCCATCACGGTCGACCCGGCGCGCGACGGCATGGGCACGACGATGACCGCCGCCCTGCTCGCCGGCGACACCCTGGTCCTCGCCCAGGTCGGCGACTCCCGCTGCTACCTGCTGCGGGACACCGAGCTGACCCAGCTCACCCGGGACGACACCTTCGTGCAGGCGCTCGTCGACCAGGGCGCACTCTCCCCCGACCAGGCCCGCCACCACCCGCAACGCTCGCTCGTCACCCGGGCCGTGCAGGGCTCCGACGCACCGCCGGCCGTCGGGGTACTCACCGTGTTCGCCGGCGACCGGCTGCTGCTGTGCAGCGACGGCCTCTCCGACTACGTGGAGGACGCCGCCATCACCTCGGCCCTGGTCACCTACGGCGACCGGCAGCAGTGCGGCGAGCAGCTCGTGAAACTCGCCCACCAGGCCGGCGCTCCGGACAACGTCACCGTGGTCGTCTCCGACGTCACCGAGGCCTGAGCCGGTCCGATTCGGGTTGCGCCGCCCGGTCCCTCGGGTTGGGATGAGCGGATGCGCATTCGCCGCTTGGCCGCCGAGGAACGTCTGACCACCAGCTTCCCGCTCCAGGCGTACGCCTTCGAGACATCGCCGATGGCCGTGTCGCGGACCGAGGAGTTCCGCGCGTACCTGCCGTACAACGCGGGCAACCGGACGCTGATCGTCGAGGAGGACGGGATCACGGCGGCCTCCGTCTCGGCGGTACCCATGCGGCAGAACCTGCGCGGCGCCGTGCTGCCGATGGCCGGCGTCGCCGGGGTGGCCACCCATCCGCTGGCCCGCCGGCGCGGGCACGTGCGCACGCTGCTGCATCAGCTCCTCGACGAGATGCGGGACGAGGGGCACCAGCTGACCGCGCTCTACCCGTTCCGCGCCTCCTTCTACGAGCGCTTCGGCTACGTCGGGCTGCCCCGTCGGCGTACCGCGGTCTTCTCCCCCGCGGACCTGGCCCCGCTGCTCCGCGCCGAGCTGCCCGGCGAGGTGGTGTGGGAGCGGGTCGGCGCCGGCTACGAGCGGTGGCGGGCGTACACGGAACGCTGCCTGCGCGAGCGGCACGGGTTCGCCGCCTTCCCGGACTTCCGGGCGGTCGGGCTGCGCGACCGGGACGACCGCTGGCTGGTCACCGCCGTCCGGGACGGCGAGACGGTCGGCGCGGTCACCTACCGGATCGACGACCACGGCGGCACGCTGATCGCCGACGACCTGCTGGCCGGCGACCCGTACGCCCGGGCGTCGCTGCTCCAGTTCTTCGCCCGCCACGTCGACCAGGTCGAGCGGATCAGCGTCGAGCTGCCCGCCGACGAGCTGCCCGAGCTGTGGCTCACCGACCTCGCCGTGCACGTGGAGGCGCGGGTGTCCCGGCCCGGCTCGCCCGCCCCGATGGCCCGGCTGCTCAGCCTCGACGCGCTCGCCGACCAGCCGGTCCTGACCGGCCGGGTCACCGTCGAGCTGGTCGGCGACCGCTGGCTGGCCGGCACCCACCTGCTCGACGGCACCACCGGCACGCTGGAGGTGCTGCCGGCGGACGCCGCCGCGGCGGGCACCGTGCCGGGCGCGCGGCTCACCGCCGCCGGGCTCTCCGCCCTGGCGTACGGGGTGCTGGACCCGGCCGAGGTGGCGGTGCGCGGGCTCGGCGAGGTGCCGGTCGACGCCGCCGCCGAGCTGCGCCGGATCTTCCCGCGGGCGCTGCCGTACCTGTTCGCCGACTTCTGAGCCAGTTTCCGATCTCCGGGCCGGGGGTAGGGTCCTGCGGGTGCCGGAGTGGTTGGAAGCGGGCTTCTGGGGGCTGGTGGCCGGGTCCGCCCTGCTGATCGGAGCGGCCGTCGGGTTCTTCGCGCGGGTGCCGCGCCGGGCCATCGCCTCGGTCATGGCGTTCGGCGCCGGGGTGCTGCTCTCGGCTGTCTCCTTCGAGCTGATCGCCGAGGCGCACGAGCAGGCCGGGCTGAAGCCGGTGGTCATCGGCGCGACGGTGGGGGCGCTCGCCTACACGGGGGCGAACATTCTGCTGGCCCGGCGCGGTGCGCGGCACCGCAAGCGCTCCGGCGACGAGCAGCCCTCCGAGCAGGATCAGCCCGGTTCCGGCGCCGCCATCGCGGTCGGCGCGGTGCTGGACGGCGTACCCGAATCGGTGGTCATCGGCGCGAGCCTGCTGGCCGGCGGCCCGGTCAGCCTGGTCACGGTGCTCGCGGTCTTCCTCAGCAACGTGCCCGAGGGCATGTCCAGCGCGGCCGGCATGCGCCAGGCCGGCCGGACTCGCCGCTACGTCTTCCTGCTCTGGACGGCGATCGCCGTGGTCTCCGGCGCGTCGGCCCTGGCCGGCTACGTGCTGCTCGGCGGCGCCCCGCCGGCGCTGCTGGCCACCATCACCGCGCTCGCGGCCGGCGCGATCCTGGCGATGATCACCGACACCATGGTCCCGGAGGCGTTCGAGAACGCCCACCTGCTGGTCGGTCTCATCACCGTGCTCGGCTTCCTGGTCGCGTTCGCCTTCTCCCACACCTGACGCCGGCACGGCGTGGCTTAGGGGCAGGTTAAGGATCCCGGCCGGAGTCGTGCGGCGGCGGGCGGTCCTCCTAGCATCGGGCGGTGCGTGTGAAGTCCGCTGTCACCCTCCTCGTCCTCGGTCTCGCCACCGCAACGCTGCCCGCCTGCGGAGGCGGCCAGCCGGCGGGCTCGCCCGCGCCGGTCGCCGCCACCAGCGACACCCCCGCCGGCCGGACGCCGCCCCCGACCGGCGACCCGAGCGCCCGGGCCGGTCTGGGCACCGCCAAGCCCAGTGCCACTCCCGCGGCGGCCGCGTTCCGGGCCGGCAACCCGGCCGGGCATGCCGCCGTGCCCGCCGAGGCGCGAGCCGTGGACACGTCGCGCCCGACCCGTACGGTCGGCACCGGCACGCCCGCGAGCTGCACCTCCGCGGCGGTGGTGAAGGCCGTGGCGGCCGGCGGGATCATCACCTTCGACTGCGGCCCGGCCCCGGTGACCATCACGATGAAGGCGACCGCGAAGGTGGTCAACTCGCACGGCCCGCGGGTCGTGCTGGACGGCGGCGGCAAGGTCACCCTGAGCGGCGGCGGCCAGCGCCGGATCCTCTACCAGAACACCTGCGACCAGGCCCAGGGCTGGACCACCTCGCACTGCCAGAACCAGGACCACCCGCAGCTCACCGTGCAGAACCTGACCTTCGCCGACGGCAACTCCACCGGCGACCGGACCGAGGGCGGCGGGGGCGGCGCCATCTTCGTACGCGGTGGCCGGCTCAAGGTGGTCAACACCCGCTTCGTGGACAACCGCTGCGACCGGACCGGCCCGGACCTGGGCGGCGCCGCGCTGCGCGTGCTCAGCCAGCACGACAACAAACCGGTGTACGTGGTGAACAGCACCTTCACCGGCGGCGTCTGCGCGAACGGGGCGGCGACCAGCAGCATCGGCGTCTCCTGGACGGTGCTGAACAGCGTCTTCCGCGACAACCGGGCGGTCGGCAGCGGCGCGAACCCGGCCCGGTCCGGCAGCCCGGGCGGCGGCAGCGGCGGCGCGATCTACTGCGACGGCAACGAGTTCACCGTCCGGATCGCCGGCACGATCATCGAGGACAACACGGCGAACGAGGGCGGCGGCGCCATCTTCTTCGTGAGCAACAACCGCACCGGCACCATGAAGATCGAAACCTCAACGCTCCGCCGAAACCCCAGCAAGGGCTTCGAAACCCAGGGCTTCCCCGGCATCTTCTTCCTGGGCGCCCACCCCCCAACGGTGTCCAACTCCCGCGTAACGCGCTGACCTGATCAACGAGGCTGCGGTCAGTAGGGGTTGCGGTGGCCGGGGAGGCGGGCCTTCAGGAGGGCCGTCGGGCGGCCGGGG
>NZ_WBKT01000224.1 GCF_008868175.1 Micromonospora sp. AMSO31t
GTCGGGTCCCGCCGAATCAACCACGACCCGGACGCCGGTGAAGGGCGTTCATGTGAAAGACGCTCGTGATGGTGACGCCCGCGTCACGGCCTGGCCGGGGACCGGGAGTTGCCCGCGGCCCTAGGCTGGGGCGACGAGCGCCGTCGACGCGAGGAGCACCGGATGACCCGCTACGCCGCCCTGCTGCGGGGCGTCAACGTCGGCAGCACCCGGCTGGCCATGGCCGACCTGCGTCGCATCGTCACCGACCTCGGCCACTCCGACGTCAAGACCTACCTCCAGAGCGGCAACGTGGTCTTCAGCAGCCCGCCGACGAAGGACGACCTCCTGGCCGAGGGCATCGCCCGCCGGCTCGCCGACGAGCTGGACCTGCGCGTGCCGGTGCTGGTGCGCAGCGGCGACGAGCTGGCGGCGGTCGCCGCGGCCAGCCCGTACGCCGGGAAGCAGGACGACCCGACCCGGATGCTGGTGGCCTTCCTCTCGGCCGCGCCGAGCCCGGCCCGCGTCAAGGAGCTGGCCGCGCCGGCCGGGGAGAACCTGGAGTTCGCGGTTGACGGCCGCGAGGTGCACCTGCACTTCCCCGACGGCGGCTACGGGCGGACGAAGTTCACCAACGCCCACCTGGAGAAGAAGCTCGGCGTGGTGGCGACCACCCGGAACTGGAAGTCGGTGCTGGCGCTGCGCGACCTCAGCGCCGGTTGAGCGGAGGGGCGGGCCCCCGTGGTCCGGCCCCTCCGCGACCGGTCCTCAGAAGTGGTACGCCGTGTGGTACTCCGGCACCAGCACGCGGCTGCGCGGCGACGCCTTCCGCACCGCGGCGATCAGGTCGTCGAGGCGCTTGCGGTCGTTCGGCGCGACGGTCGGCGGGTTGGTCAGCGGCGTCTCGAAGTTGTCCCAGTGCACCGGCACGACGACCTTCGGGTGGTCGAGGGCGGCCATCAGCCGGGGCACGTAGTCGGCGGTCGACGTGGTCGCGGCGGAGGCCACCATCGCCACGTCGGGGGCCAGCCCGGCCAGGTTGCGCTCGGTGAAGTCGCTCGCCCCCATGAAGAACACCGACGGGCCGCCGTCGACGCGGAGCTGGTACGCCAGGGTGTCGCCCTCGGGCAGGTCGGAGATCTTCTCCGGCCTCGGCGGGCGGGTGACCCGCACCCCGGGGAAGGCCATCGACCAGGCGGCGTTGCGGCTGTGCAGCGAGCTGACCACCTCGACCGTGTACGCGCCGAAGTCCAGCACCTCGCCGCCCCGCACCGGCGCGAGCTGCCCGCCCGGCAGCCCGTACGCCAGCCCGAGGTGGTAGGCGGTCAGCGTGCCGACGACCCGGGCGCCGGTGCGCCCGGCGATGTGGGGGACGTCGTTGAAGTGGTCCCAGTGGGTGTGCGTGACCAGGATGTTCTCGGCCCGGTCCACGAGCCCGTCCACGACGGTGGTGTCCACCGTCAGCGGGGTGTTCTCGTCGAACGCGCCGGTGAACAGGCCGGTGTCGTAGCGGCTCAGGTACGGGTCGACCAGCACCGTCCGGTCGCCGATGTCGATCCGCCAGCCGGACGTACCCCACCAGCGGAAGCTGACCGCGCCGGAGCGCCGGGGCCCGGCTGCGGCGGCCGGGGCGGCCTGGGCCGGCGCGGCGGATGCGCCGGCGACCAGGCCGGCGGTCGACACGGCGGCGGTGCCGACGGCGGCGTCGCGTAGGAACCGGCGGCGGTCGTAGGGCCGTTTGTCGAGCATGAAGTGTCCTCCCCGTGCGGGACAGGTTGATCGGTCCGCCCACCCCACCACCGGCCGCCCGCCGGTGTCCAAGATCGGCCGGCGGAAGGCTCGATACCCGTTCCGATATCACCACAGGTCACGGCAGTTGGTGCGGCCGGCTCGGCGGGGGAAATCAGCCGGCGCGCAGCGCCTCGACGGCGGCCCGGGCGGCCTCGCCCATGGCCAGGTCCACGTCGATCCGGCGGGTGCTGAGCCGCTCGGTGCGGGCGTAGATCGCGACCGCGTACCGGCCACCGTCGGGATACTCGACGACCCCGGCCTCCAGGTGCAGGCCGGGCAGGGTGCCGGTCTTCCCGGCGACCCGGACGCCGGGCGGGAAGCCGGCGGCCAGCCGGGTCCAGAAGAGCTGCCGGGCCATCAGCTCGCGGACCATCGCGCAGGCGGCCGGCGGCCCCGCCTCGTCCCGCCAGATCAGGCCGAGCAGCCGGGTCATCTCCCGGGCCGTGCTGGAGGTGGTGTGCTCGGGGTCGAACACCCGCATGGCCCGGACCCGCTCCGGCGGCAGCGTGGGGAAGATCCGGGCGAAGTCGGCCTCGGTGCGGGCGCCCACGTCGGCGAGCATCGTCTCGACCAGCTGGCGCGGGCCGCCGACGATCCGGGTACGCGGCAGGTCCAGCTCGGCGGCGAGCATCGGCAGCACGTCCGGGCCGACCCGGCGCAGCAGCAGGTCGGCGGCGGTGTTGTCGCTGACCGACATGGCGAAGTAGGCCAGGTCGCGCAGGGACACCTCCACGTCGTCGGCGCAGCCGGCGACGCCCCAGCCGCCGAGCCGGTCGGCGGCGCCCACCAGCACCCGCTCGACCGGGTCGAGCTGGCCGGCGACGGCCTGCCGGGCGAACTCCAGCACCAGCAGGATCTTGAACACGGAGGCGATCACCACCTGCTCGTCGGCCCGCAGGGTCACCTCCCGCCCCGGCGCGTCGACGTCCTCGACGTGCAGGCAGCCGCTGATCCCGGCCCGCCGGAAGATCTCCCCGATCCGCTCCCCGCTCACCCCGACACGCTAACCAGTGGCGACCGGGGCGGGCGTAGGGTGCCCGTCGTGGACCTGCTGCGACACCTGCGGCACTTCGTGGTGGTGGCCCGGGAGCTGCACTTCGGGCGGGCGGCCGAGGTGCTGGGCATGGCGCAGCCGCCGCTGAGCCAGTCGATCCAGCGGCTGGAGCGCGAGCTGGGCGCCACCCTGTTCGACCGGTCGGGGCGCCAGGTCCGGCTCACCACGGCCGGCCAGCTCCTGCTCGGCGAGGCCGACGAGCTGCTCGCCGGGGAGCGCCGCCTGCGCAACCTGGTCGACCAGGTCCGCCGTGGCGCGCTCGGGGTGCTGCGCGCCGGCGTACCCCCGGAGACCCCGGCCGTGACGCTGCGGGCGCTGCTCGACGGTCTCGCCGCGCGGGCGCCCGGACTCGACCTGGACCTGCACGAGCTGACCAGCGCCGAGCAGCGCCGGATGCTGGCCGAGGGGCGGCTCGACGTGGGCCTGCTGCACCACCCGGTGGAGGAGGCCGGGCTGCGTTTCGGCCCCGCCGTGGACGCGCCGGTCGGGGTGCTGCTGCCCCGGGCCGCTCCGGCGGCCCGGGCCCGCGAGGTGAAGCTGGCCGACCTGGCCGGTTTGGACCTGATCACCGCGCCGCCGGCCACCGCGCCCGGCTGGCACGGGCACCTGCTGGCGGTCTGCCGGCGGCACGGCTTCGCGCCGGCCCGGGTCCGGCCCGCCCGCAACCCGGAATTCCTGTTCGGACTGCTGCTGGCCGGCGGCGCGGTCGCCCTGGAACCGGAGCCGGTGGCCCGCCGCGAGCCGCGGATCGCCTGGCGACCGCTGGTCGACGCGCCGCTGGTCAGGCGGACCTCGGCGGCCTGGCCGGCGCGGGCCGGGCACCCCGCCGCCCCGATGTTCGGGCAGCTCGCCGCCGAGGTGCTGGCCGCCGCTGAGCCGCCACCGGCGACCGCGGCGCTCGCGTCGGCCGCCCGGCCCTGGCCGGTGCTCTTCGAGGCCGGCCAGGACCCCGGTGAGCAGCCGCAGGCGGGCTGAACGGGGCCGATGGCGGCGCAGATCACCCCGACGGCGGCCGTGACGAGCCGGGTCGAGCGGGTAGAGAAGCTGGGTGGCAAAGGCCCGGCGCCGCGCGTGGAAGCGTTCCCCGGGCACCCCAGACGATCGGAGATGAGGCTTCATGGCCCCGAACAGCGTTCCCGACATCTCGCTCAACGACGGCAACACCATCCCGCAGCTCGGCTTCGGGGTCTTCCAGATCGAGCCGAAGGACACCGTCCAGGCCGTCAGCACGGCGCTGGAGATCGGCTACCGCCACATCGACACGGCGGAGATGTACGGCAACGAGGCCGAGGTCGGGCAGGCCGTGCGCACCTCCGGGCTGGACCGGAGCGAGGTCTTCGTCACCAGCAAGCTGAGCAACGCCTTCCACCGCCCGGACGACGCCCGTAAGGCGTTCGAGTCGACCCTCACCGAGCTGAAGTTCGACTACCTCGACCTGTTCCTCATCCACTGGCCGCTGCCGACCCGCTACGACGGCGACTTCGTGTCGACCTGGCGCGTGCTGGAGGAGTTGCAGCGCGACGGTCGGGTCCGGTCGATCGGCGTGTCCAACTTCCAGGTGGCCCACCTGGAGCGGCTGGCCGCCGAGGCGGAGATCACGCCGGCGGTGAACCAGATCGAGGTGCACCCCTACTTCGCCAACGAGGAGGTGCGCGCCTACGGCAAGGCGCACAACATCCTCACCGAGGCGTGGTCGCCGATCGCCCAGGGCAAGGTGCTGGACGACCCGACCGTCGTCGACATCGCCGAGGAGGTCGGGCGGACCCCGGCCCAGGTGGTGCTGCGCTGGCACGTGCAGCGCGGCGACATCGTCTTCCCGAAGTCGACCACGCCGAGCCGGATCGAGGAGAACTTCCGGATCTTCGACTTCGCGCTGGACGACGCGTCCATGGACCGGCTCAACGGCCTGGACAAGGGCGAGGCGGGCCGGCAGGGCCCCAACCCGGACACCTTCGACTACGTGCCCGACTGAGCCGCACCGCGACCGGGGGCCGGGCTGCCGGCCCCGGCCGCGGGCTCAGGAGCCGACCCGCTCGGCGACCCGGCGGAACGCGGACTGCGTCGGCGACCCCGGCTCGGGGACATAGACGATCAGCCGCTGGTCGGTCTCCGGCACGTGCAGCACCCGGCATTCGAACTCCAGCGGACCCAGCTCCGGGTGGGCGACCCGCTTGACGGTCGGGCGCCGCTCCCCCACCTCGTGCTCGGCCCAGAGCGCGGCGAACCGCGGGGACAGCCCGAGCAGCTCGGTGACCAGCGCGGCCAGCGCCGGGTCGGCCGGGTAACGGCCATACGCGGCCCGCAGGTCCGCCACGGTGGTCCGGGCGAAGCGCAGCACCTCGGGATCGGCCCAGTGCGATTCCGGCACCTCCCGGCCGAACATCCAGCGCACCATGCTGCGCTCGCCTGCCGGCACCGTCGACAGGTCACCGACGAACCAGGCGGCCAGCCGGTTCCAGGCCAGAATCTCGTACGCGGCGTCGACCAGGTAGGCGGGTGTCTCCGACATCGCGTCGAGCAGGTGCCGCAGGCCGGGCGACACCTCCCGGCCGGGTCCGGTGGCGTCCGGCGGGCTCTCCCCGGCGACCCGGAACAGGTACGCCCACTCGTCCCGGCTGAGCAGCAGCGCCCGGGCCAGCGCGGCGAGCACCTGCCGGGACGGGTGCGGTCCGCGCCCCTGCTCCAGCCGGATGTAGTAGTCGATGGACATCCCGGCGAGCTGGGCGACCTCCTGGCGGCGCAGGCCCGGCGTGCGGCGGCGTACCCCCTCGGGGAGGCCGACCACGGCGGGGCGCAACCGGGCCCGGCGGGTGCGCAGGAACCCCGCCAGCTCGTCGCGGCGCAGTGTGCTCATGCCCCCAGCCTGCCGCACCGCCGGCCGCCGAGGCTGGTACCGCCGGTACCAGCCTCGGCGGGCCTCTCCCGCCAACCCGCGACCCGCGGCAGCCTCGACGGCATGACGACGACGATCGCCCTGGTCACCGGGGCCAACAAGGGAATCGGCCTGGCCACCGCACGGCAGCTCGGCGCGCGCGGGATGACCGTGCTGGTCGGCGCGCGGGACGCCGCGCGGGGCCGGGAGGCGGCCGACAAACTGCGCGCCGAGGGGGCGGACGCCCGCTTCGTGCCGCTGGAGGTCACCGACGCGGCGTCGGTCGCCGCCGCGGCCGAGCTGGTCGAGCGCGAGCACGGCCACCTGGACGTGCTGGTCAACAACGCCGGCATCATCCGGGCCGACGGCGCCGGGCTGCCCAGCGAAACCACCCTCGACACGCTGCGCGAGGTGTACGAGACGAACGTGTTCGGCGTGGTCGCGGTGACCAACGCGCTGCTGCCGCTGCTGCGCCGGGCGCCGGCCGCCCGGATCGTCAACGTTTCCAGCGAGGTCGGCTCGATCGCGGTGATGACCGACCCGGAGGGCGCCCTGTTCCCGCTGACCTCGATCCCCTACCCGTCCTCGAAGACCGCGCTGAACATGGTCACCGCCATGTACGCCAAGGAGCTGCGGGACACCCCGATCAAGGTGAACGCCGCCAACCCCGGCTACTGCGCGACGGACCTCAACCACCACAGCGGCTTCCGCACCCCCGAGGAGGGCGCCGAGGTGAGCGTGCACCTGGCCACGCTGCCGGCGGACGGGCCGAGCGGCCTGCTCTGGGGCTACCAGATGGACGCCGGCGGCGGCTACGGGGTGCTCCCCTGGTGAGGTTTGACTTCGCGCGCACTCGAAGGTGGAGGGTGGTGGCAACGTTTCGACGGGGAGGAACCCATGCGTTACCGCACCATCGGCACCGACCCGGCCACCCGGCGCCAGGTCAGCTTGCTCAGCCTCGGCGCGATGCTCTTCGGCACCGCCACCGACGAGGCCACCTCGTACGCGATCCTCGACCGGTACGTCGAGGCCGGCGGCACGTTCATCGACACCTCGGACAACTACGCGTTCTGGCACAACGGCGGCCAGGGCGGGGAGAGCGAGGAGCTGCTCGGCCGCTGGCGGCGCAGCCGCGGCGTCGGCAACGAGGTGGCCATCGCCACCAAGCTCGGCGCCCGTCCCCTCGCCCCGGGCACCAGCTACCTGGACAACGCCGAGGGCCTGTCCGCCAAGGTGATCCGCGAGTCGGCCGAGCGCAGCCGGGAACGGCTCGGCGTGGAGAAGCTCGACCTGCTCTACGCGCACATCGAGGACCGGGCCGTGCCGCTGCAGGAGACCGTGGAGGGCTTCGCGGAGCTGGTCGCCGAGGGCACCGTCGGGCTGCTCGGCGCGAGCAACCACCGCGCCTGGCGGGTCGAGCGGGCGCGGGCGCTCGCCGCCGCGGCCGGCCTGCCCGGGTACGAGGTGCTCCAGTACCACCGCAGCTACCTGCCCCGGCGGCCGGACCTGCCGAGCGAGCTGGACCCGGACGGCGACGTCGGCTGGGTGGGCCCGGACCTGGCCAGCTACCTGCGGGCCGAGCCGCAGCTCACCCTGGTGGCGTACTCGCCGCTGCTCAAGGGCGCCTACGCGAAGCCGGAACGGCTCGGCGAGGATTACACCCTGCCGAGCACCCCGGCCCGGCTCGCGGCGCTGCGCGCGGTCGCCGACGAGACCGGGGCGACCGTCAACCAGGTGGTGCTCGCCTGGTTGCTGGGCGGGGACGTGCCGGCGATCCCGCTGGTCGGCTTCTCCTCGGTCGCGCAACTGGAGGAGAGCCTCGCGGCGGTCGAGCTGGAGCTGACCCCCGAGCAGCGGACCCGCCTGGACACGGCCCGCTGACGCGCGCGGCGGGGCGGGCCGGGCGGCCCGCCCCGCCGTCTGTCACCCGGTCAGCTCCACGCGCCAGTCGTTGGAGCGCATGAGGTGCCCCGGCGGGTACTCGAACTCCGTCTCGCCGAGCAGCGTGAACCCGGCCTTGCGGCACACCGCGTTCGACGCCGGGTGGTCCACCGCCGGGTAGGCGTGGGCGAAACGCCGGTCGCCGTGCGCCGCGGCCTCCGCGATGAGCGCGC
>NZ_WBKT01000225.1 GCF_008868175.1 Micromonospora sp. AMSO31t
TCCTGATCGAGCGCGCCGCCTCCACCCTGGCCCTGGGCCGGCTGATCCGGCGCGACGCCGAGGGCCTGGAACGGCAGATCCACCGCACCCTGCTCACCGCCCTGATCGACCACTCCCGCCCGGTGGACGAGGTGGCGCTGCGGGCCAAGGCGCTCGGCGTGACCCTGGACCGCCGCCACCTGGTCGGCGTGGTGGTCCGGCACCGGGCCGACGACCCGGGCGAGGGCGGCGGGCCGGCCCCCGACGCCGGCCCCGAGGCCGGTCCGGCCCGGCTGCGTGACCTCGCCGAGGCCGTCGGCCAGGCGCTGCGCGAGGCCAAGCTCACCGCGCTGACCAGTGCCGTCGACGACCAGGCGGTGGGCGCGCTGCTGGCGCTGCCCGACCCGGCCGCCGAGGAGAAGGCGCTCACCGCGTTCGCCGCCGCGCTGCGCCGGGTGCGCCTCGACCGCCGCCATCGGCGCGCGCCCGGGGCGGTCGGTGGTCAGCTCGGACCCGGCCGGCCAGCGCAGCAGCAGCCGCCCCCAGTCCTGACCCCGGGCGCCGACCGTGGTCACCAGCCACCCGCTGTCCCGGTCGTACGCGGTCCGCCCGGCCGGCCGGATCCGCCGGGAGTGCTGCTCCCAGCCGTCCAGCAGCAGTTCGGCGCTCTCCCCCGCCGGGTCGTACGCGAGCACCTGCCGGGACAGGTTCTCCAGCACCACCGGGCAGCCGGCCAGCTCGGCGGCCTGCCGGACCACCTCGGCCGGCTCGGCGCCCTCGACGGAGAGTTCGGTGAACCGCTGGTGGATCTCCTCGGTGGCGCGCAGCTCGGTGAGCTGGGCGTCCACGATCAGCGCGTGCACCGCCTCGGTGATCCGCACGAAGGGGGTGGCCCGGCGCAGCTCGACCAGGGGCAGCCCGCGCCGCTCGGCGGCGGCGGCCATCACCCGAGGCACCCCGCTGACGTAGCGGCGGCCCAGCTCCACCACCAGCCCGGACACCCCGACGTCGGCCAGGTCGCCGATGAACGCGCGCAGGCCGGCGTCGTCGGCGGGCAGCCCGATCCCGGTGGTGAGCACCAGCTCGCCGCCCCCCAGCAGGGTGGCGATGTCCGGCACCTCGGCCACGTGCACCCAGCGCACCGGCCGGTCCAGGCCCGCGTCCCCGGCGACCAGGCGCGGCGCGCCGTGGCGCACCGGCACCAGGGCGAGCACCTCACGGACGGTAGGGAACACGGGCGACACGCTACCCTGCGTCACCGCCGATGCCGAGCGTGCCGGCCGCCGGGAGGTCACACGGGGTCGTCGCGGCCCAGCTCCCAGCAGGCGACCGCGGTGGCGGCGGCGACGTTGAGCGAATCCACCCCGCGCCGCATCGGGATCACCACCCGGACGTCGCTGGCGGCCATCGCGGCCCCGGTCAGGCCGGCGCCCTCCGCCCCCATGAGCAGGGCCGCGCGGGCCCGCTGCCCGGCGTCCAGCCGCTGGATCGGGACCGCGTCCGGCGCGGGCGTCATGGCCAGCACCGTGAATCCCGCCGCCCGCACCTCGCCGAGCGCGTCCGGCCAGGGCTCCAGCTTCGCGTACGGGATGGCGAAGACCTCGCCCATGCTGACCCGGACGCTGCGCCGGTAGAGCGGGTCGGCGCAGGTCGGCGAGAGCAGCACGGCGTCCACGCCGAGCGCCGCGACGGCCCGGAAGATCGCGCCCAGGTTGGTGTGGTTGTTGACGTCCTCCAGGATCACCACCCGGCGGGCGGTGGCCAGCACCTCGGCGGCCGACGGCAGCGGCTTGCGGCGGAACGAGGCGAGCACGCCCCGGTGCACGTGGAAGCCGGTGGCCCGCTGGAGCACCTCCTGGGTGGCCGCGTAGACGGGGGTGTCCCCCGTGTCCAGGTCGGCGAGCTGGTCCACCCGCTTGGCGTCGACCAGGTACGACCGGGCCGGGTAGCCGGCCCGCAGCGCCCGCCGCAGCACCAGCTCCCCCTCGGCGATGAACAGCCCGTGCGGGGGCTCCCACCGGGTCCGCAGCTCCACGTCGGTCAGCGCGCGGTAGTCGGCGATCCGGTCGTCGTCGGGGTCGGTGATCTCGTGGACGGGCACCGGACGATTCTGCCTGGTCGCTGCGGTCGGCCCGGCACGGCCCGGGTTTCCGCCGCCCCGAGAAGGGAACGGAGCCCGGGAAAGCGGACAGCGACGAAGGGATCACCCCGATGAGCGCGGACCCCACCGGCGACGGCCGGCTGCCCCGGGACGCCACGGTCGCCGACTACATCGTGGCCCGGCTGGCGGAGTGGGGCGTGCACCGCTACTACGGCTACCCCGGCGACGGCATCAACGGCATGACCTCGGCGCTGCAACGCGCCGCCGGCCGGGCCGAGTTCATCCAGGTGCGGCACGAGGAGACGGCCGGCTTCGCGGCCAGCGCCCACGTCAAGTACGGCGGCGGGCCGCTCGGGTGCGTGGTGGTGACCAGCGGCCCAGGGGCCATCCACGTGCTCAACGGCCTGTACGACGCCAAGCTCGACCACCAGCCGGTGGTGGCCCTGCTCGGGCACACGGCGTTGCCCGCCGAGGGCGGCGGCTACTACCAGGAGGTCGACCTGCTCGCCCTCTACAAGGACGTGGCGTCGGCCTTCCTGGCCCAGCTCGACGACCCGTCGCAGGCGCGGCACCTGGTCGACCGGGCCTGCCGGACCGCCCTGGCCCGGCGGACGGTCACCGCCCTCGTGCTTCCCTCCGACGTGCAGGACGAGCCCGCGGTGCCGGAGCCGCCGCACGCGCACGGCTACTACCACACCAGCGCGGTGCCGAGCAGCATGCCGACCGTGCCGCCGGAGGAGGAGGTGCGCCGGGCGGCCGAGGTGCTGCGCGGCGGCGAGAAGGTCGCCATGCTGGTCGGTCAGGGCGCCCTCGGCGCGGAGGACGAGGTCCGCCGGGTCGCCGACCGGCTCGGCGCCGGGGTGGCCACCGCCCTGCTCGGCTTCGCCGCCGTCGACCACCGGGAGCCCTGGGTGACCGGGGCCATCGGCCTGCTGGGCAGCCGCCCGAGCTGGCAGCTCATGCAGGAGTGCGACCGGCTGCTGATCGTGGGCAGCAACATGCCGTACTCGGAGTTCTATCCGCCGCAGGGCAGGACCCGGGCGGTGCAGGTCGACCTGGACGGCAGCCGGATGGGGCTGCGCTACCCGACCGAGGTGAACCTGACCGGGGACGCCGCGCCGACCCTGCGGGCGCTGCTGCGGGAGCTGGGCACCGGGCCGGTGCCGGCCGCCTGGCGGGCCACCCTGGCCGACGCCACCGCGAAGTGGCGGCAGTCCCAGCGGGAGGTGGCCGAGCAGACGGCCGATCCGGTGAACCCGCAGCTGCTCTTCGCGACCCTGGACGACGCCCTGCCGGACGACGCCATGCTGGCCGTGGACTGCGGCACGGCGACCGCCTGGTACGCCCGCCACATCCGGGTCCGCCCCGGCATGCTGGCCAGCCTCTCCGGCACCCTGCTCTCCATGGGCGGGGCCATGCCGTACGCCATCAGCGCGAAGTTCGCCCACCCGGACCGGCCGCTGGTGGCGCTCATCGGCGACGGCGCCATGCAGATGAACGGCGTCAACGAGCTGATCACCGTGGCCAAGTACTGGCGGGAGTGGGCGGACCCGCGGTTCGTGGTGCTGGTGCTCAACAACCGCGACCTGTCCTTCGTGAGCTGGGAGCAGCGCTCCGGCGAGGGCACGCCGATGTTCCCGGCGAGCCAGGACCTGCCGGACGTGGCGTACCACCGGTGGGCGGAGGTGCTGGGGCTCGACGGCGTCCTGGTCGACTCCCCCGACCAGGTGCCCGACCTGTGGCAGCGGGTGCTCACCGCCGACCGGCCGGTGGTGGTGAACGCGGTCGTCGACCCGGCCGAGCTGATGCTGCCCCCGCACTTCACCGCCGAGCAGGCCCGCAAGACGGCCGCCGCGGTGCTGCGCGGGGACAGCGACCGGACGGAGATCATCCGGCGCGGGCTGCCCTCGGTCCTCGCCACGTACCGTCCCCGCCGCCGGGGGCGGTGACCCTCACGCCTTCTCGTAGCGCAGCAGCACCGACCGGCCGTCGAAGCCCCGGGTGCCGGTCAGCCGCAGGTCGAGGCGCTCCTTGCCGGGGAAGACGGGTGTGCCCCCGCCCAGCACGACCGGGTGCACCACCACCTGGTACTCGTCGACCAGCCCCAGTTCGCCCAGCGCCGCCGCCGCGCCGGAGCCGCCGGTGAGCAGCAGGTCCGCACCGGGCTGGGCCTTCAGCTCGGCCACCTCGGCGGCCAGGTCGCGGCCGATCACCCGGGCGCCGTACTCGGCGCTCTCCAGGGTGCGGGAGATGACGATCTTCGGGGTGCGGGCCCAGACCGGGGCGAAGGCCAGGTCGTGCGGGTCCGGGGACATCTGCTCGGCGCGGGGCCAGTACCAGGACATCATCTCCCACACCTTGCGGCCGTAGAGGAAGGCGTCGGCCCGGTCGGTCAGCTCCAGGGAGTACGCGGACAGCTCCGGTCCCATGGCCGCCCAGTCGAACTCCCCGTTCGGGCCCTCGATGAAGCCGTCGACCGACTGGTGCACCCAGTAGACGAGCTTGCGCATGATGTCCTCCGCTTCCGGCGGCGCCCCGGGCGGGCGCGCTCACCGGTGGGTCGGAGCCGGCCGACCGGATCCGACAGCCCGCAGGGATTCTTTCTCAGGAAATTTGCCCGGGGCGGCTAACGTCCGGATCCGTGGCCCGTTCCGTGATGATCGCCCTGGTCGGTGTCGACGGCTCCGGCAAGAGCACCCAGGCCAGAGCGCTCGCCCACCGGCTGACGGCCCGGGGGGTCCCGGCGACCTACTTCGAGAACGCCGGCGGCCGGCCGCTGTGGAACCGGCTGGCCCGGGCGCTCGGCCGGCCGGACGGGGTGGCGCTGTTCGGCCGTACCCTCTATCCGGCGCTGGAGGCGACGGTCCGCGCGCTGGCCATGGCCCGCACCGTGCTGACGGCCGGGGTGGCCGGGCGCACGGCGGTGCTGGACCGGTGGACCTGGTGCCAGGAGGTCATCATGGCCGCCCGCGGCGACCGGGGGCGGCGGGCGGTCCGGGCGTTCTACGCGATGTTCCCGCGCCCGGCGGTGGTCTGCTTCCTGGCCACCTCACCCGAGGTGGCGCAGCGGCGGGTGGCCGCCCGGGGCATCGACACCGAGGAACTGGCGCACCTGCGCGCGCTCGACAGCGCCTACCGCGCGCTGCCCGACTTCACGACGTTCGTGCTCCTCGACGGCGACGCCACCCCCGACGAGGTGGCCGCCGCCCTCGACCGCGCCGTCGCGCCGCTCCTCCCCGAAGCCGACGTCAGGAGGGGCCCCCTGCTGTACCGCAGGCGTTGACAGGGGCCCTTCCTTCTGGGTCAGCCGCGGTCGCGGCCCTGGAGCCAGCGGAGCAGGTCCGAGGGGAGGCCGCGGTCCTGCCGGCGCTCCTCGTCGGGCTTTGGGGTGGGGCGCGGCTGGGGGCGGTGCGGGTCGCCGGCCAGCTCGCGGCTCGGCGCCGTGAAGTCCTTCACCGGCTTGCCGTCCACCGCCGTCCGGATGACCCGGGCGACCGCGTCGATGACCTTGGCCTGCACGGCCGAACCGACCAGGTCGGTCGCGTCGTCCGGGTTCGCCGCGATGCCGGCCACCGCCACCTGCGGGGTGAACCCCACGAAGGTCTCGGTGGCGTTCTCCTCGGAGCTGCCGGTCTTGCCGGCCACCGGGCGGTCGACGATCCCGTCCACCGAGGTGGCCGTCCCGCCGTTGCACTGCCCGTACGCGGACTGCTGGCCGACCGGGCAGCGGGCCGCGTCGGTGGCCGCCCGGGCCACGTCGGCGTCGAGCACCCGCTTGCAGGAGGGCTGCCCGACGGCGACCTTCTCGCCGTTGGCCGCGTTCACCGAGACCACCGGCAGCGGGGTGCAGTAGGTGCCCTCGGCGGCCACGGTGGCGTACGCGTTGGCCAGGTCGAGCGGGGTGGTGGCGGCGACGCCGAGCGTGAACGCGCCCCAGTTCTCCGCGTCGTCCTTCGCGAAGGCGGCGTCGGAGTCGGCCCGGAAGGTGATGCCGAGCCGCTGCGCCATCTCCACCACCTTCTCCTCGCCGACCTGCTCGGCCAGCCAGACGAAGTAGGTGTTCACCGACCGGCCGAAGCCGTCCCACATCATCCGGTAGCCGTCCATCCACTCCGGGTTGGCGTTGGCCGGGCACCACGTGCCGTTGCAGTTGCCCTCGGCGTCGGAGGCGTAGCGGGTGGGCAGCTTGGCCGGGGCGTCGAAGCCGGTGGCGAGCGGCTTGCCGGCCTCCAACGCGGCGAGCATCGTGAACATCTTGAACGTCGAGCCGGCCTGGTAGCCGTCGACACTCGCGCCGCCGGAGATCAGCGGGTTGACGGTGTTCGGGTGGTTGGCCTGCCCGGCCGGGTTGTCCGCGAGGCTGTAGTGCCGGTTGACCGCCATGGCCAGCACCCGGCCGGTGCCCGGCTCGACCGCGGCGATCGGCAGGGCGCGCTTGTTGCCGTAGCCGTAGACGGCGGTGGACTGCTTCTGGGCGGTCTGCTGGATCTTCGGGTCGAGCGTGGTGACCACGCGGTAGCCGCCCCGGCGCAGCGCCTGCTCGCGCTCCTCGACGGTGGCGCCGAAGGCCGGCTGGGCGCGCCACCACTGGCGCAGGTAGTCGCAGAAGAAGCCCCAGTCGTCGTGGCCCTGGGCGACCGCCGTGCAGCCGTTGGGCTGGGCGGTCGGGTGCAGGGTCAGCGGCTCGGCCTTGGCCGCGGCGGCCTGCTGCGCGGTGATCGCGCCGGTCTCGGCCATCGAGTCGAGCACGTACCCCCGCCGGGCGAGCGCCTGGTCCTTGTCGCCGTCGATCGGGCTGTACTGGTCGGGCGACTGGACCAGGCCGGCCAGCAGCGCCGCCTCGCCCAGGGTCAGGTCGGCCGGGGCCTTGCCGAAGTAGCGCTGGCTGGCCGCCGCGACGCCGTACGCGCCGGAGCCGAAGTACGCGATGTTCAGGTAGCGGTTGAGGATCTCGTCCTTGCTGAGCGTCTCCTCCAGCGCGTTCGCGTACCGGATCTCCTGGAGCTTGCGTCCGACGGTCTGCTCGGTGGCGGCCTGCCGCTCCTCGGCGGTGCGGGTCGGGTCGGTCTTGAGCACGTTGCGGACGTACTGCATGGTCAGCGTCGAGCCACCCTGCTCGGTGCCGCCGCCCCTGACGTTGGCGACCAGGGCGCGGGCGATGCCGCGCAGGTCGGCGCCGCCGTGCGAGTAGAAGCGGCGGTCCTCGGCCGCGATGATCGCCTGCCGCATCACGGGGGCGATCTCGGCGAGGGGGACGTCGCTGCGGTTGACGTCGTAGAACGTCGTGATCAGGGTCTTGCCGTCGTTCGCGTAGAGGTAGGAGCGCTGCGGCTGCGCGGGGGTGCGCAGCGCGTCGGGCAGCTCCGCGTACGCGCCCAGGCCGGCCTGGGCCGCGAGCCCGCCGAGCAGGCCGCTGGGAAGCGCGGCGACCGCGAGGACGAGCCCGCCGAGGACGCCGGCGAGGAGCACGGTGAAGAGCCGCGACAGCGGCGACCGGGGAGACGGCATGGACCCCAGGATTACCGCGAATGCGGCGATTCGGCCACCCCGTCAGGCAACTGTCAGTAACCTCACGGCGACCTCCCAGCCGCCCCTCGCCCTGTTGATCAAGAAGTTTGCGTCTGTCGACCGCCTCGCAATGACGCAAACTTCTTGATCAACAGGGCGAGGG
>NZ_WBKT01000226.1 GCF_008868175.1 Micromonospora sp. AMSO31t
CGCACGCTGCTCCGGGTGGCGCTGGTCGCGGTGCTGCTCGGGCTGGCCGCGGCCGTCCTGCAGAACCCGGCCGGCTGTCCGCCGGGCGCGGTCCCGGCCGCGGCTCCCACCCCGACCGGCGGTGTCCCGGCTGACGGTGGCGGCCCGGCCAGCGGTGGCGCCCCGGCCAGCGGTGGCGCCCCGGCCGGCGGTGGCGGCCCGGCCGGCGGTGGCGCCCCGGCCGGTGGTGATCGCGGCCCGGCTGCCCTGCCGCTGCCGGCCGGAGCGGTCGGGGTGCCGGTACGGCTCGCCGAACCGGCCGCGCTCGCGGTGCTCCGCCCGGGTGCCCGGGTGGACCTGCTGGTCGTGCCGGCCGGCCGAACGGCGGGCGCGGCCACCCTGCTCGCCCCGCGGGCGCTGGTCCTCGACGTGGTGGGTGCGGCCGGGGCGGTCGACGGCTCCTCGGCGCTCTACCTGGCGCTCCGCCCCGAGCAGGCGCAACGCGCGGTCGGCGTGCCCGAGGGCAGCCGCTTCGCCGTGGTGGTACGCGAATGACCCGGCCGGGTCAGTCCCAATGCGGCGGGCGCTCGGCGAGCAGCCAGTCGTCGTTGCCGGAGGAGCGCTCGCCCCAGCCCCGGTCGGTGTCGTCGGTGGTCTGCTCGGGCAGCACCACGAAGTCTTCGCTGAGGTCGACCACGCGGTCGTCGTCGCCGCGCGGGACACGGATGCCGGGATCGCTCACGAGCGGCAAGGATACCGCCGGACGGGTAAGGGTTCGACCGCTGAGGCGCGAACGCCGGGCGCATCCCTCGCCGCCGACGGTCGCCTTGGTCAACTCCAGGTCGCCGAGCCGGCGGTATCCGGCTCCCCTCGATACCGCCACCTCGCCGAGGCGGAGTTGATCACGGACCGGCCGAAGCGGTGCCACGATGGCCCGTCGCGTCGGGCGGCCGACCGGCCGGGGCGTTGGTAGCGTCGGACGGCGTGACGACGCCGAGCGGTGGCAGCCCCGAGGACGAGATCTGGCGACGCCCGGACGAGCCGGCCGGCGCGACCCCGACATCCGGCACAAACCGAGCCGGCACAGACCGGACTCCCGGCACAGCGCAGATTGCCGGTACCGAACAGGCAGGCACGGACCAGCCCGGTGCGGCGGCCGGTGGGACCGTGGCCCGCGGCTCAGCAGCGGACAGTGACCAGCCGGCCAGCTCGACGAGCGACGCTCCGCAGCCGGAGACCAGCCCCTGGTCGCGCGCCGGCCACACCGACAGCCCGTGGGCAAGGCCCGGCCAGGGTGCCGCCGCGACCGGCGGCTGGCCCGCGCAGAGCGGCCAGGCCGAATCGACCGGCGGCTGGCCCGCGCAGACCGGGCAGGCTGCGCAGACCGGGCAGGCCGGGTTGATTGGCGGCTGGCCCGGGCAGACCGGGCAGGCCGCGTCGACCAGCGGCTGGCCCACGCAGACCGGTGCGGCCGGTGGTGGGCCGCAGCAGGCCGCCGCGGCCGGTGGCTGGGGGCCGGGTGGCGGGGTGGCCGGATATGCAGGCCCGCCGCCGACCGTCCCGCCGCCGCCCGGCTGGCGGCCGCCGGTGCACGTGCAGCCGACGCCGCCACGCCGGCTCCCGCCGCAGGACATGGCCGCCATGGACCAGGCCGAGGGGCGGTCCCAGCGGCTCACCTACGGCATCGGCGCCGTCGTCGGCGTCGTGCTGGTGCTGCTCACCTGCCTGCTCTGCTCGCGCCTGCTCTTCTGAGCCGGTCTTCTGAGCCGGTCTTCTGAGCCGGTCTTCTGAGCCGGCCGGGCGCTCCGGCTGGAGCGGCCCGGCCGATCCGGGTCAGACGATGCCGCTCCACACCATCTTGGCGCCGCTGTCACCGGTCAGGTAGACGTAGACCAGCGCGAACACGGCGAGCACGATGATGATCGCGGTGAGCACCAGGGACAGCCAGCGGGGCAGGGTGCGGGTGCGGGCGAAGCCGCTGGTCACCAGCAGCAGCAGGAGCGCCGCCACGGCCAGCCCGACGGTGAACCAGAACAGGTTCCCGCCGTACTCGGAATGCTCGTGGATCTTCTGCAGGCCCTCGGGCGGGTAGCCCCGCTGGCGCAGCACCTCTTCCAGCGCCTCGCCGGACTCCGTCGCCACCCAGGTGACGATCGGGGTGAGCACGGCGAGGATCGCCACCGCCCAGTCCAGCCGGGGCCGCCAGCGGGGCAGCACCCCGTACGCGACGGAGAGCAACGCCAGCAGCGGCACCAGCACCACCGCGGCGTGTACGACCAGGACGTGGCCCGGCAGGCCGTTGACTTCCCTGAACACCGACACCTCCGGCGAGTGGACGGGATCGCGCGGTCAGCGTACGACGTGATGATCCGCCGTCCCGCTTCCGTACATCGACACACGCACGGGTCACCGGCGCGGTTCACCTGTGGCCCAAACCACCCGCGGTCCCGCTCGCTTGTCGGTCCCGAAGGCCCGTGCTGTCATGGACGTATGTCCACGGGCGAGCAGCTGCTCCGGTCGAGGGGCCTGCGGGTCACCCGGCCGCGTCTCGCCGTGCTGGAGGTGCTCGCCGCCGGCGGTCACCTGGAGGTCGACGAGATCACCCGACGGGTCCGTGAGCGCCTCGACTCGGTTTCCACCCAGGCCGTCTACGACGTGCTCGGCGCGCTGTCCCGGGCCGGGCTGTCCCGCCGCATCGAGCCGGCCGGCAGCCCCGCCCGCTACGAGGCCCGGGTCGGGGACAACCACCACCACGTGGTGTGCCGGGGCTGCGGCGAGATCGCCGACGTGGACTGTGCCACCGGCAACGCCCCCTGCCTGGACCCGAACGTCGCGCACGGCTTCGAGGTGGACGAGGCGGAAGTAACCTTCTGGGGCCTCTGCCCGGCCTGCCAGGCCCGCCGCTCGGCCGACGACTGACCGGCCGCGCCCCGCCTCCGACGAGCTGAGCACCCGCGCCGGCCTTCAACGAGCTGACCGCACCCCCGCGCCGGCCTTCGCCGAGCTGACGGCACCCGCCCCGGACGGGCGTGGCACTCTTGGTCGGTGGACTCCGATGACCTCGGCCTGTTCGGTCCGGGATCGGTCACGTGGAAGGTGCACGAGGAGCCGATCCTGATCGTCGCCGGCCTGCGTTCGCTCTACCTCCAGGCGCTGCACCCCCGCGCCATGGCGGGCGTCGCCCAGAACAGCAACTACAAGACGGACGCCTGGGGCCGGCTCGTCCGCACGGCCACCTACGTGGCCACGACGATCTACGGCACCACCGCCGAGGCGGAGGCGGCCGGCCGGCGACTGCGTACGCTGCACGCCCGGATGCGGGCCACCGACCCGTTCACCGGCGAGGAGTTCCGCATCGACGAGCCGGACCTGCTGCGCTGGGTGCACGTCACCGAGGTCGAGTCGTTCGTGAGCACCGCGCGGCGGGCCGGGCTCGCGCTGACCGACGACGAGGTGGACGGCTACTACACCGAGCAGCGCCGGACGGCGGCCCTGGTCGGGTTGGACCCGGCCGACGTGCCGGGCACCGCCGCCGAGGTGGCCGACTACTACCGCGCGGTCCGGCCCGAGCTGCGGATGACCAGGGAGGCCGCGGAGACGGCGCTCTTCCTGACCGCCCCGCCGATCCCGTGGAAGCTCAGCCTGCCGGTGCGGCTCGGCCTGCACCTCGGCCCGCCGCGCTGGGCGTACCTGGGAATCGCCGGCACGGCGCTGGCGCTGCTGCCGGCCTGGGCCCAGCGGCTGTACGGCGGCCTCGGCCTGCCCACCACCGCGCTCTCCGCGGACCTGAGCGTGCGGGCGCTGCGGCTCGCCCTGGCGGCGGTGCCGCGGCGCTACCGGGAGGGCCCGTTGCAGCAGGCCGCCAAGGAACGCGCCGCCCGGCTCGCGGCGGCCTGAGAAGCCGCGGTCAGTCCTGGTCGGCGACCGGCGCGGCGGGACGCTCCACGGCCGCCCAGGGCTCCTTGCCCGGGGCCCGGGCGCCGGCCGGGCAGGTGCGCCGGTAGTCGCACCAGCCGCAGCGCGGCCCCGGCTCGGTGGGGAACGCCTCGTCGGGGTCGGCGCCGTCGGCGACGGCCCGCTCGGCGGCCATGATGTCCCGCGCGGTGTCCTCGGCGCGGGCGAGCTGCCGCTGCAACGACTCCGGCGTGTGCTCGTGCGCCGCGACCGTGCCGGTGGGCAGGTGGTGCAGCTCGACCCGGCGGCACGGGCGGCGGAACACCCGCTCGGCGGCGTACGCGTAGAGCGCGAGGGCCTGTGAGCCGCGCGCGTCGTCTCCGTCGAGCCCGGTGCGGCCGGTCTTGTAGTCGACGATGACCAGCTCGGGCCGGCCGTCCGGGCCGGGGCGGGAGTCGATGCGGTCGGTGCGGCCGTTGAAGGCGAGCACGGCGGTCTTCATGGCGACCACGCGTTCCACCCCGAGCGGCTCGTCGGCCGGGTCGAGCCCCGCCACGTAGGACTCCAGCCAGGACAGCGCCCGGCGGAACGCGTCCCGCTCCTGCTCGTCGTCGCGGTAGCCCTCCCGGACCCAGGTGCCCTTGAGCAGGGTGCCCAGCACCTCGGGGCGGCGGCGGTCGGGGGCCAGCGCGTACCAGTTCTTCAGGGCCGTGTGGACGCTGGCGCCGAGCGAGTTGTGCGCCCACGGCGGGCCCTTGGACGGCGCGGGGCGGTCCACGTACGAGTAGCGGTAGCGCCGGGGGCAGTCGGTGTAGGCGCCGAGTTTGCTGGGGGTGCAGACGAAGAGTCGTTCCGGCATGCCCTCGAAGCCGAGCTGCTCGGCCTGCTCGGCGCGGGGCCGGGGTGCCCGGCCGCCGGTGGGTCGCCCGATCGGGGAGGGTCGTCGCACGCCTCAGATCCTGCCACCCGGGTACGACAGTGCCGCGACGGCTCAGGCCATGGTGAGGTACTGCGTGACGAACGCGGCGATCGCGTCGGCGATGAGCTGCACGGCGATGGCGGCCAGCAGCAGGCCGGCGATCCGGGTCAGCACCTCGATGCCGCCCGGCCGCAGGACCTTGACGATGCCGCCGGAGAAGCGCAGCACCACCCAGACGGCGACCATGACGGCGACGATCGCGGCGGCGATGGCGAGGTAGTCGGTGAAGCCACCGGCCTGCTGCACGAAGAGCATGGTGGCGACGATGGCGCCGGGGCCGGCCAGCAGCGGGGTGCCCAGCGGCACCAGCGCGATGTTGCTGGTGGCCTGCTGGTTCGGGTCGTCGGACTTGCCGGTGAGCAGTTCCAGCGCGACGAGGATCAGCAGCAGCCCACCGGCGGCCTGCAACGCGGGCAGGTCGACGTGCAGGTAGGCCAGGATGGTCTGGCCGGCGACGGCGAACACCACGATCACCCCGAGCGCCAGCGCGACGGCCTGCCAGGCGGCCCGGTTCCGGTCGCGGGCGGCCAGCGGCCCGGTCAGCGCCAGGAAGATCGGCATCATGCCGGGCGGGTCGACGATCACCAGCAGGGTCACGAAGACCTCGCCGAAGAGCTTGAGATCCACGCGGACACGGTAGCCGCGTGGCCGGAACGCTTCAGCTCGAAGCGACCGGGGTCACCCCTCGGGCCAGCTCGACGATCCGCTCGTACGCCCCGGGGCCGGTGGTGAACGCGCCGAGTCGGACGGTCTTGTGCGTGCCGTGGAAGTCCGACGACCCGGTGACGAGCAGCCCCAGCTCGGCGGCGAGCGCGCGGACGTGCTCCCGCTCGGCCGGGCTGTGGTCCTCGTGGTCGGCCTCCAGGCCGGCCAGCCCGGCCGCCGCCAGGTCCACGATCAGCTCGTCCGGCACGATCCGGCCGCGCCGGCTGGCCCGGGGGTGGGCGAAGACCGGCACCCCGCCGGCCGCCCGGACCAGCGCCACCGCCCGGAACACGTCGATGTCCTCCTTGGGCAGCCGGTAGCGCTCCCCCAGCCAGCGCGGCCCGAACGCCTCGGTGGTGGTGGCGACCAGCCCGGCCCGGATCAGCGCCTGCGCGATGTGCGGCCGGCCGACGGCGCCACCGGCGGCGCCGGCCAGGATCTCCGACCAGCTCACCCGGATCCCGTCGGCCTGGAGCAGCCGCACGATGCGCTCGCCCCGCTCCTCGCGGGCGCGCCGGACCCGGGCCAGCTCGGCGGCCAGCTCCGGTTCGGCCGGGTCGAAGAGGTACGCGAGCAGGTGCAGCGGGATCGCCGGCTCGACGCCGAACCAGCGGCAGGACAGCTCGGCGCCCCGGATCAGGGTGAGCCCGGGCGGCAGGGCCGCGACGGCGGGCTCCCAGCCGGACGTGGTGTCGTGGTCGGTGAGCGCCACGACGTCGAGACCGGCCGCGGCGGCGGCCCGGACCAGCTCGGCGGGGCTGAGGGTGCCGTCGCTGGCGGTGGAGTGGGTGTGCAGGTCGATCCGGGCGGCGGCGCTCACCCCGCCGACGCTACGCCCACCCCGAACCGGTCAGGAGCGGGTGTCGGCCACCACCACGGGGCGCTCGCCCGGTGCCACCCCGTCGACCGCGGAGGCGGTGGGACGCTCGCCGGCCAGCACCCGGTCGGGCCGGACCCGGACCAGGCCGCCGGTGGCGTCGACGTGCAGCGCGGCCCCGCTGCGGGTCCAGGCCACGGCCCCGGCGACCGCCGGGCCGGCCGGGCGGGTCGCGGCGGCGGCGGCGCCGAGGTTGGCCAGGTCGACCAGCAGGGCGTCCTTGCGCGCGGCGTTGAGCAGCAGCCACCGCCCGTCGACGGAGACCCCGCCGAGGCCGTCGGTGGCCACCGCGGGGCCGCAGCCGGTGCGGACAGGGGTGAGTTCGCGAGCCGCGTCGAGCAGCGCCACACAGGGCTGCCGGGGCGTCCCGGCGGAGACCAGGCCGACGACCCGGCCGTCGGGCAGCGTGCCGTAGACGGTGAGCACGTCCGGGTTCGCCGCGCCCGGCACCCCACCCGCCGGCCGCCGCCAGACGCTGACCCCGCCCCGGTCGGGCTGTCGGACCAGCACGGCGTCGCCGGCGAAGCCGATCGGCGTCGCCCCCTCGGGAGCCGCCGTCCGGCTGCTGGCCAGGAGCTGACCGCCGACCACGCCGGCGGCGGCCAGGTAGGCGCCGTCGCGCCAGGCGACCTGCCGCCCGTCGGTGGCCACCACGACGGCGTCCGCGCCGGCGAGCAGCACCTGAGGGTCGCTGCCGTTGGGCGGCACCCACCAGAGGGTACGGCCGGCCGGGGTGGCCACCGAGGTGACGAGCCAGCCGCCGTAGTCCGGGACCCGCTGCGCCCGCTCGACGCCGCTCAACCCGGTCAGTTCCCGGCGCTCGCCCCCGCTGCTGTCCAGCCACGAGCCGACGATCAGGTCCAGCTCGGCGCGGACCGGCCCCTTCCCGGGGGCCGGGCTGCTGGCGGTGGGCAGCGGCACGGGCGAGAACCCGCCCGGGTCACCGAGCACCACGGTGGGCGTGCCGCTGTTTCCGGTCGGCCCGCCGAGCTGGGCCATGCCGGTGGTGACCAGCACGGTCGCCACCCCGGCCAGGGCGAGCCCGGTCAGCGTGCGGCGCCGTGCGGCGACCCGGGCCCGCCGGAGCGCGGCGCCGGCCGGGTCGGCGGCGAGGGGCCGGGGCGTGGCGACGCGGCCGGCCAGCGTCTGCCGCAGCGCCCGTTCCAGCTCGTCCTCGGTCACGGGGAATGGACGCTTCGGGCCGCCCGTCCGGTTGTCGCAGTCCTGCGGCGTGCGGCTCATCGGGATTTCACCGGGACGGACGCGGCGGGCCGCGCGGGAGCCGCGGCG
>NZ_WBKT01000227.1 GCF_008868175.1 Micromonospora sp. AMSO31t
GGGCGGGTGAGGGGGGCGTTGCGGGCCTGCCCGGCCAGCTCCTCCGCGTCGACCGGGTCGGCGGCCATCACGGTGCGCCACTTCGGCCACTCCGAGTTGCCCACCCGGATGGCCACCGGGCTGCCCAGCGTCACGCCGTGCCGGAGCCCACCGATGACCTCGATCTCGTCCTGCTCGAAGGACATCCGGGCGCCCCGGCCGTAGCCGAGCCGGCGCCGGGCCAGCTCGCCGGAGATCTCCGCGGTGGTCACCTCGATGCCGGCGGGCACCCCCTCCAGCAGCGCGACGAGGGCGGGTCCGTGCGATTCACCTGCAGTCAGCCAGCGCAACACAGCGGTCAGTCTGTCACGCCCAGTGTCCGACAGATCGTCCTGCCCGCCGCGTCCCGCCCTGCGGACGCGGCCGTCCGCACGCCGGGCGGTTGAGTCGCGGTCAGGCCGCCGCGCGGGCCTCGGCCAACGCGGCGCGCATCGCCTCCCGGGGCGCGGACACGCCGGTGAAGTGCTCGAACTGGCCGACCGCCTGAGCCAGCAGCAGGTCCAGCCCGGACACCACCCGGCAGCCGGCGGCGACCGCCGCCGCGGCGAGCGGAGTGGGCCACGGGTCGTAGACCACGTCGAAGAAGACCGTCCCGGGCCGCCAGTCGAAGTTGTCGGCGAGCGGGTCGGCCACGCCCCTGGGCACCGTGGAGACCACGAGGTCGGCCCGGGCGTGCGCCGGGGCGCCGTCCCAGGGAGCGCCGACCAGCGGGACGCCGACCGCCTCGGCCGTCGACCCCAGCTCCCGCACCGCTTCCGGCCGCCGCGCCACCACGGTCACCTCCGCCGCGCCGATCCGCGCGGCCGCCGCGACGGCCGCCCGGGCGGTGCCGCCCGCGCCGAGCACGGTGACCGTGGCGCCCGTCGCGCACCCGGCGGCGGTGAGCACGTCGACCATGCCCGCGACGTCGGTGTTGTCGGCGTACCAGGTGCCGTCCGGCCGGCGTACCAGCGTGTTGGCGGCGCCGACCGCGGCGGCGACCGGCGAGGCCTCCCCGGCCACCGCGAGCGCGGCCTCCTTGCCCGGCATGGTCACCGACAGGCCGGCCCACTCCGGGCCGAGGCCCGCGACCAGGCCGGCCAGCTCGTCGGCCGCGCACTCGATCCGGGTGTACGACCACCCGGTCAGCCCGGCCGCCGCGTACCCGGCGTTGTGGATCACCGGGGAGAGCGAGTGGGCGATCGGCCGGCCGACCACGGCGGCCTTCATCAGGTGCAGTTCTCCCCCGTGAGCACCTTGTTGTCGCACATCTGCCGCTGCAGCTTGCGGAAGTCGGCGTCGTTCGAGCCGTAGCCCATGGTGCCCTTCTGGTCCACCGTCATGAAGAAGATCCAGTCGCCGGGCGGCGGCTCCAGGGCGCCCTTGAGGGCGGCCTGACCCGGGTTGCTGATCGGGGTGATCGGCAGGCCGGCCACGTTGTGCGTGTTGTACGGGTTCTTGAGGTCGTTGATCTCGCTCTGCAGCAGGTCGTCGGAGTCCTTCGGGTCCTTGCCCTGCAGCCGGAAGTAGTAGTTGATGCCGCTGTCGATGCCCAGGCACTTGCAGCCGATCTTGCCGGCGTAGACCCGGTTGTAGATCACCCGCGACACCTTCGGCAGGTCGACCGCGTTGACCGACTCGGCCTCGGCGATCGAGGCGGTGATCAACGCCTCGTACGGCGAGATCTTGCGCTCCTTCTGCGTCCGGTCGACGAAGTCGAGTTGCGTGGCCACGGTCAGGAACTGGTCCACCATCATCGACAGGATCTGCTCGGCGGTGGCCTTCGGCGGGATCTCGTAGGTGGACGGGTAGAGGAAACCCTCGATGCTCTTCGGGCCCTTCTTGCCGTCCTGCCGGTTGAACCAGAAGGCGGGCACGCCCAGCTTGACCGGATCCTTCGCGGCGGTCTGGAAGTCCTTGACCGGGATCTTGGTCTGCTTGGAGAGGATCTGGTAGATGTTCAAGCTGATCGTGCCCTCGGGGATGGTCACCCCGTTGACCACCCGGCTCTTCGGGTCGAGCATCAGCGTGATCGCGTCCGCGGCCTTCATCTGCTTGCGGACCTTGTACCGGCCGACCTGGATGTTCTTGCTGCGCGAGTTCGCGTCGGCGGCCTCGATGAACGCCTTGGTGCTCTTCACCACGCCGGCGTCGTAGAGGGTGTTCCCGATGTCGGTGAGGGTGTCGCCCGCCTTCACCTCGACGAGCGTCTCGCCCGTGCCGGGACCGTCGTAGTCGGGGGTGACGAAGTGATTACGGATCCGGTCGAAGCCGACGTACGCCCCGCCGCCGATGCCGCCCAGCAGCACGATCGCCATCAGCAGGGCGAAGATGGTCTTGCCCCGGCCGCCACCCGACCCGCCGTTGCGCTTGCGCACGGCGCTGCGCCGGTGCCGGCCCTTCTCCCCCCTCTCCGCCTCGTCGAACCCCAGATCAAGATCGTCGATCATTGCGTCCGCCTCCGCTGCGCGTCCAGCCAGCTCTGCAGAATCTCCACCGCGGCGGCCTGGTCGACCACCGCCCGTTGGCGCTTTCCCCGGACGCCCCGTTCGGCCAGCCTACGACTCGCGACCACGGTCGACATCCTCTCGTCCGTCAGCGTCACCGGAATCGGCCCCATTACATCGGCCAACCGGGCAGCGTACGCCGAGACGTTCGCCGCTGCGGGGCCGTGCTTTCCGGCGAGGTTGACCGGCAGGCCGACGACGACCTCGACCGCCTCGTGCTCGCCGGCCAGCCGGACCAGCTCGGCGATGTCGGTGGGCACCGCGTCCGGCCCGGTCGTCAGGTCGCGGGCCAGGGTGACCAGCGGAGTGGCCAGGACGCCGTGCGGATCGGAGCGAGCCACCCCGACGCGGACCTGGCCGACGTCGACGCCGAGCCGGACACCACGGGACAGTTCAGCCATCTACCGGACACCCTTCCCCCGGTACGGGCCAGGGCGGACCCGGCGGTCCGCCCTGGCTTCCATCGGTGCGCACATCAGGCGTCGGCGATCGCCTTCTCCACGGTGGCCAGCAGGTTCGGCGCCTCCGCGGCGGGCAGGCCGCCGCCCTGCGCGAGGTCGTCGCTGCCGCCGCCCCGGCCGGAGAAGGCCGCCTTCACCAGGTCCTTCGCGGTCAGGCCCCGGCCGCGGGCGGCCTGGTTCACGGCCACCACGAGGGACGCCTTCCCGTTGGCCCGGGCGGCCACCGCCACCACGGCCGGGCGGGCCGGGTCGATCCGGCCCCGGATCTCCTGGGCCAGGGTCCGCACGTCGTTGCCGGCAGCGCCCTCGGGGGCCTCGGTGCCGACGTACGCGACGCCGCGGACGTCCTTCGCCTGCGCCGCCAGAGCCGCGGCCCCACCCAGCACGAGCTGGGCGCGGAGCTTCTCCAGCTCCTTCTCCGCGTCGCGGAGCTGGGTGACCGTCTGCTCCACCCGGTCGGCGACCTGGTCGCCCGGCACCCGGAACAGCTCGGCCAGCCGGGAGACCAGCAGGTGCTCGCGGGCCAGGAAGCCGAAGGCGTCCATGCCCACCAGCGCCTCGATCCGGCGCACGCCCGAACCCACCGACGCCTCGGAGAGGATCTTGACGAGGCCGAGCTGGGCCGAGCGGGCCACGTGCGTGCCGCCGCACAGCTCGCGGGCGTAGTCGCCGACCTCGACGACCCGGACCCGCTCGCCGTACTTCTCGCCGAACAGCGCCATGGCGCCGATCCGGCGTGCCTCCTCCTGCGTGGTGATGAAGGCGTGCACCTCCAGGTCGGCCAGGAGCACCTCGTTGACCTGCTGCTCCACGTCGTGCAGCACGCTCGGCGCCACCCCGGTCGGGGTGTTGAAGTCGAACCGCAGCCGGCCCGGCGCGTTCAGCGAACCCGCCTGGGTGGCCGACTCGCCGAGGAAGTTGCGCATGGTCTGGTGCACGAGGTGGGTGGCCGTGTGCGAACGCGAGATGGCCCGCCGCCGCGACACGTCGATCTCGGCGTAGCCGGTCTCACCCGCGCGCACCTCACCGCGGAGCACCTTGGCCCGGTGCACGATCAACCCCGGCACCGGCTGCTGCACGTCGAAGACCTCGAGCTGGCCGCCGCCGACCGTGATCAGGCCCTGGTCGGGCTGCTGGCCACCGCCCTCCGCGTAGAACGGGGTGGTGTCCAGCACCAGCTCGATCGTGTCACCCTCGACCGCCGCGGCCACCTCGGCGCCGCCGGCCAGCAGCGCGCGCACCCGGGACTCCCGGGTCAGCTCGGTGTAGCCGGTGAACTCCACCGCCCCGCCGCCGTCGAGCACCGACCGGTACGCCGACACGTCGGTGTGCCCGGTCTTGCGCGCCTGGGCGTCGGCCTTGGCCCGGCTGCGCTGGTCGGCCATCAGCCGGCGGAAACCCTCCGCGTCGACCTGCAGGCCCTGCTCCGCCGCGATCTCCAGGGTCAGGTCGATCGGGAAGCCGTACGTGTCGTGCAGCTGGAACGCCTTGTCGCCGGAGATCGACGCCTGCCCGGCCGACTTGGTGTCCGCGATGGCGGTGTCCAGGATCGTGGTGCCCGCCCGCAGGGTGGCCAGGAAGGCGTCCTCCTCGGCGTACGCGTACTGGGAGATCCGGCCGAAGTCCTCGGCCAGCTCCGGGTAGGACGGGGCCATGCAGTCCCGCGCCACCGGCAGCAGCTCGGGCAGCGCCCGGTCCTGGTAGCCGAGGAGGCGGACCGCGCGGATGGCCCGGCGCATGATCCGGCGCAGCACGTACCCGCGGCCCTCGTTCGACGGGGTCACCCCGTCGCCGATCAGCATGAGCGCCGTGCGCACGTGGTCGGCGATCACCCGCAGCCGCACGTCGTCCGGGTGCGACTCGCTGGCCACGTGGCCGGAGTGCGCGCCGTAGCGCTTGCCGGTCAGCTCCGCGGCCCGGGCCAGGATCGGCCGGACCTCGTCGATCTCGTAGAGGTTGTCGACGCCCTGGAGGATGGAGGCCATCCGCTCCAGGCCCATGCCCGTGTCGATGTTCTTCGCCGGCAGTTCACCGAGGATCGGGTAGTCCTCCTTGCCGGTGCCCGGACCCCGCTCGAACTGCATGAAGACGAGGTTCCAGAACTCCATGTACCGGTCCTCGTCGACCGCCGGGCCGCCCTCGCGGCCGTACTCCGGGCCGCGGTCGTAGAACAGCTCGGAGCAGGGGCCGCACGGACCGGGGATGCCCATCGACCAGAAGTTGTCGGCCTTGCCCCGGCGCACGATCCGCTCGGCGGGCACGCCGACCGACCGCCAGATCTGGTACGCCTCGTCGTCGTCCAGGTAGACCGTCGGCCAGATCCGCTCCGGGTCCAGCCCGAAGCCGCCCGCCTCGACCGGCTTGGTGACCAGGTCCCAGGCCAGCGGGATGGCGCCGTCCTTGAAGTAGTCGCCGAAGGAGAAGTTGCCGTTCATCTGGAAGAACGTGCCGTGCCGGCTGGTCTTGCCGACCTCGTCGATGTCCGGCGTCCGGATGCACTTCTGCACGCTGACCGCACGCCGGTAGGGCGGGGTCTGCTGGCCCAGGAAGTAGGGGACGAACTGCACCATGCCGGCGTTGACGAACAGCAGGTTCGGGTCGCTGATGGCGGGCAGCGGAGCGGACGGCACCACGGCGTGGCCGTTGGCCTCGAAGTGGGCGAGGTACCGCCGCTTGATCTCCGCCGTCTTCATCGCTGGTGTTCCTCCGGGAAAATCTCTCGGTCGCCGATCCGCGGGTCCTCCCGCAGCTCGGCGAACTGGTCGTCGTACGCCTCGCCGCGGGCGAAGGCCTCGTGGATCTCGTGCTCGCGCTCGGCCATCCCGGCCCGGACGTCGTCCACGAAGCTGCGGACCGACTCGACGAGGCCGCCGGCCGACTCGGACAGCCCGCTGGCGATCCCCGCCGGCGTGTACGCCTGCGCGGTCCGGGTGGCCTTGCGGACCACCAGCACGCCCACGGCCAGGCCGATGCCCAGCCAGAACAACCGCCTCATGCTCTCATCCTCCCGCTGTTCGCCGGCCGGGTCAGCGGTTGCCGCGCCTGGCGGCCCGGCGCTGCTGCTTGATGGTGTCGCGCACCTCGCGCTCGGTCTCGGCGTGCCGGCGCGCGGCGGCGGCCTTGCGCACGCCGTAGCCGAACGCGGCGACCTTGACCAGCGGGTTCGCGGCGGCGGCGGAGACCACGGCGGCCAGGTTCGCCACGTTGGCGGTGACGTTCTGCGCGTGGGTGGTCATGGTGTCCACCTTGGCCAGCTGGAGGTTGACCCCGTCGAGGGAGGTCTGCACCTGCTCCAGGGCCGTGTTGACGTTCTTCACCGTGGTGTTCACGTCACCGAGCAGCGGCGCGGTGCGGTCGTTCAGCTCGGTGATCATGCTCGTCGTCGCGTCGACGGTGTGCCGCAGCCGCAGGATCGGCACCGCGAGCACGAGCACCAGCATCAGGAACGCGCCGGCCGCGATCAGCGCAGCGATCTCTCCACCACTCACGCGCATGTCCTCCTCAAGCAGTGTCCCGGGACCCGACGCCCCGGGACGCGCGACCGTACCTACCCGGTCCGTCGCACCCCGACCCGTGACCGGTCAACGGGGCGGACGGGCCCCGCCAGCCCCAGACCCTACCGTCCGTGATGGAAACCGGCTCACGACGGTGAGGGTGCCGACTCACCGAGCGGGTCGTCGGTGAGGGTCGGGTACGGGTCCTCGCCGGTGAGTGACGGATCGGTGGTCGGCTGCGGTCCGGTCCGCTCGTCGTCGATCGCGTTGCGCACCTTCACCGACACCAACGAGCCGGTGCACTCCCCCGCTGCGGGCGCGGGCGGCGGAGACGGCGCAGGCTCGCCCTCCACGGGCGGCGGCACGCAGGTGGGCTCGCGCACCCAGAGGTCGAGGGTGAGCTCGTCCCGGCGCCAGCAGGTGTAGGTGCCCTTGACCTTCTGCTCCGGGCAGCGGCTCACCTTCCACCGCTGCCAGCCGTCCCGGGACAGCGCCGCCTCGTAGGCCTGCGCGGTCTCCTTCCAGGCCTTCTGCGACTCCACGGTGCGTTCCCGCAGCCGGCAGTCCTGGAGGCACCACCGGCTGCCACTGACGTTGTCGACCGTCTTCGTCGCCGCCCAGGACGGCACGCTCAACGCGTCGAGGGTGTCGAAGACCGGGTCATGGCTCAGCGTGCGCAGCCCGAAGTAGAGCGGCAACGCGCCGAGCAGCACCACGCTGACCAGGGCGAGGATGCCCAGCCGCAGCCGCTGCCGCTCGCGCATCTGCCGGCGCAGCTCCGAGCGGGCGCCCCGCAGGCCGCCCACCGCGTCGTCGGCGTCCCCCGGCGCGGCCTCGGCCCGGCGCAGCGCCGGTCCGGCGCCGTCCTCCGGTCCCGGCCGCGCCTCCGCGGGAGGCACGACCGCGGCGGCCCGCGCCACCGCCGGCTCCCCCGGGGGTACGACCGCCGCCGCCCGCGCCACCGCCGGCGCGCCCGGCCCTGGCGGCATGGCGCCCGGGCCACCGGTTTCGGGTCGGGTGGGCGCCGGCGCGGGCGGGTTCGCCCGGCCGGCCGGCCGCTCGTCCGGCCCCACGGGGCGGGCCACCGAGGCGGCCGCCCG
>NZ_WBKT01000228.1 GCF_008868175.1 Micromonospora sp. AMSO31t
GGCCTCGGGGTCGGGAACGGACGCGGGATCGGGCTGCCGCTGCGGCCGTCGGTTCCGGGCCCGGGCTGGTGGCCGGCATGGGCTGGTGCGACGACCGGATTCGCTGGGGGGACGGTCGGATTCGCTGGGGGGACGGTCGGCATGGCAGCGTGTGGCGTTTCCGGTCGCTTCCGCCCGCCTGTCGATCCTCGCCGGCTCGGGGCGGTCTGGCCCGGCATGGATGGTTGGCGCCGTCTGGCCCGGCGGGTCGGTCACCGGCGCTCCGGCCCGCGTAATCTCGCCGATCCCGGCGGCTCGTTCCCGTACCCGCCCAGCCTGGAAGACGGGATCGCGGGGCGCGCACCGTCGGGCGGCGGCGCGGGCGGCGGATGGACGTCGGGCAGCGCGGAGGTTGCCCGCAGCCCGTTCGGCCTTCGGTGGGAGTCGGCCGCGACCGGGGCCGCGCGTGGATGGGTCGGCGGGCTGCCGGAGATTTCGTCGTCCGACGACACCCGCCCTGATGAGAGGTCGGACGGCGCGGTCGTCCCGCCGTTCCGCCCGGCCGTGCGGGCGCCCTGGTCGCCCGGCGGGACCGATGCGCCACCGGGATGGTTCCCCGGCGGGACGAGCCGCCCACCCGGCTCGCCGCCCGGCCCGACGAGCCGCCCACCGGGATCGCCGCTCGGCCCGACGGGCGGTCCAGCCGGATCGTCGCTCGGCCCGTCCAGGGCCTCGTGGGAGTCCTCGCCCCGAGTGCCCGGCCACGACCGGTGGGGGTGGGACAGCGTCGGGGTCAGCGCGGTCGAGCGGGGAACGGCCGGTCGCACCGTGCCGGTCCACCGGGCACCCGCCGCCGACCCAGCCGTGACCGCCGTCCCGCTCGCCGGTGCGGCCCCGGGTCGTGCGCGGCCCGGACCGCCGGCCGACGCAGCGGCATCGGACATCGCCCGGACGGCGACGGCCCGCGCCGACGACCTCCGGGTGCACCTGTTGTCGCTGGGACGACCACAAACGCACCCGGATCCGATGGCACCCGCGCGCCCGGACGGAGACGGCTGGGCGGGGCGGCCGGCGTCCGATCGTCCGGACTGGACCGGGGCGGCTGCCGGACCGTGGCCGGCGCTGCCGGCGGAGGCCGGCGAGCAGGCCGGGAGCGGCGGCACCGGCGGCAGGGCCGGCGGCGCGACCCGCGTCGGGGCCGGTGGAGTGCCGCGCTGGGACCCGTGGCCGGCGCTGCCCGACGACCGGGAGCTGTGGGCGCCGGCCGTCACGGCAGGGGACGCCGACCGGCTGGCCCGGCTCGACCGGGAACAGGCGGGTGACTGATGGAGCGCGTCGCCTTCCTCGTGGACGAGTCCGGCACCCGGGTGGACTGCCTGCTCAACCCGGAGACCGTGCAGGTGACCCGGCTGGCCGGCGTACGCCCCCGGGGCGCACCGGGCGGCCAGCTCACCGGGGCCGGCCTCGCCGACGACCCGCTCGTCTTCACCGGCGGCGGGCGGACCGAGCTGGTGCTGGACCTGCTGTTCGACACCGACTTCGTGGAGTCCCCGGCACGCCCCGAGGACGTCCGCGCGCTCACCCGCCCGCTGTGGATGCTGGCCGAGAACTCCGCGACCGAGCACGGCTGGCTGCGGCCCCCGCTGGTCCGGCTGGTCTGGGGCAAGACCTGGAACGTGCCCGGCGTCATCGTGGCCATCGCGGAACGCTTCGACGCGTTCACCCTCACCGGCACCCCGCGCCGCTCCTGGCTGCGGCTCAAGCTGGTCCGGGTGGCCGAGACCGCCGAGGCGGCCCAGGCGGGCTTCGAGGAGGAGCTGGCCGCGGCGAGCACACCGACCGTGCCGCCCGGGTCGGCCGTGGTCGCCGCCGCCGACGGGGCGGCCGAGCCGGGCTGGTCCGGGGTCCGTTTCGACCTGCTCGCCCACGACGCGCTCGGCTCACCGCTGCGCTGGCGGCTGCTCGCCGAGCACAACCGGATCAGCGACCCGCTGACCGTGCCGGCCGGCACCGCCCTGGCCGTGCCGGCCACCGCCACCGCGCCGCCGCCCGCCGACAGCAGCGCCGGGACGGGAGGTGCGCCGTGATCCGGGCCGCCGCCGTCACGATCGACGGGACTCCGCTGGCCGACCCCCGCCGGCTGCGCGGCGTGCGGGTCGCCGCCCGCCTGGACCAGCCGACCCAGTGCGAGCTCACCCTGGCCACCGCGCCGGGCGCCGCCGCCCTCGACCCCCCGGTACGCCCCGGCGCCGCCCTCGACCTGCGCCTGGACGGCCAGCCCGACGCCCTGTTCACCGGGGAGGTGACCGGCGTCGAGGTGGAGTACGCCGGTGACGGCGCGGCGCTGCTGCGGGTCCGGGCGTACGACCCGCTGCACCGGCTGCGCAAGCGGCAGGAGCTGCGGGTGTTCGAGTCGGTGACCGCCGCCGAGCTGGCCGGGGCGCTCTGCGCCGGCCTGGGGCTCAGCGTCGACGCCGACGAGGACGGGCCGCGCCTGGACCGGCTGCTCCAGCACCGGCACACCGACCTGGAGCTGCTGCGCGAGGTGGCCGGCCGGGCCGGCCTGCACCTCACCGTGGAGGGTGACCGGCTGCGCCTGCTGACCCTGGACGGTTACGGCGACCCGGTCCCGCTGACCCTCGGCGCGAATGTGCACGCGCTGCGGATCGCGGAGAACCTGGACCGGGCGGGCGGCGGGTGCGCCGCGCTGGGCTGGCACCCGCAGCGCGCCGAGCCGTTGCGGCAGGAGGCCGGTGAGGCCCGCTCCGGCCGGCGGATCCCGCTGCGCCCGGACCCGGGCGGGGTGGGCGCGGACGGGGTGCGCACGGCCGTCGACCAGCCCGGCCGCAGCGACGACGAGCTGGCCGCCCTGGCCCAGGCCGGATTGGACGCCCGGGTCGCGGCGCTGGTCACGGCCGACGGCACGGCCGAGGGCGACCCGGCGCTGCGTCCCGGCCGGCGGATCGCCCTGGCCGGCGTTCCCGAGCCGGTCGCCGGCGTGTACGTGCTCACCGAGGTGGTGCACACGCTCGACGCGAACGGGCACCTGACCCGCTTCTCGACCGTCCCACCCGGGCCGTCGCCGGCCGCCGCCCCCGTCGCGGCCACGGTCACGCTCGGCACGGTCACCGACGTTGACGACCCGGACGGGCTGGGCCGGGCCCGGGTGACCCTGCCCGCGTACGGGGACCTGGACGCCGGCTGGCTCGCGGTGGTCTGCCCGGGCGCGGGGCGGGGCAAGGGCATCGTGGCGCTGCCCGACCCGGAGGACACCGTGCTCGTGGCGCTGCCCGGCGGGGAGCCCGCGTCGGGCGTGGTGCTCGGCTCGCTGTTCGGCGCGGTCGAGCCGTACGACGCGGGGATCGTGTCCGGGCGCTCCCGGCGGTGGTCGATGCGGACCGGCACCGGGCAGTCGATCGTCATCGACGACGACGGGCGCACCCTGCGCCTGGCCACCGACGGTGGCAGCTTCGTCGAGCTGCGTCCCGAGCTGACCACCGTGCACGCGGCCGGCGACCTGGTGCTCTCGGCGCCGGGGCGGGCCATGGTGGTGCGCGCCCGCACCGTCGACTTCCTGCGGGCGGAGGTGGCCGAGGACGCCGAGACCGCCGCCGCCCAGGCCCGTACCCTCGCCCGCGCCCATGGAGGTGGCTGATGCGCTGGATCCACCGCGACTCGCTGATCACCTGCGACCACGACGGGCGGGTGGCCAACCGCCCCTCGCAGCGGTGGGTGACGGTGCGGGGCGTGCCGGTGCTGGTCGAGGCCGACCCGGAGGGGCGGGACATCACGGCCTGCCCCAACTACGGCCCGACCATCAAGCCCTGCGCGAAGACGCTGAAGGTGACCGTCGGCTACAGCGCCTGGCTGCGGGTGGACGGCCACCGCGTGGTGCTGTCCAACCTGGACGGGCTCACCGACGGCACCCCGCCCGGGCTGGTCCACCACACCGTCCGCGACCCGCGGCAGACCTTCCTGGGGGCGGACGCATGAGGGCCTTCCGGTTCGTCGGCGCCGGCTTCGACGCGGGTCGCACCGGCGGTCTCGCGCTGACCGCCGCCGGCGGCCTGGCTATGACCGAGGGCGACGAGACCGTACGCCAGGCGCTGTTCCTCCTGCTGTCCACCACGCCGGGCGAGCGGCTCATGCGCCCCGGGTACGGGTCCCGGCTGCACCGGCTCGTCTTCGCGCCCAACGACGACACCACGGCGGGGCTGGCCATCCACTACGTGCGGCAGGCGATCCGGCGCTGGGAGCCCCGGGTCGAGGTGCTCGACGTGGACGCCGGGCCGGACCCGGACGACCCGTGGCGGCTGGTGATCCGGCTGGACTACCGGGTGCGGGCCAGTCTCTCCCCCGGCCAGCTGGTCTTCTCCGTTGACCTGCTGCCCGTCGACGACGAGCCCGGCGAGGAGGGTCCCGCATGACGCTGCCCGTGCCGCACCTGGACGACCGCGCCTTCCTCGACCTGGTCACCGAGGCGCGGGAACGGATCCGCCGGTCCTGCCCGGACTGGACGGACCTCTCCGCGCACGACCCGGGGATGGCGCTGCTGGAGGCGTTCGCCTACCTCACCGAGGTGATGATCTACCGGCTGAACCAGTTGCCGGAGAAGGCGTACGTGTCCTTCCTCAACCTGCTCGGGGTGACCCGGCACCCGCCGGCCGCCGCCTGGGCGGACGTCCGTTTCACCCGGACCGGCGCGGACCGGGGCGCGGTCCGCGTCCCGGCCGGCACCCGGGTCGCCGCCGCCCGCGGCGCCGACCCGCGGCCGGTCGTCTTCGTGACCACCGAGCCGGCCGTGCTGCCCGCGGGCGAGACCGGGGTGACGGTACGCGTGCACCACTGCGAGCCGGTCGAGGCCGAGCTGCTGGGCACCGGCACCGGGCAGGCCGGTCAGGTGTTCCGGGCGGCCCGGGCGCCGCTGGCCCGGACCACCGAGGCGCTGGACCTGCTGCTGGGCGTGGAGGTGCCCACCGGGTCGGTGGAGCTGGGCGCGGCCGCCCGGGAGCACGAGGGCCGCACGTACGAGATCTGGCGTCCGGTGGACAGCTTCGCCGGCGTCGGCCCGCAGGCCAAGGTCTACCTGGTCGACCGCGCCTCCGGCGTGGTCACCTTCGCCCCCGCGCTGGACCTGCGGCCGGCGGACGGGGCCGGGCCGGGTGTCGAGGGGGCGCCCGGCCCGGTGGCGGCGGTGCCGCCGGCCGGGCGGCAGGTCCGGCTCTGGTACCGGTGCGGCGGCGGGCCGGCCGGCAACGTGGCGGCCGGGACGCTGACCAGCCTGCGCGACCCGCTGCCCGGGCTGAAGGTGGACAACCCGGCGCCGGCCGCCGGCGGGCGGGACCTGGAGTCGATGGAGTCGGCCCTGGCGCGCGGCCCGTACGAGTTCTTCGCCCAGCAGCGCGCGGTGACCGCCCGGGACTACGAGATCCTGGCCGCCGGTTCCGGCGCGGTGGCCCGGGCCCGGGCGTTCACCCGGGCGGCGGTCTACAGCTTCGCCCGCCCCGGCGAGGTCGAGGTGGTGCTCGTGCCGTACGTGCCGGAGCAGGCCCGCCCGGGCGGCCGGCTGCCGGTGACGGTGCTGCGGGAGCACGAGGTCGAGGAGGCCCGCCGCCGGGTGGAGGCCGACCTGGAGCGGCGCCGGGCGCTCGGCACGGCGGTGCGGGCCGGGTGGGCGCGCTACAAGGCGGTCTCGGTCCGGGCCCGGGTGGTGGTCCGCCGGGAGGAGGACGTGGACGCGGTGCGGCGGCGCATCCACGACCGGCTGCACCAGACGCTCAGCCCGCTGCCCACCCCGCTCAACCCGGCCGGCTGGGCGTTCGGCGAGCCGCTGCGGGCCTCCAACGTGTACCGGATGCTGGAGCACGCCGAGCCGGGCGTGCGCTACGTCGAGTCGGTCCGGTTCGTGGTCGACGAGGCGCCGGACGCTCAGGTGCGGACCGTGGCCGTCGACCAGTACCAGCCGGGCACGTGGTACGCCGGGCGCGGCCCGGTGCTGTTCCGCTCCACCGACGCGGGCGCCGGGTGGGAGCCGGCCGGCCGGTTCGACGGCGAGAGCGTGGTCCGGGTGGTGCCCGCGCCCGCCCCGGCCCGCCCCGGCGTGGTGCCCCGCGCCGGTTCGGTGGCCGTGGTGACCGCGCGGGACGCCGGCGGCTCCCGGGTCCGGCTGAGCACCGACCTGGGCGAGACCTGGACGCTGCTGACCGACCTGGACTCCGGGGTGCGGGACCTGGCCTGGATCGACCGGGACGGCGCCGGGGCGCTGCTGCTGGCCACCGACGCGGGCCTCTACGAGGTGTCCCTGCTGCCCGGCGCGGTGCCGCTGCAGATCCTGGTCGACCCGGCCGACGCCGACCGCGGCTTCTACGCGGTCCGGTCGTTCGTCTCCGAGCGCGGCGCGCCGGGTGTGGCGGTGGCCGCGCAGGCCGGCTTCGGCGTCTACCTGTCCACCGCGGCGGGCCGCCCCGGCACCTTCGCGCACGTCGGCCTGGCCAACGTGGACAACCGGGTGCTCGCCGTGCAGTACGACGGCCCGGCCACCCTGCTGTGGAGCGGCGCGGGCGAGCCGGACCCGAAGAAACCCGGGCAGGGCTGCCACCGCACCCGCCTGTTCGAGTCCGACGTGAAGTGGCAGTCGGTGGCGAGCGGCTGGATCGGCGGCACGTGCCGGGACCTGGCGTTCAGCGGCACCCTGGCGCTGGCCGCCACGCAGAGCGGCGGGGTGGTCCGGCTGGACACCCTGGCCGCGCAGCCGCAGTGGCAGCCCGTGTCGGTGAACTGCGGGCTGCCGTTGCGCGACCGGACCCGGTTCGTCCCGGTCGACGCGATCGCCGCCACCGCACCCGCTGGCGGGGGTGGGGCCGCCCGGCTGGTCCTGGCCGGCGGCGAGCGCGGCGTGTACCGCAGCGGCGACGCGGAGGACTGGACGGCCAGCGCCAACCAGGCCATCGCCGACGTGGTCACCGTCCCCGGCACCTGGCTGCTCTGCTCCGGCGAGCACGACATCGAGGTGGTGCGGCAGGATGCGCCGAGCGGCGATTGAGCGGCTGCTGCCGGCCGCGTACCAGCGGGCCGCCGGCCCGGGCAGCGTGCTGAGCGCGCTGCTGGACGTCATGGAGGCGCTGCACGCCCCCGACGAGGCGGTGCTCGCCGACGTGGACGCGCTGTTCGCGCCGTACCGGACGCCGGACGGGTTCGTGGCGTACCTGACCCGGTGGGTGGCCATGGACCACGTGGTCGCCGCGCCCCGGACGGACGCGCCGCTGCCGCTGCCGGTGGGTCGGCTGCGGGACCTGGTCGCGCACGGCGCGCTGCTGGCCCGGTGGCGGGGCACCCCGTACGGGATGCGCACGGCGCTGGAACTGGCCACCGGGGTGACCGGGTTCGTGCTGGAGGAGCCGGCCGACCGGCCGTTCCACGTGGTGGTCCGGGTGCCGCCGGCCGCCGCCGACCGGCTCGCCCTCGTCACCCGCATCGTCGAGGCCGAGAAGCCGGCCGCGGTCACCGTCGA
>NZ_WBKT01000229.1 GCF_008868175.1 Micromonospora sp. AMSO31t
ATGCGCTCCTCTGCTCGGGGGCCGGCCTCGGGGGGGATTGAGGCCGGCCCACCGGAGTCTGCGACGGAGATCATCTGTCGGTCACTAGGTACGCCGCGCCGCACCGGCGACATGTCGCCAGGTGGACACGAGGTTGCGGCGACGAGGCGGGCGGATGGTCACCACGCCGGTGCCCGCGGCGGCGGGATCGCGGCAGCGGCGATGGCCGGGGTGCCGGAACGAGTGCGTCGCCGCCCGGTTCGTGAGCCGCCGTTTCCTCCGACGGCGGCTCGCCGATCCGGCCGACCCGACCGGGGTCGAAACCCGGCCGGGCGCGGCTCGCCGTCCGCCCGCCGCGGCCGGCCGCGACTCCTCCGACACCCCGACCGTCGTGGACCCGACCACCCCCTGGCCAGGGCCACGACCGTCGGACCGCGCGGTCCGGGCGGACACGGCCTCACCGCCCCGCCCGGACTCCACCTCGACGCAGCCCGGACGCCCCGATCGCCGTCCGTGCGACGGCGTCACCGGCCCCGACGGGCGCCCGCCGCGGGGGCGGAAGCATCCGCCCCGGCCCGGTCCCGGCGCGATGCGCCGGAACCCGGCGCGGCGTGCCGTCGTCGGGGGAGGCTCCCACCGTAACCCGCCCGAGGCCGCGGCCGGGTACGCCGAACCGGCCGACGCGGTCTTCGCTGAGTCGCCGGTCAGCGGCGGCTGCCGCGCCAGCCCTGCACGGGAAGGCCGAACTTGGCCACCAGCCGGTCGGTGAACGGCCGCGCCCGGAGCCGGACGATGCGGACCGGCAGCGCGCCGCGGCGCACGGTGACCCGGGCGCCCGGGGGCAGGTCGTAGACCCGCCGGCCGTCGCAGCAGAGCACCGCGAGGGTGGTGAACGGGTCCACGGTGATCGCGAAGGTGGACGTCGGCGCGGTGACGAGGGGGCGGCTGAACAGCGCGTGCGCGCTGATCGGCACCAGCAGCAACGCCTCCACCTCGGGCCAGACCACCGGACCGCCGCCGGAGAACGCGTACGCCGTGGAGCCGGTGGGGGTCGCGCAGACCACGCCGTCGCAGCCGTAGCGGGACAGCGGCCGGCCGTCCACGTCGACGAGCAGCTCCAGCATCTGGGCCCGCTCGCCCTTCTCCACGCTGATCTCGTTGAGCGCCCACGACTCGATGGTCGGGCCGCCCTCGAACTCGGCGGTGACGTCGAGGGTGAGCCGTTCGTCCACCGTGTAGTTGCGCCCGACCACGTCGCGCACCGCGCTGTCCAGGTCGTCGATCTCCGCCTCGGCCAGGAAGCCGACCTTGCCCAGGTTGATGCCGAGCAGGGGCGCCTTGGCCGGGCGGGCCAGCTCCGCGGCGCGCAGGAACGTGCCGTCGCCGCCGAGCGCGAAGACGATCTCCGCGCCCTCGGCGGCCTCCGGGCCGGTCACCGGCACCACGCCGGGCAGGTCCAGGTCGTCGGCCTCCTCGGCGACCACCCGCACCTCGAAGCCGGCCGCGATGAGGTCGGCGGCCACCGCGCGCGCGTGCTCGGTGCTGCGCCGACGACCCGTGTGCGTCACCAGCAGAGCGGTCCGGCTCACCCGGACACCTCCTCAGTCGTGGCCTCCGGCCCGGCGGCCGGAACTCCCTGCGGGCCGGCGGCCACCACCGCGCGGACCCGGTCGGGGTCCGCGGCGGGCGCGTCCCGGCGTAACCATACGAAGAACTCGACGTTGCCGCTCGGCCCGGGCAGCGGGCTGGCGGCCACGCCGGCCAGGCCCAGCCCGAGCTGCGCGGCCGCGGCGGCCACGTCGAGCACGGCCTCGGCGCGCAACTCCGGGTCCCGGACCACCCCGCCCGCGCCGACCCGCTCCTTCCCCACCTCGAACTGCGGCTTGACCATCAGCGCCAGGTCGCCGTCGGGGCGCGTGCAACCGGCCAGCGCGGGCAGCACCAGCCGCAGCGAGATGAACGACAGGTCGGCCACCGTCAGGTCGACCGGGCCGCCGACGGCCTCCGGCGTGAGGGTACGCACGTTGGTGCGCTCGAAGACGTGCACCCGCTCGTCGGTCCGCAGCGGCCAGGCGAGCTGCCCGTAGCCGACGTCGACGGCCACCACCTCGGCGGCGCCGGAGCGCAGCAGCACGTCGGTGAAGCCGCCGGTGGAGGCGCCCGCGTCCAGGCAGCGCCGCCCGTCCACGGTCAGCCCGCCCGGGGTGAACGCGGCGAGCGCGCCGGCCAGCTTGTGACCGCCCCGGGAGACGTACTCGTCGGCGGGGTCCTCACCGGTGACCAGCAGCGGGTCGGCGGGGTCGACCATCGCGGCGGCCTTGCGGGCCGGCACCCCGCGCAGCTGGACGCGACCGGCCTCCACCAGCGCGGCGGCCTGCTCACGGGAGCGGGCCAGCCCGCGGCGGACGAGTTCGGCATCCAGCCGGGTGCGACGTGCCATCGGTGGTGGTTCTCCGCCTCTCGGTCAGGCCTGGTCGATGCTGGCGAGGGTCTCGCGCAGCGTCTCGTACGCCGTCTCGTACTGGGCGATCTGGTCCGCCGGGGAGAGCGCCGCGGCGTTGATCATGGCGTGCACGGCGGCGTCCACCGCCGGGTGCCGCGCCTCGCCGACCTCCTCGACCGGCGCCGGCCGTACGCCCGGGGCCGGGCCGGGCCGGGGACCGGCCGGCGGCGGCCCGGGACGCGGGTCCGGACGGAACGGCGCGGTCACGACTCGGCACCGCCGGTCGGCTTGCGGCCGGCCTTCTTCGCCGGCCGCGCCGGCGCGGCCGGCGACTCCTCGGCCGGGGTCCGGGCGACCGTGGCGGCGGGCTTCTTCGCGATGGCCTTCTTCGCCACGGGCTTCTTCGCGACCGCCTTGGTCTTGGCGGGCACGGGAGGCGTCGAGACGGGCGCCTCGGGAGCCGGCGTGGCGGGGGTCGACGGCGCGGGCGCCGGCGCGGTCGGGGCCGGTCGCTTCGCGCCCGGCGTGACCTCGGCCGGCCGCTCGGCGGTCGGCTCCCCGGACGGCGCCACCTCGCCGGCGCCCGCCGTCTCGGCGGCCGGCGGCGGAGAGGCCGGCGCGCGCAGGGCGTCGCTCTCGGACGCGCCGGTCGGCTTCGCCCCGGCCTCCGGCGCGCCGCTCGTCCTGGCCTCGCGGAGCTGCCGCTCCAGGTCGTGCACCCGGCGGGTCAGCTCGGCGACCTCGTCGGCGGTGGCCAGCCCGACCGCGCCGAGCGCGCGGTCCACCTCGAAGCGGACCAGCTTGGTCAGCGCCTCCCGGTTCGCCGTCCCGGTGGAGACCAGCTCCTCGGCGAGCGACTGGAGCTGGGCGGCCGTCGCGCCGCCCTGGCCGACCACACGCTTCACGGCGTCCTGGGCCTTCTTCCGGGGCGCCTCCGTCAGGCCCATGGCCAGCTCGAGGTAGGCGCGCCACGCGTCCTGCATGCCTGAGTCCTTCCGCGGGGCGGGGTGTGCAGGTGTCACGCTACCGGGCGCCCCGCACGCCCCATTGCGGTACGGTGCCGGGAACGGCGTGGCGAGTGGTGAGGAGACGATGTGGCCAGCGTGGACGAGTGCCGGCAGGCGTTGCAGGACCTGGCCGCCCGGCTGGACCGGCACGCCGAGGTGCAGGGGCGGATCGACCTCGACCGCACGCTCGCCTGCCGGATCACCGACCTGGACACCGCGTTCCACGGGCGCATCGAGGGCGGCCGGCTCGTCGACCTCACCGACGGCGACGACCCGAAGGCGAAGATCGCGCTGAGCACCACCAGCGACGACCTGGTCGCCCTGGTGCACGGTCAGCTCGACGTCATGAAGGCCGTGGGCGCCCGGCGGGTGTCGATCAAGGCGAACCCGTTCGACCTGATGAAGCTGCGCAAGCTGCTCTGACCGGGCCGGTCAGTCCCCCAGGCCGAACGCGGCCAGGGCCTCCTCCGCCGCCCCGGACGCCGGCCGCACCCGCCAACCGGCCGCCGTCGACCAGGCCGCCGCGCAGAGCGCCGCGAGGGCGTCCAGCGGGCGTCCCGCGCCGCCGAGGGTGAGCCCCCCGTCCGCGGCCGTCGCGGACCAGCCACCGGCGTCCGCCGCGCCCGGCACCCGCACCACGGCCGCCGGGTCGAAGAGCCCCGCCAGGTCGAAGGAGACGTACGCGGGCCGGCGCGACTCGGGCGCGGCCAGCAGCTCGGCCACGTCGCTGACGCCGGTGAGCACCAGCAGGCTGTCCAGCCCGGCCCGACGGGCGCCCTCGATGTCGGTGTCCAGCCGGTCGCCGACCACCAGCGTCCGCCCCGAGCCGGCCCGGCGGGCCGCCGTGGCGAACAGCGCCGGCTCCGGCTTGCCCACCACCACGTCGGGATCCCGCTCCAGCGCCGTGCGCAGCACCGCCACGAGCGAGCCGTTGCCCGGCAGCGGGCCACGCGGGCTGGGCAGGGTCCGGTCGGTGTTGGTGGCGTACCAGGGCGCGCCCGCCCGCACCGCCAGCGACGCCTCGGCCAGGTCGGACCAGCCGACCTGCGGTCCGTACCCCTGGGCCACGGCGGCCGGCTCCTCATCCACCGTCGAGACCGGGCGCAGGCCCACGGCGCGCAGCTCCGCGCGCAGCGCCTCCGCCCCGACCACCAGCACCGGCGCTCCGGCGGGCAGCCGGTCGCGCAGCAGCTCGGCGGTGGCGGCCGCGGAGGTCAGCACCTCCTCCGGCCCGGCCGGCACACCCATCCCGGTGAGCAGGTCGGCCACCTCGCTGGAGCGGCGCGAGGCGTTGTTCGTCGCGTACGCGACCGCCCGGCCCTCCGCGCGCAGCCGACCGACCGCCTCGACCGCGCCGGGGATCGGCCGGTCGATCAGGTAGATCACCCCGTCCAGGTCGAAGACGACCAGGGCGTACCCGTCGACCAGCCGAGCGCCCGTTCCGGCCCGGTCGCGTTCCCCGCGATCCGGACCGGAATCCGCGTCCCCGGGGCTCCCGGTCACCGGCGCTCCGACTCCGGCGCCCCGTCGCCCGGCGCGTCCGCGCCCGGGGTGTCCGGGCCGGCCGCGTCCACGGCGGCCGCGTGGGTGTCGGCGGCGAGCGAGCGTGCCTCCGCGTCGGTCAGCTCGTCGTCGCCCAGGTCCGCCGCGTCCCGGTCCCGGTACCCGGCGCCCTCGCCGGCCGGCACCGCGTCGGCGGCGTCCGCGGCGACGGCGTCCGCCGTGTCGGCGTCGGCGCGCAGCCGGCCGTCACCGTCGAGGTCGTCGTCCTCGTCGTCGCTGTCGTCGTCCTGGTCCGCGTCCCCGTCGAGGTCGTCATCCTCGTCGTAGTCGTCGTCCTCGTCGCCGAGGTCGTCGTCCTCGTCGTCGTCATCGAGGTCATCCTCGTCGTCGTCGAGGTCGTCCTCGTCATCGTCGTCGCGGTCGTCGTCGGAGTTGCCGGTGAGGTCGGCGTCGGGACGGGCCGGCACGGCGCCCGGGGTGCCCGGACCGGCGGCGAACTCCTCGTCCTCCTCGTCGTCGCCCTCGATGACGACTCCGTCCAGCTCGAGCAGCCGCTCGGCGGCGTCGGTCTCGCCCTCGGCGTCCGCGTCGGCGGCCCGGGAGAACCACTCCCGCGCCTCCTCGCGCCGGCCCACCGCGAGCAGCGCGTCGGCGTACGCGTAGCGCAGCCGCGCCGCCCACGACTCGGTCGAGTCGGCGCTCAGCTCGGGGACCTGGAGCATGGCCACGGCCGCGTCCTTCTGCCCGAGGTCGCCCCGGGCCCCGCTGGCCACGATCAGCAGCTCGATGGCGACGGCCTGGTCCAGCTTCTCCCGGTCCGCCCCGCGGAACAGGTCGATGGCCCGCTCGGGGCGACCCAGCGCCCGCTCGCAGTCGGCCAGCACGGCCAGGTGGCTCTGCAGCCCGGTCATCCGGTGGTAGGTGCGCAGCTCGGCGACGGCCGTCTGCCACTCCCCCGCGTGGTACGCGGCCAACCCGACCGCCTCCCGCACCGCGGCGATGCGCGAGGCGAGCCGGCGCGCGGCCATGGCGTGCGCCAGCGCCTCCGCCGGATCGTCGTCGATCAGCAGCCCGGTCGCGACCAGGTGCCGGGCGACGGTCTCCGCCACCGGCTTGGCGAGGGAGAGCAGCTCCGCGCGGACGGCCGAGTCGAGGTCGCTGGCGACCACGTCGTCCGGCAGCGCCGGCGCCTCACCCGTGCGCCCCTCGCCGCGCTCGTCCTGCCGCTCCCGGTACGCGCCGTCCTGCCGGCGGTCGTCCCGGCCGTAGTCCCGGCGCTCGCCATCCCGCTCGGTGCGCTCGCGCCCACCCCGGAAGCCACCCTCGCGGTCGTCACGGCGGAAGCCGCCGGGTCGCTCGTCCCGGCGGAAGCCCTCACGGCGGTCGCCACCGAAGCCACCCTCGCGGCGCTCGCCGCCACGGGACCCGCCTGCGCGGTCGTCACGGCGGAAGCCCTCACGGCGCTCACCGCCGGCGTAGCCCTCGCGACGCTCGCCGCCCTCACGGCGCTCGCCACCGCGGAAGCCGCCCTCACGGCGCTCACCGCCACGGAAGCCGCCCTCGCGACGCTCACCGCCGGAGCCACCCTCGCGACGGTCCCCGCCACGGAAGCCACCCTCACGGCGCTCACCGCCACGGAACCCGCCCTCGCGACGCTCACCGCCGGAGCCGCCGTCGCGGCGGAACCCGCCCTCGCGGTCACCACCGCGGAAGCCACCCTCCCGGCGCTCCGCGCCACGGAAGCCACCGTCGCGGCGCTCACCGCCGGCGCCGCCCTCGCGACGATCGCCGCCACGGAAACCGCCCTCACGACGGTCCCCACCGCGTTCGCCGCCACGGAAGCCGCCCTCACGACGGTCCCCACCGCGTTCGCCGGCACGGAAGCCGCCCTCACGGCGCTCACCGCCGCGGAAGCCCTCGCGACGCTCGCCGCCGCCGAAACCCCCCTCGCGACGGTCGCCACCGCGGAACCCGCCCTCGCGGTCACCGCCGCGGAAGCCGCCCTCGCGACGCTCGCCGCCGCGGAAGCCGCCCTCACGGCGCTCGCCGCCGGCGCTGCCGTCACGGCGTTCGCCACCGCGGAACCCGCCCCCGCGGGAGCCGCTGTCACGGTCGTCGCGGCGGTCACCGCCGCGGAAGCCGCCCCGCGGGCCGCCCGAGCGGTCGTCGCGGTCGCCCCGGTACGGCGGACGGTCGTCGCGGCGGGCGTCGCCGCGCCCCTGCCCACGCTCGGCACGGTCCTCGTAACGACGGGGGCGATCCTCGCCCTGCGGTCCTGAACTCACAGGTACATCCTTCCTCATTGCGTCCCCCAAGGACGCTAACGCAGTCGAGGGCCGACCCTGCTGGGGCGGCCCTCGACTGGAAGATTGTCCGGCGGTGTCCTACTCTCCCACACCCTCCCGAGTGCAGTACCATCGGCGCTGGAGGGCTTAGCTTCCGGGTTCGGAATGTGACCGGGCGTTTCCCCTCCGCCATGACCGCCG
>NZ_WBKT01000230.1 GCF_008868175.1 Micromonospora sp. AMSO31t
GGAACGGTCCCGGCGGGGCGTCTCGACGAGCAGGTCGGGGCGGCCGAGCTGGCGGACCGCCTTGTTGACCACCCGCTGGGCGGCGGCCAGGGAGCGCACCGGCAGCAGCTTGCCGCGGCTCTCCCGGCGGAGCACGAAATAGTGCACGGCGGCGCGGACGAGCCCCCGGTCGGCGGCGCTGGAGTGGGCGGTGGCGACGACCAGCTCACGCAGGCAGCGGGCCAGCTCCTCGGCCAGCTCCAGCTCGGGGCCGTGCAGGCCGGTGCGCAGTGTGGCGAGGTGACTGTCGACCTTGCGGATGAGCACGTCGGTGCCGGACCCGGACCCTCGCCCCTGCACGGTCATCCAAGCCCCTCCACCCCACGCTGCGTTGCGAGTGAAGTTACTTTATGTTGCGCGCTGCAAGCAAGCAGTTAAGTAAGACTTAACGCATCCAAGGCCGCATCCGTCGCGTAAAGCCCCGTCCCGGACAGATCAGCGTCCGGCGCGGACCGGTTGTCAGACGGTGGGGGCAGGATAGAGGGCGTGGCGGACGAGGTGACCCGGGGCGCGGCGGTCCTGGCGGGATTCGGCGCGGCGACCCGGGAGTGGTTCGCCGCGGCGTTCGCGGCGCCCACCGCCGCACAGGAAGGCGCCTGGCGGTCCGTCGCCGCCGGCCGCAACGCGCTGGTCGTCGCCCCGACCGGCTCCGGCAAGACCCTCGCGGCGTTCCTCTGGTCGCTCGACCGGCTGGCCAAGGAGCCGCCGCCGGCCGAGGCACGGCACCGCTGCCGGGTCCTCTACGTCAGCCCGCTCAAGGCGCTCGCCGTCGACGTCGAGCGCAACCTGCGCGCGCCGCTCACCGGCATCCGGCAGGCGGCCACCCGGCTCGGCATCACCCCGCCCGACATCACCGTGGGCATGCGCACCGGCGACACCCCCGCCGACGAGCGGCGGGCCTTCGCCCGGACCCCGCCGGACATCCTCATCACCACGCCCGAGTCGCTGTTCCTGCTGCTCACCTCCGCGGCCCGCGACTCGCTGCGCGGGGTCCGCACGGTGATCATCGACGAGGTGCACGCGGTCGCCGGGACGAAGCGCGGCGCCCACCTGGCGCTCTCCCTGGAACGCCTCGACGCGCTGCTGGAGACCCCGGCGCAGCGGATCGGGCTCTCCGCCACCGTCCGGCCGATCGACGTCTGCGCCCGCTTCCTCGGCGGCGCCCGCCCGGTCGACGTGGTGCAGCCGCCCACCAGCAAGACCATCGAGGTCAGCGTCCAGGTTCCGGTCGAGGACATGACCCGCCTCGACGAGCAGGAGCCGCCGGATGACGCGCTGGGCGGGATCGGCCCGCGCCGGGCGTCGATCTGGCCCGCCGTCGAGGAGCGGGTCTTCTCGCTGATCCGGGCGCACCGGTCGACCATCGTCTTCACCAACTCGCGGCGCAGCGCCGAGCGGCTCTGCGCCCGGCTCAACGAGCTGGCCGCCGAGGAGCTGGAGGCGGCGTCCGCCCCGGACGGCGGTCGCGTGGCCCGGGGCGGGGAGCCGGTGCGCGTATCCGAGCTGCTGCCCGGAGGCGACGGCCCGGCGGCCGACGACGGCGGTCCGGGGGACGGCCTCGCCCCCGCGACCGGCAACGGCGGCCCCGGGGGCGGTCCCGACCTGGCGGCCGGCGGCTTCGAGCCGGGGGACGGTCCCGGTCCGGGGCCGCGGCGTGGTGCCGACGCGTTCGGCGGGCCGGTCGGGCCGCTGCGCGCGCCCCGCCAGCCAGCCGAGGTGATGGCGCAGTCCGGGGCGGCGGCCGGGGCGCCGCCGGTGATCGCCCGCGCCCACCACGGCAGCGTGTCCCGCGAGGAGCGCAAGCACATCGAGGAGGCGCTCAAGTCCGGGCAGCTCCCGGCCGTGGTCGCCACCTCCAGCCTGGAGCTGGGCATCGACATGGGCGCGGTCGACCTGGTCGTGCAGATCGAGGCACCGCCGAGCGTCGCCGCCGGCCTGCAGCGCGTCGGCCGGGCCGGGCACCAGGTCGGCGCGGTCTCCCGGGGCGTGGTCTTCCCGAAGCACCGCGGCGACCTGCTCTCCTGCACGGTGGTCGCCGAGCGGATGGGCGTCGGCGCGATCGAGGAGCTGCACTACCCGCGCAACCCGCTCGACGTGCTGGCCCAGCAGATCGTGGCGATGGTGGCCCTGGAGCCGTGGCGGCTGGGCGACCTGGCCGTGCTGGTCCGCCGCGCCGCGCCCTTCGCCGAGCTGCCCGACTCGGCGCTGCACGCGGTGCTCGACATGCTGTCCGGGCGTTACCCGTCGACCGCCTTCGCCGAGCTACGGCCCCGGCTGGTCTGGGACCGGGCCGCCGACGTGCTCACCGGCCGGCCCGGCGCGCAGCGGCTCGCCGTCACGAGCGGCGGCACCATCCCCGACCGGGGACTGTTCGGGGTCTTCCTGGCCGGCGCCGAGCGGGCCGCCCGGGTGGGCGAGCTGGACGAGGAGATGGTCTACGAGTCCCGGGTCGGTGACGTGTTCCTGCTCGGCTCGTCGTCCTGGCGGATCGAGGAGATCACCCCCGATCGGGTGCTGGTCTCCCCCGCGCCCGGGCAGGCCGCCCGGATGCCGTTCTGGAAGGGCGACCAGCTCGGCCGCCCGGTGGAGCTGGGCCGCGCCATCGGCGCGCGGGTCCGGGCGCTGCTGCGGCAGTCCGACGCCGACGCGGTGGCCGCGCTGCGCGCGGGCGGGCTGGACGACTGGGCCGCCGGCAACCTGATGACCTACCTGCGCGAGCAGAAGGAGGCCACCCGGTCGCTGCCCGACGACCGCACGGTGGTGGTCGAGCGGTTCCGCGACGAGCTGGGCGACTGGCGGCTCGCCGTGCACTCGGTGCTCGGCGCCCGGGTCAACGGCCCGTGGGCGCTGGCCATCGGCCGGCGGCTCGCGGAGCGCTACGGGGTGGACGCCCAGGTGATGCCCTCCGACGACGGCATCGTGGTCCGGCTGCCCGACACCGCCGAGGAGCCGCCCGGCGCCGACGTGGTGGTCTTCGACCCGGAGGAGATCGCCCAGCTCGTCGAGGAGTCGGTGGGCACGTCTGCCCTTTTCGCCTCCCGGTTCCGCGAATGCGCGGCCCGGTCCCTGCTGCTGCCCCGCCGCGACCCGCGCCGCCGCCAGCCGCTCTGGCAGCAGCGCCAGCGCGCCGCGCAACTCCTCGACGTGGCCCGCGAGTACGCCGACTTCCCGGTCACGCTGGAGGCCGCCCGGGAGTGCCTCCAGGACGTCTTCGACCAGCCGGCGCTGGCCGAGCTGATGCGGGACCTGGGCGCCCGCAAGGTCCGCCTGGTCGAGGTGGAGTCCGAGCGCCCGTCGCCGTTCGCCCGCTCACTGCTGTTCGGCTACGTGGGCGCGTTCCTCTACGAGGGCGACGCGCCGCTGGCCGAGCGGCGGGCCGCCGCCCTGGCCCTCGACTCCGGGCTTCTCGGTGAGCTGCTCGGCCGGGTCGACCTGCGGGAGCTGCTCGACCCCGCGGTGCTGGCCGAGACCGAGCGGCAACTGCGCTGGCGCACCGAGCAGCGCCGCGCCCGCGACGCCGAGGACGTGGTCGAGCTGCTCCGGGTGGTCGGCGACCTGAGCGAGGCGGAGCTGGCCGAACGGGGCGTACCGGCCGGGTGGCTGGGCGAGCTGGAGGCGGCCCGACGGGTGCTGCGGGTCCGGATCGCCGGCGAGGACCGCTGGGTGGTCGTCGAGGACGCGGCCCGGCTGCGCGACGCGCTCGGCGTGGCGCTGCCCGTCGGGGTGGCCGAGGCATATCTGGAGCCGGTGGCCGACCCGCTCGGTGACCTGGTGGCCCGCTACGCCCACACCCACGGCCCGTTCGCGGCGGCCACCTGCGCCGCCCGGTTCGGGCTCGGGGTGTTCGTCGTCGAGCAGGCGCTGCGCCGGCTCGGCGCCACCGGCCGGGTCGTCTCCGGCGAGTTCGCCCCGGACAGCGTCGGCACCCAATGGTGCGACGCCGAGGTGCTGCGGCTGCTGCGCCGCCGGTCCCTCGCCGCGCTGCGCCGGGAGATCGAGCCGGTGCCGCCCCGGGCGCTCGCCGCGTTCCTGCCCCGCTGGCAGCAGGTCGGCTCCTCGGCCCGGGGCGTCGAGGCGGTCGCCGCCACCGTCGAGCAGTTGCAGGGCGCCGCCGTGCCGGCGTCCGCGCTGGAACGTCTCGTGCTGCCCGCCCGCATCGCCGACTACTCCCCCGCCCAGCTCGACGAGCTCTGCGCCAGCGGGGAGGTGGTCTGGGCCGGATCCGGGGCGATCTCCGGCGGCGACGGCTGGGTCACCCTCGCGTACGCGGACGTCGCGCCCCTGCTGCTGCCACCACCGGACGAGGCGCTGGCCGTCACCCCGCTGCACGAAGCCGTGCTCGACGCGCTCGCCGACGGGCAGGCGCTGTTCTTCCGCTCCCTGTCCGACCGGGTCGGCTCCACCGACGACACCGCCCTGACGGCCGCCGTGTGGGACCTGGTCTGGGCCGGTCATCTCACCAACGACACCCTGGCCCCGCTCCGGGCGGCCCTCGGCGGCGGCGGAGCGCACCGGAGCCGGCCGACCGCCCCGCGCACCCGCTACCGCCGCCCCGGCCGGGTGGCGCTACCCAGCCGCGGCGGCCCACCCACCGTGGCCGGCCGCTGGTCCCGGCTGCCCGAGCGCGACCTCGACCCGACCCGGCGCGCCGCCGCCCTCGCCGACCTGCTCCTCGAACGGCACGGCGTGGTCACCCGGGGCGCCGTCATGGCCGAGCAGGTGACCGGCGGCTTCGCGGCGGTCTACCCGGTGCTCTCCGCGCTAGAGGAACGCGGGGCGGCCCGGCGCGGGTACTTCGTCGAAGGGCTGGGCGCGGCCCAGTTCGCCGTGCCCGGCGCCGTCGACCGCATCCGTGCCCTCGCCGACCCCGACGACAGTGGAGGCCGCAGCGGACCCACCGTGGTGCTCGCCGCCACCGACCCGGCCAACCCCTACGGCGCGGCCCTGCCCTGGCCCGACCGCGTGGTCGACTCCGGCGACGGGGCCACCCCGGCCACCGGGCACCGGGCCGGACGCAAGGCCGGGGCCCTCGTCGTGCTCGTCGGCGGCGACCTCGTGCTCTACGTCGAACGGGGCGGGCGCACCATCCTCTCCTTCACCGACGACACCGACGCGCTGGCCGCAGCCGGCAAGGCACTCGCCGACGCGGTGCACTCCGGCGCGCTCGGCGCGATCTCCGTCGAACGCGCCGACGGCGAGGCCGTGAACTCCTCGCCGCTGCGCGACGCGCTCACCGCCGCCGGCTTCCGCGCCACCCCCCGCGGCCTCCGCCTCCGCGGCTGACCACCGACGCCCCACCGGAACGTGCACCGCCGTCGGACGTCGGCGGTCCGGCGGGTCACAGCCGACGTCGGAGTCGCACCGCCGGTCACCGCGCCGGCCGGGGGGGCCGGCGTCAGCGTCAGCGTCAGCGTCAGCGTCAGCGTCAGCGTCAGCGTCAGCGTCAGCGTCAGCGTCAGCGTCAGCGTCAGCGTCAGCGTCAGCGTCAGCGTCAGCGTCAGCGTCAGCGTCAGCGTCAGCGATCTTGGACGGAAGTGGCCTCTGTAGGGGCCATTTGGTACCAAGATCTTGTCGGGTTCCGGGATGTGGACGGGGGCTCCCGATGTGCGGGAGGTCGGAGGGACGGAAGGACAGGCAGGGCCGGGATCCGCGGCAAGGGGGGCGGACCGGGCGGACACGCTCGCTAGGGTGTGCCGCACACGACGAGGAGGGACGGATGGCCTCGATCCAGGTACGACCCGCCGGACCCGGCGACCACGCCGACCTCGCGGCCCTGCACCAACGGGAGTGGGGCGGCCCGCACGTGGTGGTCCACGACACCCGCTACGACCTGCGGGAACTGCCCACCCTGGTGGCGGTGGACGGGGCGGGCGGCTTCGCCGGGGCGCTGGTGCACCGCGCCGCCGGCGGCGGCCTGGAGGTGGTCAGCCTGGCCGCGACGACCCCGGGCAACGGCGCGGGCAGCGCCCTCATGGCCGCCGCCGAGGTGGTCGCCACGGCGGCCGGGGCGGACCGGCTCTGGCTGGTCACCACCAACGACAACCTTCGGGCGCTCCGCTTCTACCAGCGCCGGGGGCTGCGGATCGTGGCGGTGGACGCGGGCGCGGTGGACCGGGCGCGTGCCGTCAAGCCGACCATCCCGTACCTGGGTGAGGACGACATCCCGCTCCACGACGAGCTGCGGCTGGAGCGGCGGCTCCCGGCACCGGCGGCCGCCTCGTGACGAGGCTCGACGGCGGGGCCGACGGCGGGCCGGCCGGCGGGCCCTGGATCTCGCTGACCACCGACTACGGCCTGGCCGACGGGTTCGTGGCGGCCTGCCACGGGGTGCTCGCCCGGCTCGCCCCGGCCGCCCGGGTGATCGACGTGACCCACCTGGTGCCGCCCGCCGACGTACGCCGGGGCGCGGCGGTGCTCGCCCAGGCCGTGCCGTACCTGCCGGTGGGGGTGCACGTGGCCGTGGTCGACCCGGGTGTGGGCACGGCACGGCGGGGTGTCGCCCTGGCCACCCCGGGCGGGCTGCTGGTCGGCCCGGACAACGGGCTGCTGCTGGACGCCGCCGAGGCGCTCGGCGGGATCACCGGGGCGGTCGAGCTGACCAGTCCGGCCTGGTTCGCCCCGGAGGTCTCCCGCACCTTCCACGGGCGGGACGTGTTCGCGCCGGTCGCCGCGCGGCTGGCGCTCGGCGCGCCGCTGGCCGGGGCGGGTCCGGCCGTGGACGCGGCGACGCTGGTCCGCCTGCCGGCGCCGGTGGTCCGCGCCGACGACGCGGGCTTCACCGCCGAGGTGCTGACCGTCGACCACTTCGGCAACGTCCAACTGGCCGCCCCCGGCGCGCTGCTGGCCGGGCTGCCGGAGCGGATACGGGTGGCCGGCCGCCTGGCGGTGCGTGGGCACACCTTCGGTGACGCCCCGGCGGGCGGGCTGGTCGCGTACGTGGACTCGGCCGGGCTGGTGGCGCTCGCGGTCAACAGCGGCCGCGCGGTCGACCTGCTCGGCGTACGCGCCGGCGACGTGGTGACGGTCACCGGCGACTGACCCGGCCTGCCCTGCGGATCCCGCCGAGCGAGGGAGGATGGAGGGGTGCCCGAAGGCGACACCGTCTGGAACACCGCCCGCGTCCTCCAGCGCGCCCTGGCCGGCGCCCGGCTCACCGGCTCCGACTTCCGCGTGCCGCAGCTCGCCGCGACCGACCTCACCGGCTGGACCGTCCGCGAATCGGCCAGCCGGGGCAAGCACCTGCTGCTTCGGCTTACCGCGCCCCCCGGTGCCCCGACGCGAGCCACCGCCACAGCGCCCGACGCCGCCGAACGCGCCGAAGCCGCACGAGTCGAGG
>NZ_WBKT01000231.1 GCF_008868175.1 Micromonospora sp. AMSO31t
CCGGCAGGCGCGGGCGGGGGAGCGGACCGCGCGGGTCAGCCCAGGATGAGGTCGGGGTCTGGGTCGGGTTCCGGCTGCGGGGCGGGGATCCGGTACTCCTCGGTGAGCGTGGTCATCGGGCCGGGCCAGGTGGCGTGGGCGACCTCGATGGGCTTGCGCTGGGCGTCGTAGGCGACGTGCAGCAGGTGCAGCACCGGGGTGTCCGGGCGGATCTGGAGGATCTCCGCCTCCTCCCGGCTGGGCTGGCGGGCGCTGATCGTGTCGGTCGCCGTGACGTACCGGCGGCCGGTGGCCTCCTCGGCCTCCTGGTAGAGCGGGCGGCCGAACGCCTCGGCGCGCTCCAGGGAGGTGCCGGCGGTGTCGGCGGGCAGGAACCAGGAGGCGCCGACCTCGACGGGTGAGTCGTCGGTGCGGACCAGGTGCCGCCGGCAGAGCAGTTCGATGCCGTCGGCCACCCCGAACGCGTCGGCCACCTCGGGCGGGGCGGCGGCGCGGCCCACCGAGACGAGCTGCTGCCGGTACCGGGCGGCCAGGTCGGTGTGGTAGCCGCGGAAGCCGCCGTACCGGCCCCGGGAGAGCCGGTTGAGCCGGCGCCGGGTGCCCCGGACGTACGTACCGGAGCCGGGCTTCGTGATCAGGATGCCCTCGACCCGCAGCTGGTCGACGGCGCGCTGCACGGTCTGCTTCGCGACGCCGAACATCTCGGCGATGGCCGGGATGGACGGCAGCCGTTCGCCCGGACCCCAGTCGCCGCGGCGGACCTGGGCCTTGAGCTGCGCGGCGATCTGCCGGTGCGGGAACTCGGCCGCGCCGGGATTGATCTGCATGCCCGCCTCCTCATGACAGCTAGGTTCCTAGGATGCCCTAGACGGTGTGACCTCGCCACCCCGGACACGCGAGAACCGGGCCCCGCTCGGGACCCGGTTCTCGTCGGAAGAGGGCTACCAGGAGCCGGCGGTGGGGCCGGCGGAGCCGCCCCGGCGGCGCAGGTACTTCTCGAACTCCTGGGCGATCTCGTCCCCGGTCAGCGGGGTGATGCCGGCGTCGCCGACCCGCTCCTCCAGCTCACGGACGTACTCGCCCAGCTCGGCGTCCTGCTCGGCGGCGCTGCGCACGCGCTGCTCCCACTCGGCGGCCTCCTCGGCCAGGTCGGCCATCGGCACCGGCAGGTCGAGGACCTCCTCGACCCGGTGCAGCAGGGCCAGGGTGGCCTTGGGGCAGGGCGGGTTGTTGGCGTAGTGCGGCACGTGCACCCAGAACGACACGGCGTCCACCTCGGCCCGGGTGCAGGCGTCGTGCAGCACGCCGACGATGCCGGTCGGCCCGTCGTAGCGGGTCGGGGTGAGCTGGTAGCGCTTGGCGGCATCGGCGTCCGAGGCGCTGCCGCTGATCGGCAGCGGCCGGGTGTAGGGCACGTCGGCCAGCAGCGCGCCGAGCAGCACCACCCGCTCGACCTCCAGGCTGTGGCAGATCTCCAGCACCTGCTCGCAGAAGGTGCGCCACCGCATGCTCGGCTCGATGCCGCGGATCAGCACCACGTCGCGCTCGGTGCCCTCGGGGCTGGCGACCATGAAGCGGGTGGTCGGCCATTCGACCCGGCGCGTCTCCCCGTCGGCCATCGTGATGGTCGGGCGGCTCACCTGGAAGTCGTAGAAGTCCTCCGGGTCCAGCTCGGCCACCTGGCGGGCCTGCCAGACCTGCTCGAGGTGCTCCACGGCCGCGGTCGAGGCGTCGGCGGCGTCGTTCCACCCCTCGAAGGCCGCGATGGCGACCGGGGACCGCAGCACCGGCAGTCCGTCGAACTCGGTCACGCCGTCACCTCGAGCCGTCGTACGGTCGCGTCGCTGTTGTCCTTCACGTCCGCCAGCCTACGTGCCGCCGCCGGGCGCGGCCCGTCGGCCGCGCCGGTCGGCCGGCCCGACCAGTCGGGCGAACCGGATGAAAGGTACGCGGTGATCCCGCTGACAGTATGTGGGAAGCCCAGGTTGCGGTGACCCGTCCACGCCGGGTCGCACTAACCTGGCCCTGTGCGGACTTCGTTGCTCGATGCGCTCGCGGACCGGATCCTCATCGCCGACGGGGCGATGGGGACGATGCTGCAGGCGGCCGACCTGACCCTGGACGACTTCGACGGCCTCGAGGGCTGCAACGAGATCCTCAACGTCACCCGGCCGGACGTGGTCCGCGGCGTGCACGAGGCCTATCTGGCCGTGGGCGCGGACTGCGTGGAGACCAACACGTTCGGCGCCAACCTGCCCAACCTGGCCGAGTACGGCATCGCGGAGCGGATCCGCGAGCTGTCCGAGGCGGGCGCGCGGCTCGCCCGGGAGGCCGCCGACGCGCATTCGACGCCGGAGCAGCCGAGGTTCGTGCTCGGCTCGATGGGGCCCGGCACGAAGCTGCCCACCCTCGGGCACGCGGCGTACGCGACCCTGCGGGACGCGTACCAGGAGAACGCGGCCGGGCTGATCGCCGGTGGGGCGGACGCGCTGATCATCGAGACCTGCCAGGACCTGCTCCAGGTCAAGGCCGCGGTGGTGGGCGCGAAGCGGGCCCGGGCCGAGCTGGGGCGGGACGTCCCGATCATCTGCCAGGTGGCCGTCGAGACGACCGGCACCATGCTGCTGGGCAGCGAGATCGGCGCGGCGCTGACCGCGATCGAGCCGCTCGGCGTCGACCTGATCGGCCTCAACTGCTCGACCGGCCCGGCCGAGATGGGCGAGCACCTGCGCTACCTGTCCCAGCACTCCCGCATCCCGGTCTCGGTGATGCCGAACGCCGGCCTGCCGGTGCTGACCGCCGACGGGGCCTACTTCCCGCTGAGCCCGGTCGAGCTGGCCGACGCGCTGGAGCGGTTCGTCACCGACTACGGCGTGTCCCTGGTCGGCGGCTGCTGCGGCACCACCCCGGAGCACATCCGGGTGCTGGTCGAGCGGCTGCGCGGCCGGCGGCCGGTGGCCCGCGAGCCGCGCCCCGAGGCGGGCGTCTCGTCGATCTATCACCACGTGCCGTTCGCCCAGGACGCCAGCATCCTGATGGTGGGGGAGCGGAGCAACGCCAACGGCTCCAAGGCGTTCCGCGAGGCCATGCTGGCGGCCGACTGGCAGGCCTGCGTCGAGATCGCCCGCAGCCAGGCCCGGGACGGCTCGCACCTGCTGGACCTCTGCGTCGACTACGTCGGCCGGGACGGCACGCAGGACATGCGGGAGCTGGCCGGCCGGTTCGCCACCGCCTCCACCCTGCCGATCATGCTGGACTCGACGGAGCCGGCGGTGGTCGAGGCGGGGCTGGAGATGCTCGGCGGCCGCTGCGTGGTCAACTCGGTCAACTTCGAGGACGGCGACGGCCCGGAGTCCCGGTACGCCCGGGTCATGCCGGTGGTCCGGGAGCACGGCGCCGCCGTGGTGGCGCTGCTCATCGACGAGGAGGGCCAGGCCCGCACCCGGGACTGGAAGGTACGCGTCGCGTGCCGGCTCATCGACGACCTGACCGGCCGGTGGGGGCTGCGCCGGGAGGACATCCTCATCGACGCGCTGACCTTCCCGATCGCCACCGGGCAGGAGGAGACCCGGCGCGACGGCATCGAGACGATCGAGGCCATCCGGGAGATCGCCGCCCGCTACCCGGGGGTCAACTTCACCCTGGGCGTCTCGAACGTCTCCTTCGGCCTGAACCCGGCGGCCCGGCAGGTGCTCAACTCGGTGTTCCTGCACGAGTGCGCGCAGGCCGGCCTGACCTCGGCCATCGTGCACGCCAGCAAGATCCTGCCGATGTCGAAGATCCCCGAGGAGCAGCGCGAGATCGCGCTCGACCTGGTCTACGACCGGCGCCGCGAGGGCTACGACCCGGTGCAGCGGTTCATCGAGGTCTTCGAGGGCGTCGATGCCGCCTCGGCGCGGGCCACGCGGGCGGAGGAACTGGCCGCGCTGCCGCTGGACGAGCGGCTCAAGCGGCGGATCATCGACGGGGAGCGCAACGGCCTGGAGGCCGACCTGGACACGGCGATGGCCGAGGGGCGCACACCGCTGTCCATCATCAACGACCTGCTGCTGGACGGCATGAAGGTGGTCGGTGAGCTGTTCGGCTCCGGCCAGATGCAGCTGCCGTTCGTGCTCCAGTCCGCCGAGGTGATGAAGACCGCGGTGGCCTACCTGGAGCCGCACATGGAGAAGACCGACGACGACGGCAAGGGGCGAATCGTCCTTGCCACCGTCAAGGGCGACGTGCACGACATCGGCAAGAACCTGGTCGACATCATCCTGTCCAACAACGGCTACGACGTCGTCAACATCGGCATCAAGCAGCCGATCAACGCGATCCTCGACGCGGCCGAGGAGCACCGGGCCGACGCCATCGGCATGTCCGGCCTGCTGGTCAAGAGCACGGTCATCATGAAGGAGAACCTGGCCGAGATGGCTGCCCGCGGGGTCGCCGAGCGCTGGCCCGTGCTGCTCGGCGGCGCGGCGCTCACCCGGGCGTACGTGGAGGACGACCTGCGCTCGGTGTTCCCCGGTCAGGTGCACTACGCCCGGGACGCGTTCGAGGGGCTGTCCCTCATGGACCGGGTGATGACGGCGAAGCGGGGCGGCGCGCCGGTGGTCGACCCGGAACGGGAGGCCGCCCTGGCGGCGCGCCGCGAGCGGCGGGAGCGGCAGCGGGCCCTGGTCCGCGAGGCGCTGCCGGAGCTGAACGACGCGTCGGTGCGCTCCGACGTGGCCGCCGACGCCGACGTGCCCACCCCGCCGTTCTTCGGCACCCGGGTGGTCAAGGGTGTGCCGCTGGCCGACTACGCGGCGCTGCTCGACGAGCGGGCCACCTTCCTGGGCCAGTGGGGGCTGCGCGGGGCGCGGGGCGGCCAGGGCCCGTCGTACGAGGAGCTGGTGGACACCGAGGGGCGGCCCCGGCTGCGCTACTGGCTGGACCGGCTCATCGCCGACCAGGTCCTCGAAGCCGCCGTGGTCTACGGCTACTTCCCGGCCTACTCCGAGGGCAACGACCTGGTGGTGCTGGACGAGAACGGGCACGCCGAGCGGGCCCGGTTCTCGTTCCCCCGGCAGCGGCAGGAGCGCCGGCTCTGCCTGGCCGACTTCTTCCGCCCGAAGGGCGAGCAGCTGGACGTGGTGGCGTTGCAGCTGGTCACCGTCGGGCAGCCGATCAGCGAGTACACGGCGAAGATGTTCGCCGGCAACGAGTACCGCGACTACCTGGAGGTGCACGGCCTGTCGGTGCAGCTCACCGAGGCGCTGGCCGAGTACTGGCACCGGCGGATCCGCGCCGAGCTGGTCCTGCCGGGCGGGCGTACGGTCGCCGACGAGGACCCGGCGGACCTGGCCGGCCTGCTGCGCACCGACTACCGGGGCTGCCGGTACGCGTTCGGCTACCCGGCCTGCCCGGACCTGGAGGACCGGGCGAAGATCGTGGAGCTGCTCGGCGCCGAGCGGATCAACGTGCAGCTGTCGGAGGAGTTCCAGCTCGTCCCCGAGCAGGCCACCGACGCGATCGTCGTCCACCACCCCGAGGCCAACTACTTCAACGCCAAGTGATCGGCCGGGACAATGGGCCGGTGAAGATCACCCGACTCATCACCCTGGAGGACGCGCCGGCCCTGGCCGAGCTGCTCCTCGCCAACCGGGAGTTCCTCGCGCCGTGGGACCCGGTCCGGAGCGACGGCTACTTCACGGTGGACGGCCAGCACGCCGTCATCCACGCCGATCTTCAGCAGCACGCGCAGGGTTCGAAGCTGCCGCACGTCATCCTCGACGACGCCGGCCGCGTGATCGGCCGGATCACCCTCAACGGCATCGTGCGCGGCCCGTTCCAGTCGTGCGCCATGGGTTACTGGGTCAGTGCCGGCCACAACGGCCGGGGGTTCGCGACCAGGGCGGTGCGCGAGATCGTGCGGGTGGCCTTCGAGGAGTTGGGGCTGCACCGGGTGCAGGCAGAGACCCTGCTGCACAACGTGCGCTCGCAGGCGGTGCTGGAACGCAACGGGTTCGTGCGGTTCGGCATGGCGCCGGAGTACCTCAACATCGCCGGCCGGTGGCAGGACCACGCCATGTACCAGGTGGTGAAGCCGTCTGGGTGAGGGGCCAGCCGGGGCGCGCGAGCCGGGATCACTCGCGGGTGAGGCCGGGTGGTAGGGCGTCCTGGTCGGGGGTGACCCGGCGGGCGGTGGCCAGGGGATCGCGCTGGAGGGTGTCGATCAGCCGGTCCGGCCCGCCCACGCAGGTCCAGGTGTCGTCCCAGAGCGCGGAGACCAGCCAGGACCGGTCGGCCGGGAAGAACAGGTCGGGCAGTGACCCGTCGCCGCGCATGTGGCCGGACCGCCAGGTGAGGGCCTGCTCGGGTCCGGCCTCGACCAGCACGTACTGCCAGTCCCAGTAGAGCGACACCCTGGGGGCGCGGGGGAAGACGGTGTCGTGGGCGCCGGTGTCGAGGTAGCCCAGCCACCAGGGCTGCTCCGGGGTGTGCGCGACGAGGTGGCCGACGAGGGCGCGCTCGTAGACGTCGGCGGGGATGTCGTCGCGCCGCCAGGTGGTGGCGTAGGCGTCGAAGACCGGCGGAACGGCAGTGGTGATGGAAAGACCGGCCGTGGTGTGGCCGTTGATCCAGTCCACGTCGGCGGCGGTGCCGATCCGCCACTCCCGGCCGTCCCTCATCGCGCCCATGCTCCCATTAAAGCCGCCGACCTTGGACAGTTACCGTTCGCAGCGAACGGAAACTGTCCAAGATCCAGAACGACGAGCGTCAGTACGCGTAGGTGACCGAGACGGTGGAGGCGGGGCAGTTGTTCGCCCAACTGGTCAGGGCGCTCTTCTCCGCACTGTCCACGGTGAGCCGCCACCGCACCTTCACCGCCACCCATTCCCCGATGTAGCGGCAGCGCGCGGAGGCGTACGACGGCAGCCAGGTGGCCGGGTCCTGGTCGCCCTTGGCCTGGTTGACGTTGTCGGTGACCGCGGCCAGCGCCCGGGCGTCGCCCAGGTCGTTGGCGTACGCCTGGCGGCGGCTGGTGGTCCAGGTGCGGGCGCCGGAGTCCCAGGCCTCGGCGAGCGGGACCATGTGGTCGATGTCGAGGTCGCCGGTGAGCGTCCAGGAGGCGTTGTCGTAGTAGGAGTACCAGCGGCCGCCGGAGAGGGTGCAGGTGCCGCTGATCGTGGGCTTGGTGGTGGCCTCGGTGTACAGGACCTCGTTGCGGGTGTTGCAGCCGTCGCCGTCGGCGTCGATCCAGTGTGGGAAGAGGTCCCGGCTGTAGCCGGTGCGGACCTCGGTGGCCACGGGGAGGCCGGCGACGGCTGTGGTGAGCGGGGCGGAGTAGCCGGCGGCCGAGGTGGGCGGGGTGGGGCCGAGGGTGGCGGCCAGGATCGCGGCGAG
>NZ_WBKT01000232.1 GCF_008868175.1 Micromonospora sp. AMSO31t
GGTTGACTCTGTCGGTCCAGGCGCGGGTCAGTCATATCGTGAGGAATCGACGCATGGCAGATATCACTGGGGATCAGCGCGTCCAGTCGGAGGTGCTCGAGGGCCTCGCGACGGCGGTCAACCACCGTCGCTGGTTCGTCGAGCTCGCCGTGCCCTACCTCGGTGACAACCCCATCGAGATCGGCAGCGGGCTGGGCGACTACGCCCTCGAGTGGGCCGAGCACCTCCCCCGGATCACGGCCACCGAGGCGGATCCGGACCGCCTGGTCCGGCTCAAGGAACGGCTGGCCGAGCACCCGGGCATCGAGGTCCGGCAGATGCTGCTGCCGCACTCCGAGCGCGGCGACTACAGCGCGGCCGTCTCCTACAACGTGCTGGAGCACATCGACGACCACGTCGGCGCGCTGCAGAGCATGCGCGACCTGGTCCGCCCCGGCGGCGCGGTGATCATCATCGTGCCCGCGTTCCAGTTCGCGATGAGCCCGGCGGACGTCGCCACCGGCCACGTCCGGCGCTACACGAAGAAGACCCTGGCCGCAGCGATGACCGAGGCCGGCCTCACCGTGGAGAAGATCCACTACGCGAACGCGCTCGGCCTGATCGGCTACTTCATGGCCACCAAGGTCTTCCGGCTCATGCCGAAGGAAGGCCCCATGGTGAAGGTCTACGACACCCTGGTCCTCCCCGCCACCAAGGCCGCCGAGCAGCGGCTCCGGCCGCCGTTCGGCCAGTCGGTCTTCGCGGTCGCCCGGGTCCCGGCCTGACCGGAACGGGGCCTCCGCGAGCGCGGAGGCCCCGTCTCCTCACTCCTTGATCTGGTACGTCGGGCGGATGACCGCCCGGGCCAGGGTGTGGAAGGCCAGGTTGAACCCGACGTACGCGGGGCTCGCGCCCTTGCCCACGTCGAGCCGCTCCACGTCCACCGCGTGCACGGCGAAGACGTACCGGTGCGGCCGGTCGCCGGCCGGCGGGGCGGCGCCGCCGTAGCCGGTGTCGCCGTAGTCGTTGCGGATGCTGAACGCGCCCCCCAGGTCGCCCTCGTCCACGGCGGTCGGCAGCTCGGTGACCGAGGCGGGCACGTCCACCAGCACCCAGTGCCAGAAGCCACTGCCGGTCGGCGCGTCCGGGTCGAAGCAGGTCACCACGAAGCTCTTGGTGTCGTCCGGGAAGCCCGACCAGGCCAGGTGCGGGGAGACGTTCTCGCCGCCGGCGCTGCCGTGCGCGTACCGGGCGTCCATCGGCTCGCCGTTGTGCACGTCGTCACTGGTCAGGTTGAACGACGGCAGCGTCGGCAGCAGCTCGTACGGGTCCGGGGCGATCGGTCGTTCCAGGCTCATCGAAACGGTCCTTCCGGGTGCGCGAATGTCCTGCACCTTCATACCCCTTCCGCAGCCCGGATCGAACCGGAAGCGCCCGTTGTCCGGTGCCCACAGGCTCGACGAGCGCGACTACACTGTAGTCATGGGTAGTCCCCGAAGTGTTCGCTTCGATGAGGGCGTGCTCGCCCGCTTGGACCGCTATGTGCGTGAACACCCCGGCTCCTCGTCCTCCTCGGTGGCGAACATGTTCGTCGACGAGTCGCTCCGCACCTACGAGCATCCCGGCGTGGTCTTCCTAGCAGGGCCGGCCGGGCGTCGCGCCTCCCTGAACGGCGGCCCGGACATCTGGGAGGTGATCGGCGCCCTGCACGCGGTACGCGCCGAGTCGCCAGACCTGGAGGGCGAGGAACTGGCCGCGGAACTGATGGAGGTCACCGGCCTCGGCCGCGAGCAGATCGCGACGGCGCTCCGCTACTACGCCACCTACTCGGCCGAGATCGACCTGCTCATCAGAGCCAACCACGAAGCCGCCGAGCGGGAGGAACGACTCTGGCAGGCGGAGCAGGGCCTGCTCGGGCGCCCTCCGGCATGACCGGGCTGCTACTCGACGAGATGTATCCGCCGGCGCTGGGCCGCCGATTGCGGGAACGGGGCCACGACGTGCTCGCCGCCCTGGACCTGGAGGTCGGCCTCGCCTCCCGATCGGACGAGGACGTGCTCGCGTGGGCGGCCCGACACCAGCGCTGCGTCGTCACCGAGAACGTCGCCGACTTCGCCCGGATCACGGCGTCGACGCCGCATGCCGGAATCGTCTTCGTCTCGGCGCGGCGCTTCCCCCGGACCCGCGCCGGCCTGGTCCGGCTGGCGTCCGCGCTCGACGCCATGCTGGCCGCAACGCAGTTGCCCGGCCCGGACGGGTGACCTGGCTCGCCGAGGGGTGACCGGTCGGTCAGGGGCGGAGGGTGTGGGATTCGAACCCACGAAGGACATCGCTGCCCTTACCGGTTTTCAAGACCAGCGCCATCGGCCACTAGGCGAACCCTCCATGCCACGTCCCCGACGGGTTACGCGGCCGTGCCTAGTCTGCCACGGCCGGTGGAACGGGCGAGCCGCCGTCCCACCCCTGCTGTCAGGATGCTTCCGTGTGGGAAACCCCGGCGGTGGTGCTGATCAGTGGAATCATGGCGGCCGGCAAGTCCACTGTGGCCGAGCTGCTGGCCCGGCGGCTGCCCCGCGCGGTGCACCTGCGTGGGGACGTGTTCCGCCGCATGATCGTCAGCGGGCGGGCGGAGCTGACGGCGGACCTCACCGACGAGGCGTGGCGGCAGCTTCGGCTCCGCTACGACCTCGCCGCGTCGGCCGCCGACCGCTACGCCGCCGCGGGCTTCACCGTGGTACTCCAGGACGTGGTGCTCGGTGCGGAGCTGCCGGCGCTGGTCGAACGGATCCGGCACCGGCCGCTGGCCGTGGTGGTGCTCGCACCCCGCGCCGACGTGGTCGCCGCCCGGGAGCGGGACCGGCCCAAGCAGGGGTACGGCGGCTGGCCGGTGGCCGACCTGGACGCCGGCTTCCGGGCCACCACGCCCCGGGTCGGGCTCTGGCTGGACACCTCGGCGCAGACGCCGGAGGAGACGGTGGACGAGATCCTGGCCCGGGCGTGGACGGCCGGCCGGATCGGGTAAGACTGGGTCATGCACGCGATCACGATCCCGAAACCCGGCGGACCCGAGGCTCTCGTGTGGGCGGCGGTGCCCGACCCGGAGCCCGGCCCGGGCGAGGTGCTGGTCGAGGTGCGGTCGAGCGCGGTGAACCGGGCCGACCTGCTGCAACGCCAGGGGCACTATCCGCCGCCGCCGGGCGCGCCCGCGTACCCGGGGTTGGAGTGTGCCGGGGTGGTGGCCGCGGTCGGGCCGGAGGTGACCGGCTGGGCGGTGGGCGACGAGGTCTGCGCGCTGCTGGCCGGCGGCGGTTACGCCGAGCGGGTCGCCGTGCCGGCCGGCCAGTTGCTGCCGGTGCCGGCGGGGGTCGACCTGGTCGACGCGGCGGCGCTGCCGGAGGTGGCCTGCACGGTCTGGTCGAACGTGGTGCAGCTCGCGCGGCTGGCCGAGGGCGAGACGCTGCTGGTGCACGGGGGCGGCAGCGGGATCGGCACGTTCGCCATCCAGCTCGGGGTGGCGCTCGGCGCGACCGTGGTGGTGACGGCGCGGGCGACGAAGAACGAGCGGTTGCGCGAGCTGGGCGCCGCGCACACGATCGACTACGCGGAGCAGGATTTCGTCGAGGAGGTGCGCCGCTTCACCGACGGCCGGGGCGCGGACGTGATCCTGGACATCATGGGCGCCGCCTACCTGCCGGGGAACGTGGCGGCGCTGGCCACCGGCGGCCGGCTCGTGGTGATCGGCATGCAGGGCGGCCGCAAGGGCGAGCTTGATCTCGGGATGCTGCTGGCGAAGCGGGCCTCGGTGCACGCGACCGCGTTGCGTTCCCGCCCGCTCGCCGAGAAGGCGGAGATCGTCCGGGGCGTCCGGGAGCAGGTGTGGCCGCTGGTCGAGTCGGGGAAGGTCCGACCCGTCGTCCACGCGCGGGCGAAGATGGCCGAGGCCGCCGACGCGCACCGGCTGGTGGAGACCAGCGACCACCTGGGCAAGGTGCTGCTGGTCCGCTGACCGGTCAGGCCGCGTCCGGCCCGGGGCGGGGGAGCATGAGCCGGGCGCCGGAGCCCTCGGCGGCGAGCGCGTCGCCCGGGTTGTAGAGGGTGCAGCGCTGCAACGACAGGCAGCCGCAGCCGATGCAGCCGTCGAGGTCGTCGCGGAGCTTGCCGAGCAGTCGGATCTTCTCGTCCAGCCGGTTCCGCCAGGCGCGGGAGAGGGCGGCCCAGTCGTCGGGGGTGGGTGTGCGCCCGGACGGCAGCGAGGCCAGCGCCTCCCGGATCTCCTCCAGCGAGACGCCGACCTGCTGGGAGATCCGGATGAAGGCCACCCGGCGCAGCTCGGTGCGGGCGTAGCGGCGCTGGTTGCCGCCGGTCCGCTCGGCGCGGATCAGCCCGAGCCGCTCGTAGTAGCGCAGCGCGGAGGGAGCCACGCCGCTGCGGTCGGCGAGCTGGCCGATGGTCAGAGTTGCTTCGTGCATCACAGGGCCTTGAGTTGAAGTGCGCTTCAACTCCGAGGCTATCCGCATGACGACGACGACCGCCACCGACCCCGCCGTGCTGAGGGCACTGCTGGACCGGGTACGCGCCGGCCGCGAGTTCGGCCCGAACGTGTACTCGACGCTGGATGTGCTACAGGTGCTCTACGACCGGGTGCTCCGGATCACCCCGGCGACCGTGGACGACCCGGACCGCGACCGCTTCCTGCTCTCCAAGGGGCACGCGGTCGCCGGCTACTACGCGCTGCTCGCCGCCCGGGGCTTCGTCCCGGTGGCGTGGCTGGACGACCAGGGCGGCCCGGACAGCCGGCTCGGCGACCACCCGGACCGGCTGCTGGTGCCCGGCGTGGAGATCGGCTCCGGGTCGCTCGGGCACGGCCTCGGCCTGGGCGTGGGCACCGCGCTGGGCCTGCGGGCCCAGGGCCGCACCGACCCCCGGGTGTACGTGCTGCTCGGCGACGCCGAACTGGACGAGGGCTCGAACCACGAGGCCATCGCGTACGCGGGCGCCACCGGGCTCGGCAACCTGACCGCGATCGTGCTGGACAACCGGTCGGCGAGCCACGGCTGGCCGGGCGGCGCGGCCGGCCGGTTCACCGTCAACGGGTGGACCGCCGCGACCGTGGACGGCCGGGACCACGCGGCCCTGCACACCGCCCTGACCGGGCACGACCACCACCGGCCGCACGTCGTCGTCGCGGTCGTCACCGACGGGGAGTGGGCATGACCATGCGCGACACCTTCGTGACCACGGCCGAGGAGGTGCTGGCCGATCCCCGCACCACGGTCGTGCTCGCCGACATCTCGGCCGCCGCGTTCGCCCCCGCCGCCGCCCGCTACCCGGGTCGGGTCGTCAACGTCGGCATCCGGGAGCAGTTGATGGTGGGTGTGGCCGGCGGGCTGGCGCTGACCGGGCAGCGGCCGATCGTGCACAGCTACGCGCCGTTCCTCGTGGAGCGGGCGTACGAGCAGATCAAGCTGGACCTCGACCACCAGGGGGTCGGTGCGGTTCTGGTCAGCGTCGGCGCGTCGTACGACCGGGCGGCGGCGGGGCGGACCCACCTGGCCCCGGCCGACGTGGCGCTGATCGACACGCTCAACGACTGGACCGTGCACGTGCCCGGCCACCCGGACGAGGTGCCGGGGCTGCTGCGGGACGCCGTGTGCGGGCGGGGGTCGACGTACCTGCGGCTGTCCACGCAGACCAACGCGCGGGCGTACCCCGAGGCGGGTGACCTGCGGGTGGTGCGGGACGCCGGGCCGGGCGCGCCGCTGCTGGTGGCGGTCGGGCCGCTGCTGGACGCGGCCCTCGCGGCGGTGGCCGACCGGCCGGTGACGGTGGCCTGGACCCACCGGCCGCGCCCGTTCGACACGGCGGGGCTGCGGGCGCTCGCCGGCACCGAGGTGATCCTGGTCGAGCCGTACCTGGCGGGAACCTCGGCCCGGGTGGTGGCCGCGGCGCTGGCCGACCGGCCGCACCGGCTGCTCGCCCTCGGGGTGGGGCGGTCGGAGCTGCGCCGTTACGGCGGGCCCGAGGACCACGACCGCTGGCACGGCCTGGACGCGGCCGGCCTGCGCCGCTCGGTGGACGATTTCCTCACCCCGGCCCGGGCCGCCGCCTGACCGGCGGGACAGCGGGACCCCGCGACACCGGCCTGGCCGGGGTGCGGGGTCCCGTCGTTCGTGGGTGGGGCGTCAGCGGGCGGCGGGGCCGACCGGGTGGCGCCGGGCGCGCTCGCGGGCGAGGATCCAGATCGCCTCGACGCCGTCCTTCCAGGTGATCTTCTTGCCCTCCTCGCGGCCCCGGGCGCGGTAGCTGATCGGGACCTCGTAGGGGCGGATGCGCTGGCGGAGCAGCTTGCCGGTGACCTCGGCCTCCATGCCGAAACCGCGCGAGCGGACCTGGAGCGAGCGGTACAGCTCCAGCGGCATCAGCTTGAAGCAGGTCTCCAGGTCGCCGATGTACGAGTTGTAGAGCACGTTGGCGGCGAGCGTCACGCCCTTGTTGCCCATCACGTACCAGAAGCTGTAGGAGCTGTGGCTGCCGAAGGTGCGGTTGCCGTAGACGACCGTCGCCCGCCCGTCGAGCACCGGCTCGAGCAGCCGCGGGATGTCCTGCGGGTCGTACTCGAGGTCGGCGTCGAGGATGACCATGTACTCACCCTCGGCGTTGTCGACGGCGGTCTTGATCGCGGCGCCCTTGCCGGCGTTGCGCTGGTGGGTGATCACCCGCAGTCGGGCGTCGTCCACCCGGCCGAGCACCTCGCCGGTGCCGTCGCGGCTGCCGTCGTCCACGACGACCAGCTCGATTTCACACGGGTAGTCCACCGCCAACGCCTGCTTGAGGGCATCCGCGATGCGTTCCTCCTCGTTGTAGACCGGCATGAGGATCGAGAGCTTCACGGGTTCTCCACGGAGGCGACGGTGGGTCGGGGCGGGCCTAGCCTAACCTGGCTGGTCGCCCAGGTCACCACACCCCGGCCCGCCCTTGCGCGAGAACCGCCGCAGTCCGCCCCTTCTGCCGGAGAAGTGCCCTTCCGCACCCGGCCGCAAGGCTTACCGGACGCATTCACATCCCGTCATCGGGCGGTTACTGTCTGGTAGCTCAATCGACATCCCACGATTGAGCCGAGAGGAGTGCGTCGATGTCTGGTACCCCCGCCAGGCGCGCACGGACGATCCGACGCCGCGCCCTGGCCGTCCTGTCCGCCGCCGCCCTCACCCTGCCGACGCTGGTCGGACCGGCCGCCCCCG
>NZ_WBKT01000233.1 GCF_008868175.1 Micromonospora sp. AMSO31t
CCGGGAGGGGTGGGGAGAATGAGGGGCATGCAGCCACACCCGAACGTGCAGGCGGTGCAGCGGGCGCTCGACGACGCGGGCGCGCGGGACGGCTCCGGCGGCCCGAGCCAGGTCCGCCTGCTGCCCGAGGCCGTGCACACCGCCGCCGCGGCGGCGGAGGCGCTCGGCGTCGAGGTCGGCGCCATCGCCAACTCGCTCGTCTTCGACGCCGACGACGCGCCCCTGCTGGTGCTCACCTCCGGCGCGCACCGGGTGGACACCGCCGGGCTGGCCGCGTCCCTCGGCGTCACCCACCTGCGCCGGGCCACCCCCGAGTTCGTCAAGCGGCACACCGGCCAGGTCATCGGCGGGGTCGCCCCGGTCGGCCACCCGCAGCCGCTGCGCACCCTCGTGGACACCGCGCTGGCCGCGTACGACGAGGTGTGGGCGGCCGGCGGCGTGCCGCGGGCGGTCTTCCCCACCACGCACGCGGAGCTGCTGCGGCTCACCGCCGGCACCCCGCACGAGGTGGCGTGACTCCCGACCTCGTCACGCTGCACGTGTGGCGGATCCCCCGGACGGCCGTCCCCGGCGCGCTGGCCCGGATGGCGACCCACCCGGCGCGGCTGCGCCGGCTGCCCGGCGTCCGGTTCGCCAAGCTGCTCGGCACCGGGACCGGCACCGGCTTCGGCCCCGGCGACGCCGACCTGACCCGGTGGGCCGCCCTGGTGGTGTGGGACTCCCCCGCCGCGGCGGCCGGCTTCGACGCCTCCCCGGTGGGTCGGTCCTGGGCCCGGCTCGCCCGCGCCCGGGTGCGGGTGGACCTGCGCCCGCTGACCAGCCGGGGCGAGTGGTCCGGCCGCCGCCCGTTCGGCGAGCCGCCCGGCGGTCGGGTCACCGGGCCGGTGCTGGCGCTGACCCGGGCCCGGCTGCGGGCCCGCCGGGCGGTCACCTTCTGGCGGGCCGTCCCGCCGGTCGCCGCCGCCCTGCACACCGCGCCCGGGCTGCTCGCCCGGTTCGGCGTCGGCGAGGCCCCGCTGGGCTGGCAGGGCACGGTGAGCGTGTGGCGCGACGCCGCGGACCTCGTCGCGTTCGCGTACCGTCACCCGGAGCACCGGGCGGCGATCACCCGCACCCCCACCGAGGGCTGGTACGCGGAGGAACTGTTCGCGCGGTTCGCGGTGGCCGACGTGGTCGGCGACCGCGCGGTGCTGGGATGGGCCGCCCCCGGGAGCGGCCCGGAAACGGCGAGAGGGAACGCATGAGGTTGGTGCGGTGGACGCCGGACGATCTGGTCCGGCGGCTGGACGACGTGGTGGCCGTCTACGGCGAGGCCATGGGCTACCGCGCCGACCTGCTGGAGGCCCGGCGCGGTTACATCGCCACCCACGTCCGCCGTCCCGGCTTCCGCGCCGTCGCCAGCCTGACCACCGAGGGACACCTGGCCGGCTTCGGGTACGGCTACCTGGGCGCCGCCGGCCAGTGGTGGCACGACCAGGTGCACCGGGCGCTGGACGCCGAGGCCCGGCAGCGCTGGCTGGCCCACTGCTTCGAGGTGGTCGAGCTGCACGTCCGCCCGCCCGCGCAGGGGCACGGCCTGGGCGCCGGCCAGCTGCGGGCGCTGCTCACCATGGCCGAGGGCAGCACGACCCTGCTCTCCACGCCGGAGGCCGACGAGCAGAAGTCCCGGGCCTGGCGGCTCTACCGCCGGTTCGGCTTCGTCGACATCCTGCGCCACTTCCACTTCCCCGGCGACGAGCGGCCGTTCGGCGTGCTCGGCCGGGACCTGCCGCTGCCCCCGCCCGGCCCGGGCGGCGCCCCGGCGCCGGACACGCCATGACGTGGGGCCGGCTGCCCTGGGCGCTGCTGGCCGTCCTGGTCCTGGCCCAGATCTGCTACCCGCTCACCGGTGGCGCCACCCGGGCCGCGCTCACCGTGGCCACGGTCGGGCTCGGCTGGCTGCTCTCCGTCGGCCACGCCCTGCTCACCCGGGGCACGCGCACCGCGCTCGCGCTGGTCGCCGTGGCCACCGGCGGCGGCTTCGCCATCGAGGCGCTCGGCGTGGCCACCGGCTTCCCGTTCGGCAGCTACGACTACTCCGGCGAGCTGGGCCCGAAGCTGGCCGGGGTGCCGCTGGTCATCCCGCTGGCCTGGACCTGGATGGCCTGGCCGGCCTGGCTCGCCGCGGTCCGGCTCACCCGCTCCCGCCCGGCCCGGGTCGCCCTCGCCGCGGTCGGGCTGGCCGCCTGGGACCTCTTCCTCGACCCGCAGATGGTGGCCGAGGGCTACTGGCGCTGGCGGGACGCCGTCCCGGCCCTGCCCGGCCTGCCCGGCATCCCGGTCAGCAACTACCTCGGCTGGCTGCTCTTCGCGGTGCTGCTGACGGCCGCGCTGCGCCCGCTCGCCGGGCCGGCCGTCGACCGGACCGACGCGCGGGACGCGCCGATGTTCGCGCTCTACCTGTGGACGTACGCCTCCAGCGTGCTGGCGCACGCGGTCTTCCTCCGGCTGCCCGCCTCGGCGGCCTGGGGCGCGGCCGGGATGGCGGTGGCCGCCGTGCCGCTGGCGGTGACGCTGCTGCGCGCCCGCCGGCGCCGGGCCGCTGACGGGGTGGCGGAGCCGACCCCCCGGGTCGACGCGCCCGCATGATCCCCGCGCTGGTCCTGGCCGCGGCGGTCGCCGTGCTCACCGCGCACACCGTCGTCAACGCCACCGCCTGGCTGCGCCGCCCCGGCGCCGGCCCGGTCGAGGTCACCGAGGCGGTGGCGGTGCTGCTGCCACTGCGCGACGAGGCCGACCGGGTCACCCCGTGCCTGCGCGCGCTGCTCGCCCAGCGCGGCGTGCCGGAGCTGCGGATCGTGGTGCTCGACGACGGCTCGACCGACGGCACCGCCGACGTGGTCCGCGCGCTGGCCGGCGACGACCCCCGGGTCACAGTGCTCACCGGGGTCGCCCCGCCGCCCGGCTGGCTGGGCAAGCCGCACGCCTGCTGGCAGCTCGCCACCCGCACCGGCCCGGCCCCGACCGTGCTGGCCTTCGTCGACGCCGACGTGGTGCTCAGCCCGTACGCGGTCGCCGCGGCGGTGACCGGGCTGCGCGCGGCGGGCGCGACGCTGCTGTCGCCGTACCCCCGGATCCTGGTGCGGACGGCGGCCGACCGGCTGGTGCAGCCGCTGCTGCAGTGGTTGTGGCTCACCTTCCTGCCGCTGCGCGCCATGGAACGCTCGCCGCGGCCGTCGCTCGCGGCGGCGGGCGGGCAGTTCCTGGTCGTGGACCGGGCCGGCTACCTGCGGGCCGGCGGGCACGCCGCGGTCGCCGACCGGGTCCTGGAGGACATCGAGCTGGCCCGGGCCGTGAAGCGGTCCGGCGGCCGGATCGCCCTGGCCGACGGCTCCCGGCTGGCCGCCTGCCGGATGTACGACAGTTGGCCGCAGCTGCGCGACGGCTACAGCAAGTCGCTCTGGGCCTCCTTCGGGCATCCGGCTGCCGCCGCCGTGGTGGTGGCCCTGCTGCTCCTGCTCTACACCGCTCCCCCGCTGGTCGCGCTCGGTGCCCTGGCGGCCGGCGCGCCGGTCACGGCCGGGCTCGCGCTGGTCGCCTGGCTGCTCGGCGTCGCCGGCCGGGCGGTCAGCGCCCGGGCCACCGGCGGGCGGGCGTGGCCCGACGCGCTGGCACACCCCGTGTCGGTCGTGGTCCTCGGTTGGCTGACCCTCCGGTCGTACCATCTGCGGAAGCGACGCCGGCTCACCTGGCGGGGTCGCCCGGTCGGCTAGGAGGGGGCGGCATGGCGCGGATCGTGGTCATCGGCGCCGGCGTGGGCGGCCTGGCCGCCGCCGCCCGGCTGGCGGTCACCGGGCACGAGGTCACCGTCCTGGAACGGGCCGACACGGTCGGCGGCAAGCTCGGCCGGCACCGGCACGACACCCCCGAGGGGTCGTGGCACTTCGACACCGGGCCGAGCCTGGTCACCCTGCCGCAGGTGTTCCACGACCTGTTCGAGGCGACCGGCGCGAAGCTCGACGAATACCTGGACCTGGTGCCGCTGGACCCGATCGTCCGGCACGTCTTCCCCGGCGGCGGACCCGCCCTGGACTCCTGCGCCGACCCGGCCGAGTTCACCGCCCGCGTCGGCGCGGCGTTCGGCGACCGGGCCGCCGCCGACTGGCAGCGGCTCTGGCGCCGGGCCGGCCGGGTGTGGGCGGCCTCGCACCGGAACGTGCTGCGCCGCACCGTCGACTCCCCCCGGGACCTGGCCGCGCTGGCCTGGCGGCTCGGCGACCTCGCCGCCATCGGCCCCGGCCGCAGCCTGCGCGGGCTGGGCCGCCGGCACCTGTCCGACCCGCGGCTGCGGATGCTGCTCGACCGCTACGCCACCTACACCGGCGCCGACCCGCGCCGCGCCCCGGCCGCGCTGGTCGCCGTCCCCTACGCCGAACTGGCGTACGGCGGCTGGTACCTGCGCGGCGGGCTGGCCACCCTGGCCGACGCGCTGCTGTCGCGCTGCCTGGACCTCGGCGTCGTGGTGCGCACCGGCGCCACGGTCACCCGGATCGACGCGGCCGGCGGCCGGGTCCACGGCGTACGCCTCGCCGGGGTCGCCGCCCCCGTCCCCGCCGACGTGGTGGTGGCCAACGTCGACGCGCTGACCGTCTACCGGGACCTGCTGCCCACCCCGCGCCGGCTGGCCGCGCTCACCGACCGCAGCCTGGCCGGATTCGTGCTGCTGCTCGGCGTCCGCGGCGACTCCGGGCTGGCCCACCACACCGTCTTCTTCCCCCGCGACCACGACGCCGAGTTCGACGCGGTCTTCGGCGACCCGGGGCGGGGGGTCCGGGCCCGGCCCGCGCCCGACCCGACCGTCTTCGTCACCGTGGCCGACGACCCGGCGGTCCGCCCGGCCGGGCACGAGGCGTGGTTCGTGCTGGTCAACGCGGCCCGCCACGGCACCGTCGCGGGTGCGGTCGACTGGCGGCGGCCGGGGCTGGCCGACGCGTACGCGGACCGGATCCTCGACGTGCTCGCCGAGCGGGGCGTGGACGTGCGGGACCGGCTGGTGTTCCGGGAGATCCGCACCCCGGCCGACCTGGACGCGGCGACCGGCGCGCCGGGCGGGGCCATCTACGGCACCGCGGGCGGGCTGCTCCGCCCGGCCAACCGGGGCCCGGTGGCCGGGCTCTGGCTGGTCGGCGGCTCCAGCCACCCCGGCGGCGGCCTGCCCATGGTCACCCTGTCCGCGGAGATCGTCGCCGACGCCATCGGCCCGGCCTGGTAGGGCGCGGCCGTCGGGCCGGCGTGGATCGGACCGGGGTCAGTCGGCGTCGACCAGGGCGCGGCGGACGGCGGAGAGCAACTGGCCGAGGCCGAAACCGGCCAGCAGCACCCAGACCGTGGTGGCCATGGTGATGGTGCCCGAGGTCAGATCGGTGTCGATCAGCCCGGTGAGCCCGGCGACCACCAGCCCGACCAGGGCCACGCACACCCGGGTGGGGCGTTCCCCCACGGTCACCGCCCCGATCTCCCGCATCCCGGCCGACACCGCCCGGGCCCGCACGTACTCGTGCAGCCAGGACAGCCCCCCGGCCGCGGCAACCAGCGCGCCGGGGGCGCCGAGCAGCCAGAACGCGGTCAGCCAGGCGGCCTCGCCGAGCCGGTCGGCCACCGAGTCGTAGACGTAGCCGAGCCGGGTGGTGCGGTTGGTCGCCACCGCCACCGCGCCGTCGACGCTGTCCGCCACCGCCGCGAGCAGCACGAACAGCGCGCCCAGGAACGGCCCGTCGCCGGCCCGCCCCACCAGCAGGGGTACGCAGACGCAGAGCAGCACCCCGACCACGGTCACCGGGGTGGGGCCGACCCGCAGCCGGCCCAGGATGTAACCCACGTGGTAGGCGAAGCGCAGCCAGGCGCGGACCACCGGCGCGGCCACCCGGGGGTCGAAGCCGCCGTGCAGGCGCGCCCACGCGGTCGCGTACTGGTCCCAGTTCAGCTGTGTGCCCACCACGGATCAACCGTAGAAGGGCCGTGGCGGTGTCGTGGGCCGGGTGCTCACACCCACGCGTCGGCGCGCAGGCGCTGCCAGACCTCCCGCGTGGCGGTGGACCGGTTGAGGGTGATGAAGTGGATGCCGGGCACGCCCTCGTCCAGCAGCTTCGCGCACATCTCGCTCGCCTGCTCGATGCCCAACCGGCGGACCGCCTCCGGGTCGTCGGCCACCGCGGCGAACCGCTCCGCGAGGGCCGGCGGGAAGGGCGCGCCGGAGAGCTGCACGGACCGCTCGATGGTGCCCAGCTGGGTCACCGGCATCACCCCGGCCAGGATCGGGGTGTCGCAGCCGGCGGCGGCCACCCGGTCCCGCAGCCGCAGGTAGTCGTCGGCGTCGAAGAACATCTGGGTGATCGCGAACTCGGCGCCGGCCCGGCACTTGCGGACGAAGTGCGCGGTGTCGCTGGCCACGTCGGGCGAGCGGGGGTGCTTGTAGGGGAACGCGGCCACCCCGACGCTGAAGTCGCCGGCGTCGCGCACCAGCCGGACCAGCTCCTCGGCGTACCGCACGCCCTCAGGATGCTTGATCCACTCGCCGCCCGGGTTGCCGGGCGGGTCGCCGCGCACGGCCAGCACGTTGCGCACCCCCACCGAGGCCAGCCGGCCGATGACGTGCCGCAGCTCGGCGACCGAGTGGTCGACCGCGGTGAGGTGCGCCATCGGCAGCAGGGTGGTCTCGGTGGCGATCCGCTCGGTCACCGCGACCGTGGTGTCCCGGGTCGAGCCGCCCGCGCCGTAGGTGATCGAGACGAACGAGGGACGCAGCGACTCCAGCTCGCGGATGGCCTGCCAGAGCAGGCGCTCCCCCTGCGGGGTCTTCGGCGGGAAGAACTCGAAGGAGAAGGTGGGCCGGGCGTCACGGATCAGCTCCCCGATGGCCGGCTGGGGGTTGGGGAGGACCGAGGGAAGACCGAGCGCCACGGACCGACTGTAACCGGCCGGTCCGGGCCGACCCAGGATCTTCCCAGCCCGCGAGCACGAGGGCGGCGGAGCGTCGTACCCCGGGGGTAGAACGGGGGCAGCGCGGTGGGGCCGGCCGGTGGCCG